>NZ_JBFAKV010000039.1:0-55161 GCF_040655895.1 Streptomyces sp. NPDC050264
TACTGCAGGGGGGACCCTGTGGGAGAGTAGGACGCCGCCGAACTAAATTTGATAAAGCCGCAACCCCCGAGCGATTGCTCGGGGGTTGCGGCTTTATTGCGTTCCAGGCGGGGTGCCGCCGCCCCCTCAGAGGCGGCCGGCTGATTTCAGGGAGAGGTACGCGTCCGCGAGAGCGGGGGCCAGTTCGGAGGGGGTCGCGTCCACGACGGAGACGCCGTGGCGGGTGAGCTTCTCCGCGGTACGGAGACGCTCTGCCTTGGCCTGGGCCGCTGAGGCCGCGTTGTACACGGACTCCGTTGTGCCCCGGGCCGCGGCCATCATGTCGACCGCGGGGTCGGCCACAGAGGCGACGATCACCGTGTGGCGTTTCGTCAGGCGGGAGAGGACGGGGAGGAGGCCCTCCTCGACCGGGGCTGCCTCCAGAGACGTAAGAAGGACGATGAGGGAGCGGCGGGGGGCCGTGTGCAGGGCCGTGGCGGTGAGGCCTCGGGCGTCTGTTTCGACCAGCTCGGGCTCCAGGGGGGCCATGGCATTGACCAGGGCCGGGAGGACCTGGCCGGCTGTGCGGCCCTGGACCAGGGCGCGGACGCGGCGGTCGTAGGCCAAGAGGTCGACACGGTCGCCGGCCCGGGAGGCCAGGGCTCCCAGGAGGAGGGCCGCGTCCATCGAGGCGTCCAGGCGCGGTGCGTCGCCGACGCGGCCTGCCGAGGTACGGCCCGTGTCGAGGACCAGCAGGATGTGGCGGTCGCGTTCCGGGCGCCAGGTGCGGACGGCCACCGCCGATTGGCGGGCGGTCGCGCGCCAGTCGATGGAGCGGGTGTCGTCCCCGGGGACGTACTCGCGGAGGCTGTCGAATTCGGTGCCCTCGCCTCTGGTCAACACGCTGGTGCGGCCGTCGAGTTCGCGCAGCCGGGCCAGTTTGGAGGGGAGGTGTTTGCGGCTGTGGAACGGCGGCAGCACACGGACCGTCCAGGGGACGGCGTGGGTTCCCTGGCGGGTGAACAGGCCGAGTGGCCCGTAGGAGCGGACGGTTACGCGGTCCGCCTGGCGGTCGCCTCTGCGGGTGGGCAGCAGGCGGGTCGTGACGCGGCGGCGTTCGCCCGCGGGGATCGTCACGTGGTGGCGGGACGCGTCGTGTTCCGTGCCCGGGAGCCAGGCACTGGGGGCCCACGCGTCGCGCAGGCGCGCGCGGAGGAGGCGGCGCGAGGGGTTGGTGATCGTCAGGGTGACGTCGGCCGGGTCTCCGAGGCGTACGGAGGTGTCGCCCGAGCGGGTCAGGCGTAGTCGGCGTACGGGGGCCGCGAGGGCGAAGTCGCAGGCGCAGGCCAGTGCCAAGGGGGCGTTGACGGCGAGGATGCCCGTCCAGCCGGGCTCCCAGATCCCGATGGGGAGGGAGCCCAGGGCGGCGAGCAGGGCCGTACGTCCGGTGAGGGCCATGTCGTTGTCGTCTCCGGGCCGGTCAGCGGGGGACGGGGACGTGGGTGAGGAGCGCGTTGATGACCGCGTCCGGGGTGACGCCTTCCATCTCTGCCTCCGGGCGGAGCTGGATGCGGTGGCGGAGCGTGGGGAGGGCGAGGGCTTTGACGTCGTCGGGGATGACGTAGTCGCGGCCGGTCAGCCAGGCCCAGGCGCGGGCCGTCGCGAGCAGGGCCGTGGCGCCTCGCGGGGAGACGCCGAGGGTGAGCGACGGGGATTCGCGGGTCGCGCGGCAGATGTCGACCACGTAGGCCGTGATCTCCGGGGAAATCGTGGTCTTCGCGACCGCGGCCCTGGCCGCTTCGAGGTCGGCTGCCGTGGCGACCGGGCGGATGCCGGCCGCGTGCAGGTCACGGGGGTTGAAGCCGGCGGCGTGCCGGGTCAGGACGTCGATCTCGTCCTGGCGGTTGGGCAGGGGGACGTTCAACTTGACGAGGAAGCGGTCCAGTTGGGCCTCGGGGAGAGGGTAGGTGCCCTCGTACTCGACCGGGTTCTGGGTCGCCACCACCATGAACGGCTCGGGGAGCGGGCGCGGGGTGCCGTCGACCGTGATCTGGCGCTCCTCCATGGCTTCCAGGAGGGAGGACTGGGTCTTGGGCGGGGTCCGGTTGATCTCGTCCGCGAGGAGGAGGTTGGTGAAGGCCGGGCCGGGCTGGAAGGAGAAGCGTGAGGTGTGGGTGTCGTAGACCAGCGAGCCCGTGACGTCGCTGGGCATCAGGTCCGGGGTGAACTGGACGCGCTTGGTGTCGAGTTCGAGGGATGCCGCGAGGGCTCGTACGAGAAGCGTTTTCGCTACGCCGGGGACTCCCTCGAGGAGGACGTGGCCGCGGCAGAGCAGGGCCACGACCAGGCCCGTGACGGTGGGGTCCTGGCCGACCACGGCCTTGGCGATCTCGGCGCGCAGGGCCTCCAGGGACGCTCGTGAGCTGCGGGGATCCGTCGTGGGCCCGGCGTTGTCAGTGGTCGGGTCCATCATGAATTCCGTACCTCTCTTTCGAGGGCGTCGAGGTGGTCGGCGAGTGCGATGAGCGCTGCGTCGGAGGTCGGCGCAGGGCCGAAGAGGAGGGTGTGCAAGTCCTGGTCGGGCGTCGGGAGTTGGCGTGCCAGGGCGGGGAGGAAGGTCTCCGGTGAGTGCGCCTGGGACGGGGGGACGCCGATGAGGGGGGCGAGCTTGGTGCGGGTGGAGATACGCAGGGCCGTGGCGGCGCGGTCGCGGGCGTTCGCCTTGCGGTAGAGGCGGGCGCGGCCTTCGACCGTTTCGGAGGCGCGGATCGCGACGGGCAGCCGCTCGGCGACCAGGGGGCCCAGACGGCGTGCGCGCCACAGGGCGGTCAGGGCTGCCGCGATGAAGAGCTGCAGGGTGCCCCAGAGCCAGCCCCTGGGGATCAGGTCGAAGAAGCTGCGGTCGTTCTGTGCGTCGCCGGCCGCGGCGTCGTCGGAGAGGGAGGGGAGGTACCAGACCAGGTGCGGGTGGGTACCGAGGAGTTGGAGAGCGAGCGAGGCGTTGCCCTGCTCGTCGAGGCGGTCGTTGATCAGGATGTCGGGGGAGCCGATGACCACCGTGTCGCCGTCGGTTGTGGTCGAGGGCAGGCGAAGGAGGGTGGGGGAGCCGTCGCTCGGATAGCAGGATTCGGCGTCGGCGAGCTTCGTGTTGTAGCGGTGGCCGCCCGTGTCGGCGGGGCCGGCTCGGCGGGCCGCAGGCAGGGAGCAGGCCGGGGCGAGCGTCGTGTCGGTGCTGGGCTTGGAGTCCGCGGTGACCCCGGGGGCCAGTCGGCCGACGGACGCGGCGCCGGGGGCGACGAGGAGCGTACGGCCGCCGGAGTCTGCGGTCGCGGCCCGCAGTTGCTCCTGCTGGTGCGGGGTGAGCAGGTCGGGGACGGCGACCAGGAGGGTGGTGTCGCGGTCGGTCGCGGCGCGGGCTTCCGCGGTCGTGGTGACCAGGCGGGTGTCGACGCCGTGGTCGGCGAGCAGTTCGGCGACGGCCCGGCTGCCGTACTGGTCGGCGGAGCGCGGGTCGAGCGTGCCGTGCTTCTCTCCGGAGCGGACGGCCGCGATGGCGACGCCGGCGATCAGGAGGAGGACGAGGGCGAGGGCGATGCCGCGCGTGCGGGTCCAGACCTGGCGGGCCGTGGGGGTGACGGAGGTGTCGCCGGAGGCAGGGGCCGGGGGTGGCGGTGCCGTGAGCGTCGTCGAGGCCGCGGCGGGCTGCTGGTCTCCCTGGTTGCCGCTGTCCTGGCGGGAGTTCGAGGTGCGGGGCCGGGTCACCGGGGCGCTCCCGGGGCGGCGGCCAGGGCCGGGGTGGCGCTCTCCACCTCGGTGTCCAGGGCGGCCAGGCGCTGGTACGTGTCCGGGGTGGCGGTGCGGCCGCCGTACGCGACGTCGTCGAAGTCGCGGGCCGCGGCGTGCAGGCGGTCCGCGTGGCCGGGGAGCGGCCGGGCGGCTTCCGAGGCGGCTTCGTCGGCGGTGCGGCCGGGGCGCGGGTCGAGCAGGGCGCGCTCCTCCAGGGAGCGGACAAGGGCGCGCATCCGCTCCTGGACGGCCTGGTTCCAGTGGCCCTGGGCGGCGTGCGCCTCGGCGGCCGCGCGGTGTTCGGCGGCGCTGCGCGGACGGTCGTCGAAGAGCGGGGCCGCCGGGACGGGGGAGCGGCGGGGGGTGCCGAGGCGCCACCACAGGGCGATCGCCACGGCGACGACGGCGATCAGGATCACGACCAGGCCGAGCGTGCCGCCCGGAGTGGCGTCGGAGGCGGCGGAGAACAGCTTGTCGACCCACTCCCAGAACTTGTTCAGGGCGCGTACGAACCAGCTCGGGTCATTCTCGTGGTACGCGGGCTTGGACAGCTCGCGCTCGGCCGCTTCCCGCGCGGGATCACGCGGGATAGTCACCGGTGGCTCGTCGCCGCCGGCGCTCGTCAGCCGGACCGAGGCTCTGAGCACTCCCCCTGGCGCGCTCACCGCATCAGCTCCCCGGGGTGGCGCCGGGGGTGCCGCCGTAGCCCTGCAGGCCCGCGGCGCCGGCGAGTTCGATGTCGAGGGCCTCGCGGCGGATGCGCTGGTCGATGTAGAGCAGCACGGTGACGCCCGCGGTGATCGGGAAGGTGATGGTGGAGCCGACCACGGCGCCGATGCCGCTGATGATCAGGAAGGTCCAGCCCACGTCGCCGCTGCTGTCGAGGAAGCTGCCGAGGCCGTCGCCGCTGACCGTTCCCGCGATGAGGCTGAAGGGGACCAGGATGATCGACGCCACGACACCGGCGATGATCGACGCGAGGATCTGGATGCCGAAGACCCGCCACCACGCGCCGCGGACGAGCTTGGTGGAGCGGCTCATGGCCTTGCGGATGGTCTGCTTCTCCAGCATCAGCGCGGGCGAGGCGAGCGAGAAGCGGATCATCAGCCAGATGGCGACCACGAGTCCGGCGAGGCCGCCGATGACGGCGAGGGCGAGGCCTCCGTTGGACGAGCCGAGTACGGCGACGAGGATGCCGGGGATCGTGCCGACGAAGACGATCGCGGCGGCGATCAGCGGCAGCAGCAGCGTCAGGCCGAGCAGCCGCAGGAGCTGCGGGCGGGCGTCGCGCCAGGCTTCTCCGATGGTGACCGAGCGGCCGAGCACGGCACGGCTGGTGACCGTGGTGAGCAGGGCCGTGGCGACGATCGTGCCGAGCAGCGTGACCACCTGCACCACGCCGGAGCCGATCAGGATCCCGCCCATGGCGCGGGTGACCTCGCCCGCGCTGGCGCTGGGGTCGTCGAGGGCGTCGGTGGTCGAGTCGTCGAGGACGAAGCCCTGGAGGAGGACGACGAGGACTTCGGTGATCACGGCGACGGTGAGCGAGATGCCGAGGACGGTGCGCCAGTACGTGCGCATCGTGGACACCGCGCCGTCGAGGATCTCGCCGACGCCGAGCGGGCGCAGCGGGATGACGCCGGGCTTGGCGGCGGGCGGCGGGCCGCTGCCCCAGGCACCGGGTCCCCAGCCGCCGGGGCTGCCGTAGCCGCCCGGTCCGCCGGGCGGCTGGTTGCCCCAGCCCTGACCGCCCCAGCCCTGGCCGCCCTGGCCGGGAGGTGGCGGCGGCGGTGGCGGGGTCTGGCCGGAGTCGGAATTGGGCGAGCCGGAGGGGGCGGACCACTGGGCGGGCGGTGGCTGTTCCTTGGACCACTGGGGGCCCTGGCCCGCGGTGTCCTGCGGGCCGGCGCCCTGGGCGTCGCCGCCTCCGTCGTCCTGGCGGTTGCCGTCGGGGCCGTCGGAGGGGGCGGATCCGGGCGATGCCCAGCCCGGAGTGTCGTTCATCGTCGCTCCTTCAAGGTGCCCGTCCGCGGTCGCGGCGGCAGGTTGGCTGCCATCGTGCCATGGGGTGGGCGCCAGGTGACCTGGCCCCGTAAGGGCTGGACACCTTCAATTGTCGGGCCTGTACGGGGCAGACTGGGCGGATGGCTGATCAGTACGCGCAATCCGGTGAGGACATACGGCACAGCGAAGACATACAGCCCAAGACTGTCGACCTGTCGGCGATCCGATGGGAGGAACCGGCCGAAGGGCCGGTTCTGGTACTGCTCGACCAGACGCGGCTGCCCGCCGAGGAAGTCGAGTTGGTGTGCACGGACCCGCAGGGTCTGGTGCAGGCGATCCGGTCCCTGGCCGTGCGCGGGGCTCCGCTGCTCGGCATCGCGGGTGCGTACGGGGTGGCGCTCGCGGCGGCCCGTGGGTTCGACGTGCGGGACGCGGCGGACGCGCTGGCGGGGGCGCGGCCCACCGCGGTCAACCTCGGGTACGGCGTGCGCAGGGCGCAGGAGGCGTACCGCGCCGCGCTGGAGAGCGGGCCGGGTGGCGAGGCGGCCGTACGGGAGCGGGCCGCGGCGGCGGCGGCGCTCGCCGCCGCGCGGGCGCTGCATCAGGAAGATGCCGAGGCCAGTGTCAAGATGGCCGGGTACGGGCTGCGGTTGCTCGATGAGCTGCTGCCCGGCGGGAACCACCGCATTCTGACGCACTGCAACACCGGGGCGCTGGTCTCCGGCGGTGAGGGCACCGCCTTCGCCGTGGCGCTCGCCGCGCACCGCATGGGGCAGTTGCGCCGGCTGTGGGTGGACGAGACGCGTCCGCTGTTGCAGGGTGCACGTCTGACCGCTTACGAGGCCGCGCGGCACGGGATGGCGTACACGCTGCTCACGGACAACGCCGCGGGGTCGCTGTTCGCCGCCGGTGAGGTGGACGCGGTGCTCATCGGGGCGGACCGGATCGCCGCCGACGGTTCGGTGGCCAACAAGGTGGGGAGCTATCCGCTCGCCGTGTTGGCGCGCTATCACCACGTGCCGTTCATCGTGGTGGCGCCGGTGACGACCGTGGACCTGGAGACGGCCGACGGTGCGTCCATCGAGGTGGAGCAGCGGGCCGGACACGAAGTGACAGAGGTCACGGCGCCGCAGGCGCCGCTGGCCGGAATGGAGGCAGGAGGCGGGATTCCGGTGGCACCGCTGGGAACGCAGGCGTACAACCCCGCGTTCGACGTGACGCCGGCTGATTTGGTGACGGCAATCGTCACAGAGTGGGGCGTTGTTTCGCCTGTGACAGCTGAGAGCCTGGGTGAGCTGTGTTCCAGGTCACGCCAGGTAACGAGTAGCTAATGGGATGATGTGGTCCATGAAGGGACGAGTCCTTGTCGTCGACGACGACACGGCACTGGCCGAGATGCTCGGCATTGTGCTGCGTGGTGAAGGTTTTGAGCCGTCGTTCGTAGCTGACGGCGACAGGGCGCTGGCCGCTTTCCGTGAGACCAAGCCTGATCTGGTTCTCCTGGACCTGATGCTGCCCGGCAGGGACGGCATCGAGGTGTGCCGCCTGATCAGGGCGGAGTCCGGGGTTCCGATCGTGATGCTCACGGCGAAGAGCGACACCGTCGATGTGGTCGTGGGCCTGGAGTCGGGTGCGGACGACTACATCGTCAAGCCGTTCAAGCCGAAGGAGCTGGTCGCCCGGATCCGGGCGCGGCTGCGGAGGTCGGAGGAGCCCGCCCCCGAGCAGCTGGCCATAGGTGACCTGGTCATCGATGTGGCCGGGCACTCGGTGAAGCGGGACGGGCAGTCGATCGCGCTGACGCCGCTGGAGTTCGACCTGCTGGTCGCTCTCGCGCGCAAGCCGTGGCAGGTGTTCACGCGTGAGGTGCTCCTCGAGCAGGTCTGGGGCTACCGGCACGCCGCGGACACCCGCCTGGTCAACGTGCATGTGCAGCGGCTGCGGTCGAAGGTCGAGAAGGATCCCGAGCGGCCGGAGATCGTGGTGACCGTCCGTGGCGTCGGTTACAAGGCAGGGCCGAGCTGACGTGTCCCGGGACAGTGCCGCTTCGGCGCCCCCCGGCAAGCGGGGGTCTCGCTCGGAGCGGCCTGTGGGACCGGCGGCCGGGCGCGGCTCCTGGCTGCGCCGGGTGACGGACGGCGGGCTGCTGCTCCAGGGCGGGATGAACGGCAGCCCGGTGCTGCGTCTGTTCACCCGCTGGGTGCGGCGCCCGCTGCTGCCCGCGATGCGGCTGTGGCGGCGCAACATCCAGCTGAAGGTCGTCGTCACGACGCTGCTGATGTCGCTCGGTGTGGTGCTGCTGCTCGGCATCGTCGTCATCGGCTCGGTGCGCAACGGATTGCTCGACGCGAAGGTGAAGGCGTCACAGAGCCAGGCCGAGGGCGGATTCCGCGCGGCCAAGGACAAGGCGGACCTGACGGTGACCGGCTCGGGCGGCGGCGCGTCCGAGGAGAGCCGCACCAGTCAGGTCCCCAACAGCTGGCTGAGCGACCTCGTCACACAGCTCTCCAGCGGCGGTAAGGGCGCTTTCGACGTCGTGACGCTCAGTCCTGGTGACACGGACAGCGGCAACGGACGGGGTCCGCGCGGTTCCGGCGGCGTGGTGCCGGACCGCAGTGTGCCCGACGACCTGCGCGCGCGGGTCGACCGGATGACGGGCGCGTCGCAGGAGTACGCGCGGATCATCTACAGCAGCGGCGATTCGCAGCCGGCCCTGGTCATCGGCAAGCGGCTCACCGACCCGCAGGGCCAGGCGTACCAGCTGTACTACCTCTTCCCGCTGACCCAGGAGGAGAAGTCCCTGGGTCTGGTGAAGGGCACCCTCGCGACGGCCGGACTGTTCGTGGTCGTCCTGCTCGGGGCCATCGCGTGGCTCGTCGTGCGGCAGGTCGTCACGCCCGTGCGGATGGCGGCCGGGGTGGCCGAGCGGCTCTCGGCGGGCCGTCTCCAGGAACGTATGAAGGTGACCGGCGAGGACGACATCGCGCGCCTCGGCGAGGCCTTCAACAAGATGGCGCAGAACCTGCATCTGAAGATCCAGCAGCTGGAGGATCTCTCCCGGATGCAGCGGCGGTTCGTGTCCGACGTCAGCCATGAGCTGCGGACGCCGCTGACGACCGTACGGATGGCAGCCGATGTCATTCACGAGGCGCGGGTCGACTTCGATCCGGTGACCGCGCGCTCCGCGGAGCTGCTCGCCGACCAGCTGGACCGGTTCGAGTCGTTGCTGGCCGACCTGTTGGAGATCAGCCGGTTCGACGCCGGCGCTGCGGCGCTGGAAGCCGAGCCGATAGATCTGCGGGAGGTCGTCCGCCGGGTCGTCGGCGGTGCCGAGCCGCTCGCCGAGCGCAAGGGCACGCACGTGCGCGTCGTCGGCGACGAGCAGCCGGTGGTGGCCGAGGCGGACGCCCGGCGCGTGGAGCGCGTCCTGCGCAACCTGGTCGTGAACGCCGTGGAGCACGGTGAGGGCAAGGACGTCGTGGTGCGGCTCGCGGCCGCGGGCGGCGCCGTCGCCGTGGCGGTGCGCGACTACGGGGTCGGGCTCAAGCCGGGCGAGGCGACCCGGGTGTTCAGCCGTTTCTGGCGGGCCGACCCGGCACGCGCGCGTACCACCGGTGGCACCGGGCTTGGCCTGTCGATCGCCCTGGAGGACGCGCGGCTGCACGGCGGCTGGCTGCAGGCGTGGGGCGAGCCGGGCGGTGGCTCGCAGTTCCGGCTCACATTGCCGCGGACGGCCGACGAGCCGCTGCGCGGTTCGCCGATACCGCTGGAGCCGGAGGACTCGCGGCGTGCCCGGGAGTCCGGCGAGGCGGGGCCGGTCGCCGGCGAGGGCAGGAAGCTCGCGACGGTGCCGGCCCAGATACCGCCCCGGCCGGCGCAGGCGCCGATGGCGCCGCGTTTCGCGCAGACCGCGGTGTCCGCCGATCCGACGGCGCTGCCGGGCAACGGCTCGCGCGTGGTGTCCCGCGGCGGCGGTGCGAGCGTGCCGCGGCAGCCGGAGGAGCGAGACGGTGAGGTGGGCCCCGTCGAGCCGGTGGACGCGACGGAGCTCGACGGGAGCGGGCCGGACGGGACGCGCCCCGGTTCCGGCGCGTGGCGGGGTGACGTGGCCGTGGGCGGACGCCGTACCGCGGAAACCGACGAGCGCGGCGAGGGGAGCGACGGCGGTCGTGAGTGAGCAGCAGGCGTCGCGTCGGCGGCGCGCGGTACGGGCCGGTGCGCTGGCCGGGTGCGGTGTGATCGTGCTCGCCGGGTGCGCGTCGATGCCGGACAGCGGTGGGCTCGAATCGGTCGAGGCGTCGCAGCGGCCGGACTCGCAGGTGCGGGTCTTCGCGCTGCCGCCGCGGGACGGTGCCAGCCCCTTGAACGTGGTCGAGGGCTTCCTTGAGGCGCTGACCAGTGACGATCCTTCGTACTCGATGGCGCGTAAGTATCTGACGCCGCAGGCCGCGAAGAGCTGGCGGCCGGAGCACGAGACCGTGGTGCTCGCCGACGGACCGAGCCCGCGGCCGGAGAGCCAGCAGAACGCGGGCAACGAGGGCCGCTCCTTCGTGCTGTCGGGCAGCCAGGTCGCCGCGGTCGACCAGCAGCAGGCCTACCAGCCGAAAGCGAAGCAGTACGAGACGAACCTGCATCTGTCGCTGGTCAAGACCGCCAAGGGAAACCAGTGGCGGATCGACAGCCTGCCGATGGGCGTCGTGCTCGGCAAGAACGACTTCCGGCGCATCTACCAGTCCGTCAACAAGTACTACTACGCGGTGAATTCGGGGGCCGAGGACGGTGCGCCGCAGCGGCAGCTCGTCGCCGATCCCGTCTTCGTACGGCAGTGGACGGACCCGCTGACCGAGACGGTCAAGGAGGTCCTCGCCGGGCCGACACGCTGGCTGGACCGCGGGGTGCGGACGGCGTTCCCGACGGGCGCGGAGCTCAAGGACGGCGTGGAGTCGCTCGCCCCGGACGACGCGAACAAGCTGACGGTGCCGCTGAAGCTGAAGAAGGACGCGGACACGGTCACCATGACCAAATGCAAGGAGATGGCGGCCCAGCTGCTGTTCTCGCTGCGGGACCTGTCGTCGTCGAGCGTGAGCGAGGTCGCGCTCAAGCGCCCCGACGGCAGCCTCATGTGCGCGCTGGACAAGGACGACGCCGACTCCTTCGTGGCGCCGCGCAGGTCCCCCGTCCCGGACGACCAGTACTTCCTCGACAGCAAGGGCCGGCTCGTACGGATGCCCGGGAACAGCCGCTCCGACCAGGACCCCGAGCGGGTGCAGGGGCCGCTCGGCCAGGGCGAGCAGCCCCTTCGCTCCGTGGCGGTCTCGCGCGACCAGGAGCGCGCCGCGGGGGTGTCCAGCGACGGCCGGTCGCTGTACGTGGCGTCGTTCGTCAGCAGCGCCTCCTTGGGTGACGCGCTGGTGCACAGCCAGGCCGCGGACGCGAAGGACGGCCTGTCGACGCCCAGTTGGGACGGGCGCGGGGACCTGTGGGTGGCCGACCGGGACCGGAAGAACCCGCGGCTGCTCGCGTTCGGACAGGGTCTCGGCGACAGGATGCAGGAGGTCTCCGTCGAGGGGCTCGCCGACGACGCCCGGATCGAGACGGTCAAGATGTCCGCCGACGGCCTGCGCATCGCGCTGCTCGTGAAGGAGAAGGGTGCGACGACGCTGCGCATCGGACGCGTCGGGCGGCAGTCCGACGGGAAGGGCGGCGTCGAGCTCTCGGTGGCCGATCTGCGCTCCGCCGCACCCGACATGGAGGATGTCACGGCCGTGTCGTGGGCGGGCGGCAGCCGGCTCGTGGTGGTCGGCCGGGAGGCCGGTGGGCTGCAGCAGATGCGGTACGTGCAGTCCGACGGGTCCACGCCGACCGGGCAGGCCCTGCCGGGGCTGACCCGGGTGAGCGAGATCGCCGCGTCCGAGGACGACAGGTTGCCGCTGCTGGCGCATTCGGACGACGGGATCGTGCGGCTGCCCTCCGGGGCCGCGTGGCAGTCGGTGCTGAAGGACGGGACGGCGCCGGTCTACCCGGGGTAGCGCACTTGTCCCTCCGGGGGCGGGCCCGAGCTGTCCGGGGCGGCGTAGGACGACGGTCGGGGGCTGCGCACGGTCAACCTCCCGGCAGCGCTGCCCAGTTGTCCACAGGGCGTTGTCCACAGGGGTGGCAGCCAGGCGCGCGTGTTGGCACAGTGGTGGATATGCGGGGGTGGTGGCAGGACCTCTCCGACCTGGTGCTGCCGGCCCAATGCGCAGGCTGCGGCAGGTCGCGTACGTCGCTGTGTGCGCGGTGCTCGGCGGCGTTGCGCGGCGACGTGCCCAGCCGGGTGCGGCCACGGCCGGAGCCGCCGGGGCTGCCCGTCGTGCACGCGGCCGCGCCGTACCGGGACGCGGCGCGTGCCGTGCTGCTCGCCCACAAGGAGCGCGGCGCGCTCGGGCTGGCCGGGCCGCTCGGCGTGGCCCTCGCCGGGGCCGTACGGGAAGGGCTGCCCGCACCGGGGCACGGCGGCGGTACGGGGGTCGTGGCGCTGGTCCCCGTGCCCTCCGCGCCCCGGGCCGTGCGGGCGCGCGGGCACGACCCGATGCGGCGGATCGCATACGCGGCGGCGGCCGAGCTGCGCCGCGCGGGCGTGTCCGTCAGGGTGCTGGCCGTCCTGCGGCAGCGGCGTGCGGTGGCCGACCAGGCGGGGCTCGACGCACGGCAGCGGCTCGCGAATGTGACCGGTGCGCTGGAGGCGGTGGGCGCAAGCGTCGGGCTGCTCCGAGAAGTTGGCCGGATTGTGCTGGTCGACGACCTCATGACGACCGGCGCGTCTTTGGTGGAGGCGGCCCGCGCAATACATGTATTGACCCGTTCGGCAGCGGGTAGCGGAGAAGGCGGAGCGGGCCGGGAACGCTCCGCGGCAGAGCCCGGAATGGCGGGCCCTGGCATGGTCGGAGCCGCGGTGATCGCCGCGTCTCCGGATTCCTTCGAAATAAACCGGAACTGACTGAGAATCTACGTCGTTGCAGGTAGAGAGAGGGTTATTTCATCTGGATGGAGGTACGCGCCAGTAGAGGGTGACGACATCCGTCCGGGCGAGATATGTTCGGTTGTGAGGAACTTGGCTGTAAAAGGCAGCCGCCGTACCTCGCATATCGGAATGCCGTGCCATGGGATTGCACAGAGATTCTCGCAATCACCCGGGACGGTGGGGTGGAGATCTTGTCCGTGGGGGAGGAGGAGGTGGACGTCACCGAGTCCGAGGCTCCGGAAGTGGCCGGAGCCTGGTGCAAAAGGGAGAAGCTCCGCCTCAGGAGCGGAGCTATCCGGGAACGGAGTTCTGCGTGGACATCGTCGTCAAGGGCCGCAAGACCGAGGTGCCGGAGCGGTTCCGCAAGCACGTGGCCGAGAAGCTGAAGCTGGACAAGATCCAGAAGCTCGACGGCAAGGTGATCAGCCTCGACGTCGAGGTGTCCAAGGAGCCCAACCCCCGACAGGCCGACCGGTGCGACCGCGTGGAGATCACGCTGCGCACCCGGGGCCCGGTGATCCGGGCGGAAGCCGCGGCCAGCGACCCGTACGCGGCGCTCGACCTCGCCACGGACAAGCTGGACGCACAACTGCGCAAGGAGCACGGCAAGCGGTCGACGCGGCGCGGTACCAAGCGGATCTCGGCGGCCGAGGTCGCCGAGCGCGTCCCGGACGCCGCGACGCTGAACGGGGACGGTTCGATCGCCAGGGACGAGACCGAGGGCGACGGCGTACCGACCACCAAGATGGGATCGCTCGAGGTCCAGGGCGAAGGCCCGCTCATCGTGCGCGAGAAGACGCACGTGGCGGCAGCCATGACACTCGACCAGGCGCTCTACGAGATGGAGCTGGTCGGGCACGACTTCTATCTGTTCGTCGACTCCGAGAGCAAGGAACCCAGCGTCGTCTACCGGCGCCACGCCTACGACTACGGCGTCATCCACCTCAGCACCGATCCCATGGTGACCGACGCCGAGGTGCGCAGCGCCGACGCGGGCGACGCCATCGGCGGCTGAGCCCGCTCGGGCCCGACTGTCCGAAAACCCACTCATCCGGTGCCCCTGGAGTGCGTGTGCGCCCCCGGGGGCACCTTTGTGCGACCCCCCGGTGCACCGCACCGTCGTCGCGCGGGCGCCGCGGCATGAAATCATGGCTGTGCCGGGTCAACCGGCGTGACGGCGCCTCGGGTTGGCGCGGCACAGGAAGACGGGCCACGGCCTTCAGGGGGAGGAACGATGGCGGACAGCTTCGGACCGATGCGGGGCGAGGACGCCGGCGCTGCCGACGGCGCCGGCATGGGACCGGACGCGGGCTCCCCGCGCAAGGAGCCCATCCGGGTCCTTGTGGTCGACGACCACGCACTGTTCCGGCGCGGCCTTGAGATCGTGCTCAAGGCCGAGGAGGACATCCAGGTCGTCGGTGAGGCGGGCGACGGTGCGGAGGCGGTGGACAAGGCGGCCGACCTGCTGCCGGACATCATCCTCATGGACGTCCGGATGCCCAAGAGGGGCGGCATCGAGGCGTGCACCTCCATCAAGGAGGTGGCGCCCAGTGCCAAGATCATCATGCTGACGATCAGCGACGAGGAAGCGGATCTCTACGACGCTATCAAGGCGGGCGCGACCGGCTATCTCCTCAAGGAGATCTCGACCGACGAGGTGGCCACGGCCATTCGCGCGGTGGCCGACGGGCAGTCGCAGATCAGCCCGTCGATGGCGTCCAAACTGCTCACCGAGTTCAAGTCGATGATCCAGCGCACCGACGAGCGCCGGCTCGTGCCCGCGCCCCGGCTGACCGACCGGGAGCTGGAAGTGCTCAAGCTCGTCGCCACCGGAATGAACAACCGGGACATCGCCAAGGAACTGTTCATCTCGGAGAACACCGTGAAGAACCACGTGCGCAACATCCTGGAGAAGCTGCAGTTGCACTCCCGGATGGAAGCCGTCGTCTACGCGATGCGCGAGAAGATCCTCGAGATCCAATAGCCGCGGCGGCACTCGGCAGACGCGCTCAGGTGAGTGCCTTCACCAGGGCCGGCTTGAGCTCCGCCGCGTCCACGCGCTCCACCCGTACGCTGTCGCAGCCGACCCAGGCCGCCGCCTCCAGCAGGGCTTCCGCCACGGCCTGGACCGCCTTCGGGCCGTCCAGCGAGACCTGTCTGGCGATGAGTGTGCTGCCCTCGCGGGCGGGGTCGACACGGCCCACCAGACGGCCGCCGGCCAGGACCGGCATC
This sequence comes from Streptomyces sp. NPDC050264, assembly GCF_040655895.1. Taxonomy (NCBI): domain Bacteria; kingdom Bacillati; phylum Actinomycetota; class Actinomycetes; order Kitasatosporales; family Streptomycetaceae; genus Streptomyces; species Streptomyces sp. NPDC050264. Next base: position 15,005 of record NZ_JBFAKV010000039.1, read on the forward strand.
GCGAAGTAGCCGTGGATCCGCTTCGGCTTGGGGACGTACGCCTCCAGACGGTGGGTGAAACCGAAGATCCGCTCCGTGCGCGCCCGCTCCCAGACCAGGGAGTCGAACGGCGACAGGAGCGTGGTGCGGTGGCGGCCGCGCGGTGTCGACGCCAGCGCCGCCGGATCGGCCCAGGCCGGCTTGGACCAGCCCTGGACCGTCACCGGGACCAGTCCGGTGGCCTCGACCACCGCGTCGAACTGCTCGCTCTTCAGACGGTGGTAGTCCGCGATGTCCGCGCGGGTGCCGACGCCCAGCGCCTCGCCCGCCTGGCGGACCAGACGGCGCACGCACTCCCGGTCGTCGATGTCGTCATGGAGCAGTTCGGCGGGGATCGCGCGCTCCGCCAGGTCGTAGACCCGCTTCCAGCCGCGGCGCTCGACGCACACCACCTCGCCGTACATCAGCGCGCGCTCGACGGCGATCTTCGACTCCGACCAGTCCCACCACTCGCCCTTGTTCTTCGCGCCGCCCAGCTCGGTCGCGGTGAGCGGGCCCTCGGCGCGCAGCTGCTTGATCACCTGCTCGTACGCCCCGTCGGGCAGGTCGTGGTGCCAGTGCGGGCGGGTGCGGTAGGCGCGGCGGCGGAACGCGAAGTGCGGCCACTCCTCGACCGGCAGGATGCACGCCGCGTGCGACCAGTACTCGAAAGCGTGACCGTCGCTCCAGTACGCCGACTCGACCTTCTTGCGGCCGACCGCGCCCAGACGCGCGTACGGAATCAGCTCGTGGGAGCGGGCCAGCACCGAGATCGTGTCGAGCTGGACCGCGCCGAGGTGGCGCAGCACGCCACGGACCCCGCCCCTGCGGTCCGGGGCGCCGAGGAAGCCCTGGGCGCGCAGCGCGATGCGGCGGGCTTCGTCGGCGGACAGATCGGCGGCGGGACGCGGCAAGGTCGTCATGTCCGAACGATAAGGCCGGGCACTGACAGTCAGGCGGGCATCGGCAGGTAGGGCAGGGGGCACGGCAGGCCCAGGTCCGAGGGGAGCAGGGCGCCGATCCAGCAGTCGCGCAGCACTCCCTTGTTGAGCAGGCCCGAGCGCAGCACGCCCTCTATCGTGAAACCGGCTTTCTCGGCGACCGCACGCGAGCCCACGTTGCCCACTTCGGCCCGCCACTCCAGGCGCGTACAGGCGAGGTCGGTGAAGGCCCAGCGGGCCAGGCCGAGGGCGGCTTCCCGCATGTAGCCGCGGCCGCGGTGCTCCTTGGCGGTCCAGAAGCCGATCTCCCAGGCGCCCGCGCGCGGGTGGTGCAGCGAGATCGCGCCGAGGACCGGGCCGTACTCCTCGGTGCGCAGGGCGAACGTGTACTCGGTGTCGGTGCGCCAGCCGTCCGCGACCATGCGCAGCACGAAGTATTCCGCGTCCACGCGCGCGTACGGCGAGGGGACCGGGACCCAGCGCTGGATCTCGGGATCCTGGACCGCCGCCCACACCTCGTCGATGTCGGCGGGCACGAATGTGCGCAGTTGCAGGCGGCCGGTGGTCAGCGTCACGGGGTCCATCGCCCGATTGTGCTCGGCGTCATGGAGGGATGTCACCACTTTTCGTGTCCCTTACCGGCACCTTCCGAGGGCCCTGTCCGTTGGACCTCACGGCAGACCTCCCGGCGCGGTGGGGTCCTCGCATACGATGGCCGTTGCTCAGGCTGTCGCTTGAGTAACCGACCGTGCCAGGCCCGACCGGCAAGGAGACCAACCGCGTGTCCGTCCTCCAGAAGATCATGCGTGCAGGCGAAGGCAAGATCCTGCGCAAGCTGCACCGCATCGCGGACCAGGTCAACTCCATCGAAGAGGACTTCGAGAGTCTCTCCGACGCCGAGCTGCGCGCCCTGACGGATGAGTACAAGCAGCGCTTCGAGGACGGCGAGTCCCTCGACGACCTGCTGCCCGAGGCCTTCGCGACGGTGCGTGAGGCCGCCAGGCGCGTCCTGGGCCAGCGTCCCTACGACGTCCAGCTGATGGGCGGCGCCGCACTCCACCTCGGTTACGTGGCCGAGATGAAGACCGGTGAGGGCAAGACCCTGGTCGGCACGTTGCCGACGTACTTGAACGCGCTGTCCGGCAAGGGCGTCCACCTGATCACGGTGAACGACTACCTGGCCGAGCGCGACTCCGAGATGATGGGCCGCGTCCACAAGTTCCTGGGACTGAGCGTCGGCTGCATCCTGGCGAACATGACGCCGGCGCAGCGCCGCGAGCAGTACAACTGCGACATCACCTACGGCACGAACAACGAGTTCGGCTTCGACTACCTGCGCGACAACATGGCGTGGTCGCAGGACGAGCTCGTCCAGCGCGGCCACAACTTCGCGGTGGTCGACGAGGTCGACTCCATCCTCGTCGACGAGGCCCGTACGCCGCTGATCATCTCCGGCCCCGCCGACCAGGCCACCAAGTGGTACGGCGACTTCGCCAAGCTCGTCACGCGCCTCAAGAAGGGCGAGGCGGGCAACCAGCTGAAGGGCATCGAGGAGACCGGCGACTACGAGGTCGACGAGAAGAAGCGCACCGTCGCCATCCACGAGCCCGGCGTCGCCAAGGTCGAGGACTGGCTGGGCATCGACAACCTCTACGAGTCGGTGAACACCCCGCTCGTGGGGTACCTGAACAACGCCATCAAGGCCAAGGAACTCTTCAAGAAGGACAAGGACTACGTCGTCATCGACGGCGAAGTCATGATCGTCGACGAGCACACCGGCCGTATCCTCGCCGGCCGCCGCTACAACGAGGGCATGCACCAGGCGATCGAGGCGAAGGAAGGGGTGGACATCAAGGATGAGAACCAGACCCTGGCGACCATCACCCTCCAGAACTTCTTCCGCCTCTACGGCAAGCTCTCCGGCATGACCGGTACGGCGATGACCGAGGCCGCCGAGTTCCACCAGATCTACAAGCTGGGCGTCGTGCCGATCCCGACGAACAAGCCGATGGTCCGCAAGGACCAGGCCGACCTGATCTACCGCACCGAGGTCGCCAAGTTCGACGCGGTCGTCGACGACATCGCGGAGAAGCACGAGAAGGGCCAGCCGATCCTCGTCGGTACGACGTCGGTCGAGAAGTCCGAGTACCTCTCGCAGCAGCTCAGCAAGCGCGGCATCCAGCACGAGGTGCTCAACGCCAAGCAGCACGACCGTGAGGCGCCGATCATCGCCCAGGCCGGCCGCAAGGGCGCCGTCACCGTCGCCACGAACATGGCCGGCCGTGGTACCGACATCAAGCTCGGCGGCAACCCGGACGACCTCGCCGAGGCCGAGCTGCGCCAGGCGGGCCTCGACCCCGTCGAGCACGTCGAGGAGTGGGCCGCGGCCCTGCCCGCCGCCCTGGAGAAGGCCGAGCTGGCCGTCAAGGCGGAGTTCGAAGAGGTCAAGGACCTGGGCGGGCTGTACGTCCTTGGTACCGAGCGGCACGAGTCGCGGCGTATCGACAACCAGCTGCGCGGTCGTTCCGGCCGTCAGGGCGACCCCGGCGAGTCGCGGTTCTACCTCTCGCTCGGCGACGACCTGATGCGGCTCTTCAAGGCGCAGATGGTCGAGCGCGTCATGTCGATGGCGAACGTGCCGGACGACGTGCCGATCGAGAACAAGATGGTCACCCGCGCCATCGCCTCCGCCCAGTCGCAGGTCGAGCAGCAGAACTTCGAGACGCGTAAGAACGTCCTGAAGTACGACGAGGTGCTCAACCGCCAGCGCGAGGTCATCTACGGCGAGCGCCGCCGCGTCCTGGAGGGCGAGGACCTGCAGGAGCAGGTCGTGCACTTCATGGACGACACCATCGACGAGTACATCGGCGCCGAGACCGCCGAGGGCTTCGCCGAGGAGTGGGACCTCGACCGGCTGTGGGGCGCCTTCAAGCAGCTCTACCCGATCAAGGTGACGGTGGAGGAGCTGGAGGAGGAGGCCGGTGACCGGGCCGGTCTGACCGCCGAGTTCATCGCCGAGGCCGTCAAGGACGACATCCACGCGCAGTACGAGGAGCGCGGGGAGCAGCTCGGCGCCGAGATCATGCGTGAGCTGGAGCGGCGTGTGGTCCTCTCCGTGCTCGACCGCAAGTGGCGCGAGCACCTCTACGAGATGGACTACCTCCAGGAGGGCATCGGCCTGCGCGCCATGGCGCAGAAGGACCCGCTGGTCGAGTACCAGCGCGAGGGCTTCGACATGTTCACCGCCATGATGGAGGGCATCAAGGAGGAGTCCGTCGGCTACCTGTTCAACCTGGAGGTCCAGGTCGAGCAGCAGGTCGAGGAGGTCCCGGTCGAGGACGCGGCGCCCACCACGTCGCTCGACAAGGAGGACGCGATCCCGGCGCAGGCCGGCTCCCGTCCGGAGATCCGGGCCAAGGGCCTGGACGCTCCGCAGCGGCCCGACCGGCTGCACTTCCAGGCGCCGAACGCCGAGGGCGGCGTCGACGAGGGTGACTTCCTGACCGAGGACGGGCCGGCGCGGTCCGAGTCGGACGGGCTGACCCGGGCCGAGCGCAGGAAGCAGTCGAAGGGCCGTCGTCGCAAGAAGTGACAGTCGCTTTTTGAGGGGCGTTTCCTGAAGGGCGCATTTTCTGGGAAGGACCGGGCACGGTGTGCCCGGTCCTTCCTTTGTCTCAGCTGCCTTTTCAGAACGTGTCCCGGGGCGGGCGGCCGTCCAGTTCCACCGCTGTGACGCGCCAGCGATGGTCGTGGGAGAGGTGGAGGCGAAAGGCCAGGGCGTGCAGGCGGGGGCCCGCGGTGATGCGGGCGAAGACCTCGTAGGTGCCGGTCGACGGTTCGAAATGGCCGATGCGGTGGATCGTCGGGCGGGGACCCCCGGTGCCGAGAGGACGCCGGGCCACCAGCCACAGGAGGTCGTCGTAGGCCTGGTTCGCGGTGTGGCGGGCGAACCAGTACGGGGGCTTGTGGCCGGACAGGACCAGGAGCAGGCGCTGCGTGAAGAGCTCGGTCGGGTGCGGCGGGGCCTGCGGCGGCACCCGGTGGTCGGCCGGGCGCCGGGAGTCCCGGCGGGTCGGGGGCCGGGTGGTTCCGCGGGGCCCCCGCCTGGTCATCACCTTCTGCATGTCGCCTCCGGATACCAGTCGGTAACTCTGTGTGGGGATCTTGTACGGGCTCCGGCGAGGCCCGCGCAAGAGAGGACGGAGCCGGTCGGGCAGGGGCGGGGAGTTCACCTATCCGGGTGGCCGGGCGGCGGACGGGCCGGTGATCGGGCGGGCGTGGCGAGTGGCCGGGGTCGGCCCCGTTGACGTGCGTGCGAGGGGCGGTCGGCAGTCCGAAGGGGGACTCCCGCACGTATCCTGAAGGCCCCGTTCGACCATGAGCACGGCTCCGACCGACCGTGAGCACGGCTCCGAAGACGACGAAAGCGGCCCGTCATGCGCGTGTACGTACCTCTGTCCCTGCCCCGCCTCGCAGAGGCGTACAAGGTGGGCGAGCTGGGGCCCGCGCCGCTGACCGCCTACGCCGTGACGCCCGCACTGCGCGAGTGGTACCTCTCCGACGACATCGAGGAACTGGAGTACGCGGCCCTCAACCGCGCCGCGCTGGCCTCGCTGCGACTGCTCGCCGGGGAGCCCGACGCGGCGCGGCGGCGGGTCGTCCTCGCCGTGGACGTGGCGGACAAGGCGGCCGTCGTCGACCCCGACAGCGGGCTCGACCCGACCGCGCTCGGCGAGGTGTCCGTGCGCGAGACCGTGCGGCTGGCCAAGGCCGCCGCCGTGCACGTGGACGCGGACGACGCCGAGGCCGACGTCACCGCCGCGGCGGCCGCGCTCGGCGCCGCCGACCACGGGGACGACGACGCGCAGTTCGTGGTGGACGGGGCCGAGGACCACGAGCTGCTGTGGTTCGCCACGCAGGAGATCGCGAACCTGGTGGGCCGCGGGTACTGAGGTGGTGCGGAACCAGGGCATGTGGCGCCCCGGAGCGCGAGGGGTACGTTCTCTCGCATGGGGAAGCACATAGCCGTGGCGCACATCGTCTGGGACTGGAACGGGACCCTGTTCCACGACAACGACGCGATCATCCGCGCCACCAACGCGGCCTTCGAGGAGATCGGGCTCGCCCCGATCACGTTGGAGAAGTACCGCGCGCTGTACTGCGTGCCGGTGCCCAAGTTCTACGAGCGGCTGATGGGACGGCTGCCCACCGCCGCCGAGTGGGACGTGATGGACGAGGCGTTCCATCGGCAGTACGCACTGCACTCCGTGGCGTGCGGGCTCGCCGAGGGCGTGGATCTGCTGCTCGCCGGATGGCAGGACGCCGGGCGCAGCCAGTCCATCCTGAGCATGTACGGGCATGAGGAACTGGTGCCGTTGGTGCGGCAGTTGGGGATCACCGAGCGGTTCGTCCGGGTCGACGGCCGGACCGGGCCCTCCGGCGGCAGCAAGGCCGAGCACATGGTGCGGCACCTGGGCGCGCTGCGGGGTGTGGCGCCGGAGCGGACCGTCGTGATCGGGGACGCCGCGGACGATGCCGTCGCCGCGCTGGGCGCGGGCGCGCGGGCCGTGCTCTACACGGGCGGTTCGCACAGCCGGGCCAGCCTCGAAGGGGTGGGGGCGCCCGTCGTGGACACGCTCGCGGAGGCGGTGCGCGAGGCGGAACGGATCGTCGCGGCGGCCTGAAGCGCGTCGTGTCCGTCCCCTTGTCCCTGCTGGTGGCCACTGCTCTCTACCTCACGGCCGGCGTCCCCGGGGCTTCTGCGCCGATTCGCTCACGCTCCGCATGGCGCTGCGTACCCTGTGGTGAGCGTGATGAGCGTGATGAGCGCGGTGGTGCGGTACGGCGCGACGGGGGATGGAAGCATGGAGTTCGGCTTCGGGCAGCGGCGTGGCGGTCAACTGCCCGTCGAGGTCACCACGTTCGTCGGCAGAGCGGACGAACTCGCGCAGGTCCAGGGCGCGTTCGAGCGGGCCAGGCTGGTCACGCTGGTCGGGCCCGGAGGGGTCGGCAAGAGCCGTACCGCGCTGCGGGCGGCGGCCGGGCTCGCCGGGCGGTTCCCCGACGGCGTGTGGCTGGTCGAGCTGAGTGCGCTGCGCGACCCCGAGCTGATCCCCGTGACGCTCGCCGCCGTGCTCCAACTCCCCGAGCAGGTCGGTATGGAGCCGCTCGACGTGATCGTCGAGCATCTGCGGGGGCGGCAGCTGCTCATCGTCCTCGACACGTGTGAGCATCTCGTCGACGCGTGCGCGATGCTCGCCGATGTGCTCCTGCGGGAGGCGGCCGGGGTGAGTGTCCTCGCCACCAGCCGGCAGCCGCTCGATGTGCCCGGCGAACACTGCTGCGCCATCGCGCCGCTCGAACCCGACGACGCCCTGGAACTGTTCGTGCAGCGGGCCGCGGCCGTCGTGCCCGGGTTCGCCGTGACCGACGCCAACCGCGAACAACTCGCCGCGCTTGCCGGGCGGTTGGACGGCATCCCGCTCGCACTGGAACTGGCCGCGGTGCGGTTGCGGGCCGTGTCGCTCGAACAGCTGGTGGAGCGGCTCGGCCAGCGGTTCGAGGTGCTCACCGGTGGCCGCCGCACCTCCCTGACCCGGCATCAGACACTGCGTACGGCCATCGGCTGGTCGCACGGACTGTGCACACCGCAGGAACGGCTGCTGTGGGCGCGGCTGTCCGTCTTCGCCGGCTCCTTCGAACTGTCGGCCGTCGAAGTGGTCGGCGCGGGAGGGGAGTTGGCCGACAGTGAGGTCCTGGAGTGCCTGATCGGGCTCGTCGACAAATCCGTCGTCCAGCGCATCGGGGAGAACGGCGGCCGCTACCGGCTGCTCGACACGATCCGTGAGTACGGTGCCGAGTGGCTGGCGCAGACCGGGCAGGAGGCCGCCGTCCGGGAGCGGCACTTCGCGTACTACCGGGAGCTCGGCCGACGCTACTGGGAGGAGTTCCTCACGCCCGCGCAGCCCGCGCACTACCGGCTGCTGCGTGCCGAGACGTCCGACCTGCGGGCCGCGCTCGAATACGCCTATGAGAACCCGGAGTCGGCGGCTGAGGGGCTGTGGCTCGCCGCGCAGCTGGGGCCCTTCTGGCGGGCGCTCGGGGTGCTGTCCGAAGGGCGCTACTGGATCGAGAAGGGGCTCGGACTTCTCGACGAGGTGGGTGAGGAACAGGCGTGGGGACGGTTCATGGTCGCCCTGTTCGCCGTCTGGTCCGGGGACCTGCCCGGCGCCCTGGAACTGTTCCACCGGGCCGTCGCGGTGGCCCGGGCATCCGGCAACGACCGCGTGGAGCTGTTCTGCGAGGCCTACCTCGGCGGCCTCCGCGCGCTGTGCGGGGAACCCGAAGGGCTGACCGCGCTGGAGGACGCGCGGCAGCGGATCGTGGCACGCGGCGACGGGCTCGGCATCGCGGTCGTCCACTACGAAAGCGCGCTGCTGCTCGGAGTGCTCGGCGACACCGACCGTGCGCTGGAACTGTGCCGCGTCGGCCTCGCGTACCTGGAGCGGACCGGCGAGCGGCAACTGTTCGCGTCCACGCTCCTCGTGCACGGGCTGATCCGGTGGCTCGGCGGGGAGCGCGCGGACGCGCTCGACTCGCTCTGCCGGGCCCTGGAAGCCGCCGCCGAGGTCGGCGAGGTGCTCATCGCCGCGATGTGCTGCCTCGGGCTCGGCTGGGCGTCCGCGCACGAGAAGCGGTACGTGCGGGCCGCCTGGTTGCTCGGGTACGCGCAGAACGCGCGGCGGCTGGCCGCCGGGGATCCGATCGCCATGCTGCCCTCGCTCTTCGAGGAGCAGGAAGCCGTGCGGGGCGCTGTGCAGCGGGCCCTGGGGGACGAGGAGTTCCGGCGGTGGACCGAGGTGGGGGCGCGGCTTTCCGGGGCCCGGGTGCTGGAGGCCGTGCTGGCCGGGGCCGATACGCCGGGGCCCGCGGTTTCCGCTGCGCGGGCCGCCGGGGGTGATGCGCTGACGCGGCGCGAGCGCGAGGTGGCCGCGTTGGTGGTCGAGGGGTTGTCCAACCGGGAGATCGCGGAGCGGCTGGTGATCTCCAAGCGGACCGCTGACGCGCATGTCGAGCACATTCTGGCGAAGCTCGGGGTGGGGTCCCGCACGGAGGTCGCCACCGGGTGGGGGCGGGTGGACAGTTCGGGGGGCTGAGCGCCGGTTGTGGGTGGCTGGGCGCGCAGTTTCCCGCGCCCCTGGCGGGGCTGGTCGTGGCCGGGACGCCCGAGGGCGGGAAGCCCCGGCACGCTCGCGCTACTGAGCCGCATGTTGACGCCGGTCCGCGCCCCGACCTCGCCCTCTAGGTATACGGACGCCCCACCCCTACGCAGAGATGCGTATACCTGTCTCCCGGCATACCGATGCCCCGCCTCCACCAGCCCCGCTTAGCTGTATGCGCGCCGAGCTTCGGGACGTAGCGCTTGGCGGGGGGCCGGGCAGTAATGGTCAACTCCCCACGGCTGTCGTGGCAACGGTCCCTCGTCGTGGTGCCGGAGCGGTGCGTTTCGGTGGCTGCCCTCGTCGGCGGGGCAGCCACCTCTCCTACGGTCCGCCGTGACCCCGCGGGCTGTCAGACCACCGGGGCCTTCGCCCGCAGCACCGTGAGGAACTCCCGCATCCAGCTCGGGTGGTCCGGCCAGGCGCGGGCCGAGACGAGGGTGCCGTCGACGACCGTCTCCGTGTCCTGGAAGGTGGCCCCGGCCGCCTGCATGTCCGGTTCGAGGGCCGGGTAGGCCGTCACGCGGCGGCCCCGCAGGCCATCGACCGCGGCGGTCAGGAGCGGGCCGTGGCAGATCTGGGCGACGGGTTTGTCGGTGTCGAAGAAGGACTTGACGATCTTGCGGAGTTCGCCGTCGCCGCGCAGGTACTCCGGCGCCCGGCCGCCCGGGATCACCAGGGCGGCGTACTGCCCCGGGTCGACTTCCGCGAAGGACAGGTCGGCCGGCCAGGTGTAGCCCGGTTTCTCCGTGTACGTATCGAAGCCGGGCTCGAAGTCGTGCACCACGAAGCGCAGCTGCTTGCGGTTCGGGGCCGCGATGTGGACTTCGTATCCCTCCTCGCGCAGCCGTTGGTACGGGTAGAGGACCTCCAGCGACTCCGCCGCGTCGCCGGTCACGATCAGGATCTTGGGTGCCATTGGTCACACGCTCCCCTCGACGAACCGGTATCCGCCGTCGTGCCCAACCTGCCGCCGCCCAGTGCTCCTGGCAAGAGGGCGCGGTTCTGTGCAGAGTGTCAAAGTTCCGACGCTTGTTTTGTACACATGCAGCTCATGACGGGTCCCCCGTGGGGAGCGATAGCCTGGGTCCCGTGATCAGCGCGATATCTCGCGGGGGCATCGTCGCCCCCTGCCCGCGCCGGGAGTACACGGGTCGCCACAGCGACCGTGCCCGGCGCTCAGCCACTGATCGTTTCGGGCAGATGGCCAGTTCGTTGAAAATGGCGCATTTCCGTCCGCCCTTCTTCCAATCCGGCATAACGTCGAGTCAGACCGGACACCCCGCGTCGCGGCGTTATGTCGAGCGATTCATGATCGTCACGTCTACGTCACGCAATGGCGCGCGACAGGAGCCAGAGGACAATGCAGACCAAGCTGGACGAAGCCAAAGCCGAGCTGCTCGCACGGGCCGCCCGGGTAGCTGAGAACAGCCCGGTGGGGGGTCACCTACCGACTGGGGCGGCGGACGGGGGCCCGCCCGGTCCCCTGGACCAGGAAACCGTGCTCGCGTTCCTCCAGCGCTACTACCTGCACACCGCAGCCGAGGACCTCACGGACCGCGACCCGGTCGACATCTTCGGAGCGGCGTACGCGCACTACCGTCTCGCCGAGAACCGGCCGCAGGGCACCGCGAACGTCAAGGTGCACACCCCGACCGTCGAGGAGAACGGCTGGACCTGCAGCCACTCCGTCGTCGAGGTCGTCACCGACGACATGCCGTTCCTCGTGGACTCCGTCACCAACGAGCTGTCCCGGCAGGGTCGCGGCATCCACGTCGTCATCCACCCGCAGGTCGTCGTCCGCCGCGACGTCACGGGCAAGCTCCTGGAAGTGCTGCCGGCCGGCAGCACCGCCGAGGGCCACGACGTGCTCACCGAGTCGTGGATCCACGTGGAGACGGACCGCGAGAGCGACCGCGAGGACCTCAAGCAGATCACCGCCGATCTGCTGCGCGTCCTGTCCGACGTGCGGGAGTGCGTCGAGGACTGGGAGAAGATGCGCGACGCGTCGCTGCGCATCGCCGACGAGCTGCCGCGCGAGCCCACCGCGGGCGACCTGGACGAGCAGGAGGTCGAGGAGGCCCGCGAGCTGCTCCGCTGGCTGTCCGCCGACCACTTCACGTTCCTCGGCTTTCGCGAGTACGACCTCACCGAGGACGACTCGCTCGCCGCCGTGCCCGGCACCGGACTCGGCATCCTGCGCGCCGACCCGCAGCACGAGGGCGACGACCACCACCCGGTCTCGCCGTCCTTCAACCGGCTGCCGGACGACGCCCGCGCCAAGGCCCGCGAGCACCGCCTGCTGGTGCTGACCAAGGCCAACAGCCGCTCCACCGTGCACCGGCCCAGCTACCTCGACTACGTAGGCGTGAAGAAGTTCGACGCCGAGGGCAATGTCGTCGGCGAGCGGCGTTTCCTCGGGCTCTTCTCCTCCGCCGCGTACACCGAGTCGGTGCGCCGCGTCCCCGTCATCCGCCGCAAGGTCGCCGAGGTCCTCAAGGGCGCGGGCTTCTCGCCCGCCAGCCACGACGGTCGCGACCTGATGCAGATCATGGAGACGTACCCGCGCGACGAGCTGTTCCAGACCCCGGCCGACGAGCTGCGGGCCATCGTCACCTCCGTGCTGTACCTCCAGGAGCGCCGCCGGCTCCGCCTGTACCTGCGCAAGGACGAGTACGGGCGCTACTACTCGGCCCTCGTCTACCTGCCGCGCGACCGCTACACCACGGGTGTGCGCCTGCGGATCATCGACATCCTCAAGGAGGAACTCGGCGGCACCAACGTCGACTTCACCGCCTGGAACACCGAGTCGATCCTCTCCCGGCTGCACTTCGTCGTCCGGGTCGCGCCCGGCACCGAGCTGCCACAGCTCTCCGACGCCGACAAGGACCGCATCGAGGCCCGGCTCGTCGAGGCCGCCCGCTCCTGGGCCGACGGCTTCGGCGAGGCGCTGAACGCCGAGTGCGGCGAGGAGCGCGCCGCCGAGCTGCTGCGCCGCTACGGCGGCTCGTTCCCCGAGGGCTACAAGGCGGACCACTCGCCGCGCGCGGCCGTCGCCGACCTGGTCCACCTGGAGCAGCTGAAGCGCGGGGGCAAGGACTTCGCGCTCTCCCTGTACGAGCCGGTGGGCGCGGCCCCCGGCGAGCGCCGCTTCAAGATCTACCGGACCGGCGCGCCCGTCTCGCTCTCCGCCGTCCTGCCGGTGCTCCAGCGCCTGGGCGTCGAGGTCACCGACGAGCGCCCGTACGAACTGCGCTGCAACGACCGTACGACCGCGTGGATCTACGACTTCGGGCTGCGGCTGCCCAAGCCGGCCAACGGCGGCGCGGACGACCTCGGTACCGACGGCCGCGAGCGGTTCCAGGAGGCCTTCGCCGCCACCTGGACCGGGCTCGCCGAGAACGACGGCTTCAACTCCCTCGTGCTGGGCGCCGGGCTGAACTGGCGGCAGGCGATGGTGCTGCGCGCGTACGCCAAGTACCTGCGCCAGGCGGGCTCCACGTTCAGCCAGGACTACATGGAGGACACCCTCCGCACGAACGTGCACACCACCCGGCTGCTCGTCTCCCTCTTCGAGGCGCGGATGTCACCGGAGCGCCAGCGCGCCGGGACCGAGCTGATCGACGGGCTGCTCGAAGAGGTCGACGGCGCCCTCGACCAGGTGGCCTCGCTGGACGAGGACCGGATCCTGCGGTCCTTCCTGACCGTCATCAAGGCGACGCTGCGGACCAACTTCTTCCAGGAGGCGGGTGGCGGTCAGCCGCACGCGTACGTCTCCATGAAGTTCGACCCGCAGGCCATCCCGGACCTGCCCGCGCCGCGGCCCGCGTACGAGATCTGGGTGTACTCGCCCCGCGTCGAGGGCGTGCACCTGCGCTTCGGCAAGGTCGCGCGCGGCGGTCTGCGCTGGTCCGACCGGCGCGAGGACTTCCGCACCGAGATCCTCGGCCTGGTCAAGGCGCAGATGGTCAAGAACACCGTCATCGTGCCGGTCGGCGCGAAGGGCGGGTTCGTCGCCAAGCAGCTGCCCGACCCGAGCGTGGACCGGGACGCCTGGCTCGCCGAGGGCATCCGCAGCTACAAGACCTTCATCTCGGCGCTGCTCGACATCACCGACAACCTGGTGGCCGGCGAGGTCGTGCCGCCCAACGAGGTCGTGCGGCACGACGGGGACGACACGTACCTCGTGGTCGCGGCCGACAAGGGCACGGCGACGTTCTCCGACATCGCCAACGAGGTCGCGGGCAGCTACAACTTCTGGCTCGGCGACGCCTTCGCCTCCGGCGGCTCGGCCGGATACGACCACAAGGTCATGGGCATCACCGCGCGCGGCGCCTGGGAGTCCGTCGAGCGGCACTTCCGCGAGCTGGGCGTCGACACCCAGTCCGAGGACTTCACGGTCGTCGGCGTGGGCGACATGAGCGGTGACGTCTTCGGCAACGGGATGCTGCTCAGCGAGCACATCCGGCTCGTCGCGGCCTTCGACCACCGGCACATCTTCATCGACCCGAAGCCGGTCGCGGAGACCTCGTACGCCGAGCGCCGCCGGATGTTCGAGCTGCCGCGCTCCTCGTGGGCCGACTACAACAAGGAGCTGATCTCCGCGGGCGGCGGCATCTTCCCGCGCTCCGCCAAGGCGATCCAGCTCAACGCCCACATCCGTACGGCCCTCGGCATCGAGTCGCGTCAGGCGAAGATGACTCCGGCCGAGCTGATGAAGGCCATCCTGCAGGCGCCCGTCGACCTGCTGTGGAACGGCGGCATCGGTACGTACGTGAAGTCCTCTGCGGAGTCGAACGCGGACGTCGGCGACAAGGCCAACGACGCCATCCGCGTCGACGGTCACGCCGTGCGGGCCCAGGTCATCGGCGAGGGCGGCAACCTCGGCGCGACCCAGCTGGGCCGCATCGAGTTCGCCAGGACCGGCGGCAAGGTCAACACCGACGCGATCGACAACAGCGCCGGCGTGAACACCTCCGACGTCGAGGTCAACATCAAGATCCTGCTCAACGGCCTCGTCGCGGAAGGGGACTTGACGGTCAAGCAGCGCAACAGGCTGCTCGCCGCGATGACCGACGAGGTCGGGCACCTGGTGCTGCGCAACAACTACGCGCAGAACGTGGCGCTCTCCAACGCCGAGGCCCAGTCGCCGTCCCTGCTCCACGCCCACCAGCGGTTCATGCGCCGGCTCGGCAAGCAGGGTCACCTCGACCGGTCCCTGGAGTTCCTGCCCAACGACCGGCAGATCAAGGAACTCCTCAACTCCGGGCGCGGGCTGAGCCAGCCGGAGTTGGCCGTCCTCCTCGCGTACACGAAGATCACGGCCGCGGACGAGCTCATCCACACGAGCCTGCCCGACGACGACTACCTGCGCCGCCTGCTGCACGCCTACTTCCCGCAGCCGCTGCGCGAGAAGTACGGCGAGGCGATCGACGGGCACGCGCTGCGCCGCGAGATCATCACGACGGTTCTCGTCAACGACACGGTGAACACGGGCGGTTCGACCTTCCTGCACCGGCTGCGCGAGGAGACCGGGGCGTCGCTGGAGGAGATCGTGCGGGCGCAGCTCGCGGCCCGCGAGATCTTCGGGCTCAGCGAGGTGTGGGACGCGGTGGAGGCCCTCGACAATGTCGTCGCCGCCGATGTCCAGACCCGGATCAGGCTGCACTCGCGCCGGCTCGTCGAGCGCGGCGCGCGGTGGCTGCTCAACAACCGGCCGCAGCCGCTGCAGCTGGCCGAGACGATCTCCGCGTTCAAGGACGGCGTCACCGAGGTGTGGGCCGCCATGCCGAAGATGCTCAAGGGCTCGGACGTCGAGTGGTACCAGTCGATCTTCGACGAGCTGACCGGCGCGGGTGTGCCGGAGGAGCTGGCCGGGCGGGTCGCCGGGTTCTCCTCCGCGTTCCCGACGCTCGACATCGTGCAGATCGCCGACCGCATGGGCAAGGACGCGCTGTCCGTCGCCGAGGTGTACTACGACCTCGCCGACCGGCTCTCCATCACCCAGCTCATGGACCGCATCATCGAGCTGCCGCGGGCCGACCGCTGGCAGTCGATGGCCCGCGCCTCGATCCGTGAGGACCTGTACGCGGCGCACGCCGCCCTGACGGCCGACGTGCTGGCCGCCGGGAACGGGACGTCCACGCCGGAGCAGCGGTTCAAGGCGTGGGAAGAGAAGAACGCGCCGATCCTGGGCCGGGCGCGTACCACCCTGGAGGAGATCCAGGGCTCGGACGCCTTCGACCTGGCGAACCTGTCGGTCGCGATGCGGACGATGCGGACGCTGCTGCGCGTGCACTCGTAGGGGCCGCGCGGAGGGGGGCGCCCCGGACCGGTCGTGTACCGGCCGGGGCGCCCCCGTCTCCGTTCTCCTCCGTTCCCCTCCGTTCCGATGTTCTGACCCGACGTTCTGACCCGACGGGCGGGTTCGACATACGCCGCGAATCCGGGCATTCCGTCTAAAGTGAAACTGATTGTCTGACAGATGACAGATCAGGGAGAGCCGATGCCGTCGATGCCGTCGAAGCCGTCCGGGCCGGATGCGAAGCCGGCGGCCCGCGCGGTCGCACTGCCCGCCGACTGGGCCGCGACGCCGCTGACCGTCGTCATGCCGACGTACAACGAGGCGGGGAATCTGCCCGGGATGGCCGAGGCGCTGATGGCGCTGCCACTGCCGGGCCTGCGCCTCCTCGTCGTCGACGACTCCAGCCCCGACGGGACGGGCGAGATCGCCGAGGAGCACGTGCGCCGGTTCGGCCCCGAGCGGATGGCCGTCCTGCACCGGGCCGGCAAGGAAGGCCTCGGGCGCGCGTACGCCGCGGGCATGGGGCAGGCCGTCGCCGACGGCGCGCGGTATGTCCTGCAGATGGACGCCGACGGCAGCCACCCCGCCGCGAAGGTCCCGGAGATGCTGGGAGTCGCCCTCTCGACCGGCGCCGGGGTCACCATGGGCAGCCGCTACGTCCAGGGCGGCACCCTCTCCGACGCCTGGGGCGCACACCGCCGGCTGCTGTCCCGCTGGGCGAACGCGTACGCGGGCACCATCCTCGGCACCCGGGTCCGCGACATCACCGGCGGCTTCAACCTGTGGCGCGAGGACACGCTGCGCGCCATCGACCTGGCCTCCGTGGACAGCGCGGGCTACAGCTTCCAGGTCGAGATGAAGTACCGGGCGCTGCGCCGCGGTTACTCGGTGATGGAGGTGCCGATCCACTTCGAGGACCGCACGGTCGGCGAGTCCAAGATGAGCCTGATGGTGCAGCTGGAGTCCGTCGCCATGCCGTGGAAGCTGCGCGCGAGTGCGCGCCGCCGGTAGCTGGACGGCGCGGGGCGCCGCCCTGCTGCTCCTCGTCCTGCTGACGGCCGTCGTCGTACGCCTGCCGTGGGTCGGGGACCTCGGCATCCACGCCGCCACGATCGAGCGCCTGCGGCACGACCTGCTCGACCCGGGCGATCCGCTGGTCGCGGCCGACGCCCCGAGCCCGTACTACACGCCCTGGACGCTGCTGCTCGGCTGCGTCGCGAAGCCGACCGGGCTCGGGGTCTTCGTGGTGCTGCGCATCGGGGCGCTGGTGTCGCTGGCGGTGCTGGTCACCGGGGTGTGGTCATTCGTCGGTACGTTCGTGGAGAGCGCGGCCGGGCGGTGGCGGCAGAGCGCCGTGGTCGCGCTCGTGCTGCTCTCGCTGGTGCTGCTGTGGGGCACGGCCCTGTTCCGCTGGAGCGGGTTCCTGGGCCTCGACTCCCTTGCCCTGACGGTCTCCTACCCCAGTACGTTCGCGCTCGGCGCCTCCTTCTGGCTGTGGTCGCTGCTGCGCCGGGCCACCGCCTGGGCGCACTTCCTGGGGGCGGGGGTCCTGTGGGCGGTGATCCTGCTCAGCCACCAGTTCACCGGGGTGGTCGCCTCGCTCGGGGCGGCGGCGATGCTGCTCGGGGCGCGGCCGTGGCCCGGGCGGGCGGCGTGGGTGCGGCTCGGCGCGGGGCTCGCGCTGGGCGTGCTGCTGCTGGCCGTCTGGCCGTACTACTCCTTCTTCGGTCTGTTCGGCGTCGGCGGCCTGGAGGAGATCCACCGCTCGCTGTACCGGGATCTGCCCGGCCGGTTCTGGCTGGTGGCGCTCGTCGGCGGCGCGGCCCTCGCGCTCCGCTGGTGGCGTGACCGGCGCGATCCGCTGGTCCTGTTCTGCCTGTTCGGGGCGGTGGTGTTCGCGGCGGGCGGGCTGAGCGGGCACTGGTCGTGGGGCCGGGTGCTGCCCGCGGTGCTGGTCCCCGCGCAGGTCGCGGCGGGCCTGGAGGTGTTCTGCGCGCCGCGCCGCGCGGTACGGGCCGGGTTCGGCTGGGTGGTCGCCGGGGCGCTGGCCCTGGGGGCGTGGACCCAGTCCGGGGTGCTGGGTTGTGTCCTGCCGCGCTCGGCCCTGCCGTCCGCGGTCGCCGCCAAGTACCGGGAGCCCTGGGCCGGTTACCACTGGATCACGCCGTGGGTGAAGTACGGGGACGTGGTGCTGGCCAAGAAGTTCCCGGCCCGGCAGATCCCGGCGTACGGGGCGTACACGGTGGCCCCCGGGTACCCGGACTTCTTCCTCGCGGACGAGAAGGCGCGGGTCTCGGCGATGCGCACGTACTTCGCGGCGGGTTCGTCGCGGGACCAGCGGGCGGGCGTGCTGCGGCGGTACGGGGTGCGGTGGGTCGTGGCGTATCCCGGTGACGGCGGGCTGCCGCTGGAGCGGGTCGCCGCGGGTCCGCGCGGGCAGGTCCTGTACCGCGTGCGGAATGCGGCCCGCGTCAGCGCGCGAACTTCTTGACGGCCGCCTCCGTGACGGGGGTGAAGAAGTTGACGAGGTTGCCGTCGGGGTCGCGGAAGAGCAGCGAGCGGTTGCCCCAGGGCATCGTGGTGGGCTCGGCGACGAACTCGGTGACGTACGCGGAGTCGGCCAGGTCCCGGTGGACGCGGTCCACGTCGTCGACGAGGAACTCGGTGATCACACTCTGGTTCGCCGCCGGGCGCGCGGAGTCCGGGGCGAACAGGGGGACCGTGCGGGTGCTCGCGATCGCGAGCGTCGCGGCGGGGGTGCTGAGCTCGGCGAAGTCCTCGGTGGCCCAGGCCGCCTTCACCCCGGTGACGCGCTCGTAGAACGCGACGAGGCGGGCGACGTCGGCGGTGATGATGCGGATCGAGACGAAGTTCATGGGGGCTCCTGTGGTGCTGAAGTTTCTGTTCTTGCCTGTGATGTCTGTGTTGCTTGTTGCTGTTGCTGTGTTCGCAGCCTAGGAGGGATAGAGGACAGAATCGGTCCGGTATCGGCGTTAGTCTTTGAACATGCCTCGCCCCGCCGCCCGCGTACTCACTCTCCTGGAGCTGCTGCAGTCGGGCGGCACCCGCACGGTCGCCGAGCTGGCCGAGCGACTCGGCGTCGAGGGACGCACCGTGCGCCGCTACGTGGGCCAGCTGATCGACCTCGACGTACCCGTGGAGTCGGTGCGCGGCCGCTACGGCGGATACCGGCTCGCTCCCGGGTACCGCCTGCCGCCGCTCATGCTCAGCGACGACGAGGCGCTGGTCGTGCTGCTCGGCCTGATCGCCGGGCGCAGGACCGGACTGATGACGGCGGGGCAGACCGCGAGCGAGACGGCGTCGGCCAAGATCCGGCGGGTGCTGCCCAAGCACGTCGCCGGCCGGCTCGACACGCTGCTGGAATCGCTCGACTTCACGGACCGGCCGGGGGAGTTCGAGGCCCCGGACGCCGGTGTCCTGCTCACCGTCGCCGACGCGGTGCGCCACCACCGGCCTGTCTCGATGCGCTACACCGACGGCGGCGGCCGGCGCAGCGAGCGCACGCTGCACGCCTACGGGATCGTCGCCCATTCGGGGCGGTGGTACGTCGCGGGCCGGGACGGCCGCAGCGGCGAGGACCGGACCTTCCGGCTCGACCGGATCACGGACGCGCGGGCCCTGCCCGGCTCGTTCGAGCCGCCCGAGGGCGCCGGCCCGGCGGAGCGCGTGCTGACGGGGTTCGCCACGGCCGAGTACCGGCATGAGGTGACCCTGCGCGTTCAAGGGACGCAGGAGCAGATCCGCGCCCACCTCCCGGCCAGTGTCGCGCTCCTGGAAGAACTCGAAAGCGAGGGTGAGGGCGGGGAGACCGGTGGCTGGCTGCGCGTCCGGCTGCGGGCGGAGCGGCTCGACTGGCTGCCCCCGGTGCTGGCCGCGCTCGACCGGCCGTTCGTCATCGAGGGCCCCGACGAACTGCGCGACCTCGTCGGGGCGTTCGCGGAGCGCCTCGCGTCCTACGCGAGGATCAGCCGGACCGCCTGACGGACCTTGCGGACCAGCGGCGTGCCCGCCACCCGGCGCACGACGGGCTGCACCAGCCTGGCCGCCGGCCCCACCGGTTCCCACCGCACCTGCAGCCGCCCGGCCCCTCGCCCCTCCGGCTCCACGGTCACCCGGTGCTGGTCCACACGGCACGTGAACGCGGGGAAGTCCAGCGGCGCCAGCAGCAACCCCGTGTTGCGCAGGCCCCCCGCGGTCTGGAGCTGCAGCAGCGGATGACGGATCCCGTCGAAGCCCTGCAACGGCAGCGCGGCGGCGGCCAGGTCGAGGAGGACCCGCCCCTCGAAGACGCCGGGCCGCACCGGATCGAGCCGGAACCGGACGGTCAGGCGTTTGCGGCCGGGGGAGATGACCAGCGAAGCGACCTGCGGGCCGACCGGCAGGCGCAGCCCGGGATCGTAGGTGCGCACCCGCAGCAGCACGGACGCGGGCCCCGGACCCCGTTCGAGCCGCGCGATCTCGTGCCGGAACTGGGCCCGGGGGAAGGGCCGGGAGCCCAACGCCAGGTCGGTCAGGCACAGTTCACGGCGCCCGGCCCTCGTCGCGGGGATTTCGGAGCCCCAGTAGACGGTCCCGGCCGGGTCCGCGACGGTCGCCTGCGGAGCGACCCCGTGGCCGAGCCCGCGCGCCGCGATCCGCGCGTCGTCGAGGCGGCCGTCGCGCACCAGTTGCAGCACCACCCGCTCGGCGCGCGGCAGCCGCGCGTACGCCCCGGTCATGAGCCGCGCCAGATACGGGTTGACGAGGTCCGCGAACCCGGACAGCCACTCCTCGTCCCGGTAGGGCAGGTCGCCCGCGTACATCCGGAAGTCGTGCTTGAGGAACTTGTAGTCCTTGGCCTCGCGCAGCGCCGGGCTGTAGCCGCCCTCCGTCAGGAAGTCGTCGATGAGTTCCTGTACGTGGACGCGGTCGCCGACGTTGCTCAGCTTGTGCCGCTGGTTGGAGATGGAGGCCGCGGACTCCTCGGCGTACGGCGCGATGTACCAGCGGTACACCCGCTCCGGGATGATCGTGAACGCCTTCGCGAGGCAGTAGGCCTGCGCGGAGAAGAGCTGGTCCTCGTAGTGGATGCCCTCGGGGAAGCGCAGGTCGTGGCGGTCCAGGAAGGCGCGGGCGTACATCTTGCTGGTCGACAGGTGCTCGAAGAACAGGCCGGGCTCGGACTCGATGCCGTCCACCGTGCGGCGCTCGGCGACCAGGTGCGGCATCCAGACCGAGGTGCGGCCCGTGTCGACGCGGACCCGCTCCACCGCGCCCATCGCGAAATCGATGCCGGGCCGCTCGCGGTGTGCGGCGAGTAGCAACTCCACTGCGCGCGGCGGGAGTTCGTCGTCGCTGTCGAGGAACATCAGGTAGGGCGCGCGGGCGATGTCGATGGCCCGGTTGCGCGGAGCACTGCAACCGCCGGAGTTCTCCGGGAGGCGCAGATACGTGATGCGGTCGTCGCCTGCCGCCAACGCCCGTGCCACCTCCGGGGTGTTGTCGCAGGAGTGGTCGTCGCTGATGACGATCTCGATGTTCGCGTGCGTCTGCGCCAGGAGCGAGGCGACCGCGCGCGGGAGGCGCTCCGCGTCGTTGTAGACGATGACCGTGACGGTGACATCCGGGGTGAGTGCCATCAGCGGGTCGCCTCCTCGGGCGTGGGGGCGGGGGTGCGCGACTCGACCGGCACGACCGGCGGCAGGGCCTCCTCGGGCTCGCCGAGGAAGACGCGGCGCACGACCCGCTCGGCGGCGTGCCCGTCGTCGAACTCGCAGAAGCGGCGCCGGAAGTGGGCGCGGGCCTTGGCGGAGACGTCGTCGCGCCAGGCGTCGGTCGTGAGGAGTTCCGTCAACTCGCCCTCGCTGCGCGCGACATGGCCCGGCGGCTCGGCCATCAGGTCGAAGTAGACGCCGCGGGTCTTCGCGTACGTGTCCCAGTCGTCGGCGTAGCTGATGACCGGGCGGTCCAGGTTGGCGTAGTCGAACATGATCGACGAGTAGTCCGTGATCAGCGCGTCCGAGGCCAGGGCCAGCTCCTCCACCGGGTCGTACGCGGAGACGTCGATGACGTGGCCGCTGCGGCGCAGGGTCGCGAGCGGGGAGGCCGAGCCGCCGTAGAAGTAGTGGCCGCGGACCAGCAGGACCGTGTCGTCGCCGAGGCGTTCGGAGAGCGCGGCGAGGTCCAGGCGCGGGGTCCAGCTCGCCTCGTAGTCCCGGTGCGTCGGCGCGTACAGGATCGCGCGCCTGCCGGGGGCGATGCCCAGGCGGTCGCGGACCGCGCGGATGTCGGCGGCGCCCGCGCTGTAGTAGACGTCGTTGCGCGGGTAGCCGTGGTCGAGGGACACATAGCGCGAGGGGTAGGCGTGCTCCCACATGCGGGTGGAGTGGCCGTTGGCGCTGACGCTGTAGTCCCACTTGTCGACGCGGGAGAGCAGCGCGTCGAAGTCGAGGCCCTTGGACGCCGTCGGATAGTCGCGCTGGTCGAGGCCCATCTTCTTCAGCGGCGTGCCGTGGTGCGTCTGGAGGTGCACCGCGCCGGGGCGCTTGACCACGGCGTTGGGGAAGTTGACGTTGTTGACGAGGTACTTGGCGCGGGCCAGCACCTCCCAGTAGCGGCGCGTGCCGGGCACGACGTGGTCCGTGCCCGGCGGCAGCAGCGGCTCCGCCGCCTTGGAGACGACCCACACCGGGTGGATGTGCGGCGCGAGTTCGGCGAGCTTCGCCGCCGTCGCCCCCGGATTGCAGGCGACCCCACGGTCCCAGTACGCGGAGAACACGGCCAGGCCGGGGTCGACCGGCTCACGCAGCACCCGCTGGTAGTGCAGGTCGCGCACCTTGACGCCGAACTTCTTCTTGCCGGAGCGCACCGCTTTGCGCAGGTCGCGCCGCTTGTGGTTGGCGCTCTGGAACGCGCGGTACTTCGTGTACGCGTCCTCTTCGAGGAGGCGCCGCCGGATGCCCTCCAGGCCCGCGGGGCGCCGGTACCCCTCCGGCCGCCAGCGCACGGCCGCCGCCGACGCCCGGTGGAAGAACTCCCGCGCCACCGCGTCCGGCATCGCCTGGCGGGCCACGATCCGCATCGACTCCGTGGCCATCAGGTCGTACAGGACGGCGCGCGGCCGGACCGGGGTGGCCACGCGCCGCATGATCCGCTGCAGATCCTCGTACGCCCCGACGAGTCCGTACCGCTGCCCGGCCGTCACCGGCGGCAGGCTCTCGGTCCGCAGTACCCGTACGTCGACGATCGCCTGCTCCAGGCAGGCGATCCGGTCGGCCAGGACCAGGGCGGCGCGGGCGGCGAACATCTCGGCGGACGCCTCCTCGGCGTCGGCCAGTTCGGAGTGGTGCGCGTGCCAGAACGCGGCGCGCACGACGCGGTTGCCGAGCAGCGGAGCCACGCGCAGCAGCTGGGGGGCGTCGGCCAGGGTCAGGTCGCGGCGGCCCACGCGGGCCAGGCGCCCGGCGTCGATGCCGGCCCCGCCGGTCGAGCGCCAGGTCGACCGGACGTGGTCCGCGACCACGACATCCACCTCGCCCGCTCCTCCCGCCGCGTCCCGCACCTCGGCCAGCCGGTCGAGCAGGGCCCGCGGCGCGCCCGTCGGCACCCGGTCCTTGGAGTGCACGAACCAGAGCCAGGTGCCGGCGGCCCGCTCGGCGCCCGCGGCGCGCGCGGCGGAGTCGGAGGCGTCCTGCGGCAGTGGTACGACGGTGCCGCCGTGCCGCGCCGCGACGGACTGCGCGCCCTCGCCGACCGCGGCCGTCAACAACTCGGTGTCCGGCGGGAGTTGAGAGGCGACGCTGTCCAGGCAGGCGCCCAGCAGGCCCTGCACGTCGCGGCCGTACACGATGACGCTCAGCTGTGTCATGACAGACCCCGCCCTTCCCGGCGGCGCGCCCCGGGCCCGGTTCCGGCCCGGGATATGACGGTCACACTCAGCCCGGTCCTGGCCATGACCTGCACGCGCGCTCCTCATCCTCTTCTGTTCACCGCTCAGCGCACCATATTGGCATCAAAGCGGACAAAGGGTTAAGTTCACTGCGCCGTTGGTGGACCTTGTGCGGGGCCTCAGGAGGGAAGAGACGCCTTCGGGCGTTTAGGTTCCGGCTTGGCCGGGTTCGTGAACGCCTCGTACGCCTTGAGAACGTCCTCCGTCGGCCCGTCCATCCGCAGCTCGCCGCGCTCCAGCCACAGCACCCGGTCGCACGTGTCGCGGATCGACTTGTTGCTGTGGCTGACCAGGAAGACGGTGCCCGCGTGCTTGCGCAGCTCGCGGATCCGCTGCTCGGAGCGCTTCTGGAAGGAGCGGTCGCCGGTGGCCAGGGCCTCGTCGATCAGCAGCACGTCGTGGTCCTTGGCCGCCGCGATGGAGAACCGGAGCCGCGCCGCCATGCCGGAGGAGTACGTGCGCATCGGCAGCGTGATGAAGTCGCCCTTCTCGTTGATGCCCGAGAAGTCGACGATCTCGTCGTAGCGGTCGCGGACCTGCTCGCGGCTCATCCCCATCGCGAGGCCGCCGAGCCGCACGTTGCGTTCGCCCGTCAGATCGTTCATCAGGGCGGCATTCACGCCGAGCAGCGAGGGCTGTCCGTCGGTGAAGATGCGCCCGTTCTCCACGGGCAGCAGACCGGCCACGGCCTTCAGCAGGGTCGACTTGCCGGACCCGTTCGTGCCGATGAGCCCGATGGCCTCGCCGCGGTGAGCGGTGAACGACACGTTCCGTACGGCGTGCACCGTGCGCACGCCCGCCCGCTTCTCGGCCTTCTTCCTGCCGCCCAGCATCCGGTTGAGGGCAGCGGTCGCGGTGCCCCGGCCGGCGCCCGTGCCGTTGACGCGGTAGACGATGTCGACGCCGTCGACGATGACGGTGGGAACGGTCTCGTCCCGGTCCTTCGTGAAGTCAGCCACGGCCGTACGTCTCCTCTGCCTTCCAGAAGTAGATGAACCCGCCGACGCCGACGAGCAGCGCCCAGCCCAGGGCCAGGGGCCACACATGGGGCGGCAACTGGTCCGCGGTGTAGCTGTCGATCAGCGCGAAGCGCATCAGGTCGATGTAGACGGCGGCCGGATTGGCCCGCAGCAGCACCATCACGATGTGCGGCAGGTCCTTGTCGCCGATCAGGTGGTTCAGGCTCCACATCACGCCGGACAGGTACATCCACGTCCGCAGCAGGAACGGCATGAGCTGAGCGATGTCCGGCGTGTGCGCGCCGATCCTGGCCGTGATCAGGGCGAGCCCGGTGTTGAAGGCGAACTGCAGGAGCAGCGCCGGGAGCACCAGGAGCCAGGACGCGGACGGCGGGATGCCGAAGCAGAGCAGGATCACCACGAGCGCGCACATCGAGAACAGCAGCTGCTGGAGCTGCTGCAGGCAGTACGAGATGGGGAGCGAGGCGCGCGGGAAGTGCAGCGCCCGCACGAGCCCGAGGCTGCCGGAGATCGCCCGGGTGCCCGCCATCACCGACGACTGGGTGAACGTCCACACGAAGACGCCCGTGACCAGGAACGGGACGAAGTCCGGCACGCCCTTACTGGTGCCCATGAGCACGCCGAAGATGAAGTAGTAGACCGCCGCGTTCAGCAGCGGCGTGGCCACCTGCCAGACCTGCCCGAGCTTCGCCTGGCTGTACTGCGAGGTCAGCTTGGCGGTCGAGAAGGCGGTGATGAAGTGCCGGCGCTGCCACAACTGGCCCACGTAAGCGGCCAGGGAGGGGCGGGCGCCGCTGACGGTCAGCCCGTACCGGGCCGCGAGGACCGCGGGGTCCGTCACGTCGGGGGCGGGGGAGGGGGCCGGTGTGGGAGGCGTGTCCAGGACCTGACTCACATCCGCTGCTTTCGCTCGGGGGGACGGCGTGGCATCGGGTCCGCGCGGTACGGAGGCCTGCTGTTCGCCTGCTGCTTGCCTGCCGTTCACGTCGGGACGGACCCGTATCGTCGTGACGTGAGAGTAGGCCCGGGGGACGTCGGAACGCAACCGTTTCGTCGTAACGGAACTATGCTGGCGGTATGACGACCAACGCCGACTCCGCCAAGCCGACGCGTCGCCGGGCCCCGGCCGGAGCCGCCGTCCTCCGCGAGGACGTGACCGACGCCATCCGCGCCGCCGTCTTCGAGGAACTCGCCGCCGTCGGCTACGCCCGCATGTCCATCGAGGGCATCGCACGCCGCGCGGGCGTCGGCAAGACCGCGGTCTACCGCCGCTGGCGCTCCAAGCTCCACCTCGTCCTCGACCTGGTCTCCGCCATAGCCGTACAGGGCCTGCCCGCACCCGACACCGGCTCCCTCCAGGAAGACCTGCTGCTCCTCTACCGGGTGACGTCCAGGGCCCTGAGGCACCCGGTGGCCGGCCAGATCATCCCCGACCTCCAGGCCGAGGCGGCCCGCAACCCGGAGATCGCCGAAGCGATGCAGAAAGCCCTGCGGGAGGGCCAGCACGGGGTGGCGAACGGCATCGTGCGCGCGGCCGTGGCGCGCGGGGACCTGCGCGACGGACTCGACGAGGAACTCGCGCTCGACCTCATCTCCGGCCCCCTGTACTGGCGCTCGGTCGTCGTGCGGACGCCGGAGCTGCCGAAGGGCCACCTGAAGCGGCTGGCGGCGGCCACGGCAGCGGCCCTCAAGGCGCTGTAGCGCGCCTTGAGGAGAATCGCAGACGGCCTTCACCCAAGGTAAGGACGGCGCGCCGCCGGCCCGGAGCTCCACCGGGCACCGTCCTCCCCACCCGCGGTCGCATCACTACGGGAGGGGACGTGTCGCGGTGCCCCCGCAGGACACCGCGGGAACCCGGCACCGGACGGCCCGCCTGAGCCGGGTCAGCCGAACTGGCCCGGCTGGTAGTCGCCGCCGGTCATCCGGTTGATGACGCCCATGCGGTTGGAGGCGTTGATGAGGGAGATGAAGAGGAGCAGGGCCGCGAGCTGCTCCTCGTCGTAGTGCTTGGCGGCGATCGCCCAGACCTCGTCCGGGACGCCGCCGGCGGCATCGGCGATGCGCGTGCCCTGTTCCGTCAGTTCGAGGGCGGCGCGCTCGGCGTCGGTGAACACGGTGGACTCGCGCCAGGCGGCGACCAGGTTGACCCGCGCGGCGCTCTCCCCGGCGTGCGCGAGGTCCTTGCTGTGGGCGTCGGTGCAGTAGCCGCAGCCGTTGATCTGGCTGGCCCGGAGCATCACCAGGTCCTGGGTCGCCCTGGGCAGCCGCGCGCCGTCGATGAGCGCCCGGCTGGCCGAGGAGAAATGCTTCAGGGCTTTGGCCACGACGGGGCTGCTGCCGAAGAGATCGAGTCGGGGTGCGTGGGATTCCATGACGTGGTCCTCACTCGCGTTGTGGGCAGTGACGAACACGAGATGCCGGTGACCCGACGGGCGTGACGACGCGGCAGTGTGACGTGAGCCACACGGCGAGAGGTGTCACAGAACAGCGGCGCCCGACGTCTCATGCGCGAGACCGCCGGGAACCGGCGAAGCAGGCAGCGCAGAAGCCAGTGAAGAGGAGCCCTCCATGGCAGGCCCGCCGCAGACCGCGCCCGACCCCGCCACGGAGGCGTTCGTGGCCCACCGCAACCTGCTGTTCACCGTCGCCTACGAGATGCTCGGCTCGGCCGCCGACGCCGAGGACGTGCTGCAGGAGACCTGGCTGCGCTGGGCCGGCGTCGATCTCGGCACGGTGCGGAACCGGCGCGCCTACCTGGTCCGGATCGCCACGCGCCAGGCACTGACCCGGCTGCGTACGCTCGGCCGCCGCAAGGAGACGTACGTCGGCCCGTGGCTGCCCGAGCCGCTGCTCACCGCGCCCGACGTGGCGGAGGACGTCGAGCTGGCCGACAGCGTCTCGATGGCGATGCTGCTCGTCCTGGAGACCCTGGCGCCGACCGAGCGGGCGGTGTTCGTACTGCGCGAGGTGTTCGACCTCGGGTACGGCGAGATCGCGGAGGTCGTCGGGAAGAGCCCGGCCACGGTCCGGCAGATCGCGCACCGGGCGCGGGCGCACGTCGCGGCGCGCCGGCCGCGCGGTCCCGTGTCGCAGGCCGAGACACGCGGCGTCCTGAAGGCGTTCCAACAGGCCGTGGAAACAGGTGACTTGCAGGGTCTGCTCGACATCCTCGCGCCGGACGTCGTCTTCCTCGGCGACGGCGGCGGAGTCGTACAGGCCGCGCTGGAACCCATCGTGGGGATCGAGAACGTGGCCCACGTGCTGGGCAGGATCGCCTCCGCGGTATCGGTCGAGCCGACCCGGATCAACGGTGCCCCGGCGCTGCTGCTCCGAGCCGACGGCGAGATCATCGCCGTCCTCGCGGTACGCATCGACGACGGCCTCGTCACCGGCCTCTACGCCGTACGCAACCCGGAAAAGCTCTCGCGCGTGGAACGGGAGACCCCGGTGAGCCGGTGACCCGCGGGGTGGCTCACGCGACCCGCGTCGCCCCCGCGAACGGCATCTGGTCGATCGGGGCGATCCGCACGGGCGCGCTCGGGTTCGGGGCGTGGATCATCTGGCCGTTGCCGATGTAGAGGCCTACATGGCTGATGCCGGAGTAGAAGAACACGAGGTCGCCCGGCTGGAGTTGGGAGCGGGAGACGCGCTGCCCCGCGTCGATCTGCGCGTACGTGGTGCGCGGCAGGGAGATGCCCGCCGCGCGGTACGCGGCCTGTGTCAGGCCCGAGCAGTCGAAGGCGTTGGGGCCCGTCGCGCCCCATACGTAAGGGCTGCCGATGGCGCCCTGTGCGAAGGAGATGGCCGCCTGCACGCGGGAGTTGGACGACGTGTCGAGGTCGGCTCGCGGCGTGGAGCGGGAGGCGCGGTCGCCGGTGTCGGAGGTGGCGACCGCCCGGTCCGCGGGAGTGAGCCGGGCGAGCAGTTTCCGGGCGTCCGCCAGCTTCTTCGTCACCGTCTTCTTCTGCTTCTCCAACTCCGTCTGCTTGGCGCGGAGTTCGGAGAGAGTCCCGTCGGCCTGCGTGTGCAGCTGGTCGATCTCGCGCAGCTGCTTGCGGACGCGGGTGATCGTGGCGGCCTGCCGGGTGCCGACGCGGTCCGCGAGGGACGCCTCGTCGAGGTACCGGTCGGGGGAGGAGGAGAGGAGCAGTTGGACGGACGGGTCCACGCCGCCCGTGCGGTACTGCGCCGCCGCGACCGCACCCAGCTTCTGCCGCTGGGTGTTGAGGGACTCGGTCCTGCGGGACGCCTCGTCCTGCAGCGAGCCGACCTTCTTGCGGGCCTGCCCGGCCTTCTCCTTCGCGCCGTTGTACTTCTCGGTGGCGACCTCCGCCTCCTGGTAGAGCCGGTCGACCTTCGCCTTGACCTGGGCGGGGCTGAGGTTCGGCTCCGCGTGCGCCGCGCCGCCGTCGAAGACGGTGGCGGTGGCCGCGGAGGCGAGAGCGAGGGTGGCCGCGGTGCGGATCGTACTGCCACTGAGCGAACGCCGTTTCGGCTTGCGATGCGCTGCGGGCACGAAGAGCCACGTCCTTCCGGTTCCTACTGCCGCCGGTCGCGCGTCCGGCGGCGGCCCGCACAGGGGGGGCGGGCCGCCGCCGGACTTTTCTCGGCGGTGGTGTCCGACTGCCGCCCCTGGCCCGGGCGGCGGTGGGGAGCCGGGCACCTGAGGAAGGACGCTAAACCTCGGCGTAACGGGGTGGCGTTGGATTGTTCGGAACTGGCTCGTTTGTTACGGGTGGTGGCAGAGAGTGACAGTCGGTTGTCCGGGGACGCCCGGCGCACAGAGGAATCCGGCATCCCGTTAGGCTCCGGAGCCATGGACGTACTCATCCATCTCTTCGTCGGCCTGCACATCATCGGCATCGCCGCGCTCCTCGGCGGTTTCCTCACGCAGATGTCGGCGATCGGGCAGGGCACCGCCCGCTTCAACAAGGCGATGTTGCACGGCGCCCTGACCATGCTGGTGACCGGCGTCGCCCTGGTTGGCCTGAATCAGGCCGACGGCAGCACCGTGAACAACATCAAGATCGGTGTGAAACTGGCGATCCTGATCGTGATCCTCGGCATCGTGTACGTGAAGCGCGACGAGGAGACGGCGGAGAAGGGCTTGTTCGCGGCGGTCGGCGGCCTGACCGTGGCCAACATCTTCATCGCCGTTCTCTGGACCTGACCCGCTCCGTGGATCTGACCGCCCCCACCGCGGTGACGATCCAGACGGCCACCGCGATCCACAGCAGCACCTGCCCCGGCCCGTCGAGCCAGGACGCCTCCACGGCGGTGGCCACCGTCAGCATCGCCACCGCCGTCATCCCCATCGGGAACACCGTCGACCAGCGCCGCACGTCGTACGTGAACCGCGGCTCCAGCACCTCCGCCACCGCGAGCACCACGTAACAGGCGACATCGAGCGCGAGCAGCACCCCGCACATGTCGCGCAGCACCCCGGTGACGTCGGAGTTCCAGAGGCCACCGGCCCGCCCCGCGAGCACCAGCTTCGACGCGGCGAGTGCCGAGATGGCGAGCGCGCCGCCCGCGACCCAGTGGTCCCCGGCCCCCGTGAACACCTGCCGGAGATCGAACCGGGTGAACGCGGCGACGTACATCACGATGCCGAACCAGAACACCACCATCGACGCGTAACCGAGCCAGTCCACGCCCAGGCCCGCCGACAGCGTCGCCCCGAGCACGGCCGGCCCCTGCGTCGCCACACAGGCCAGGAAGACGGCCCCCGGCATCCGTGGTGTCCAGTGCCGTACGACGACGCAGAGCAGCCCC
Source organism: Streptomyces sp. NPDC050264 (assembly GCF_040655895.1). Lineage (NCBI taxonomy): Bacteria > Bacillati > Actinomycetota > Actinomycetes > Kitasatosporales > Streptomycetaceae > Streptomyces > Streptomyces sp. NPDC050264. The sequence goes on from NZ_JBFAKV010000039.1 coordinate 45,190, forward strand.
GGCCAGGCGAGCACGGCGATCACCAGCAGCACCTCGGCGATCCCTTGCCGGCCCATGAGGGAGATCCGGGTGCCGAGCACGCAGGTCGCCGCGACGGCGGTCAGCGCGGGCGGGGTGTCCGCCTCGTGCCGCCAGCGGCCGCGGTCGCGCAGCAGCCGGAGCGCGAAGTCTGCCGCCAGAAGCACCCAGAGCGCGGCGGCGAGCACCAGGAGGATGGCGGACAGAACGCCGTACCCGGTCAGACGGAGCCCGACCGAGATGATGCCGGTCGCCATGACAGCGGCGCCGGCGGCGGGCGGGAGCTGGGACCAGAAGGGCCGCGGGGGCACGTCGGCGCGGTGGTTCGGGCGGTGCTGCACCGCCCGAACGTAACCGCGGCCGAGGTCAGGCGGGGCGCACCACGCTGTGGATCGACGCCGTGCCGTCGTAGTAGATGGATTCCTCGCGGACGTACGCGCCCGGCTTCGGCGCGTGGATCATCATGCCGTCGCCCATGTAGAGACCGACGTGGCTGATGTCGTCGTAGAAGAACACCAGGTCACCGGGTTGGATATCGGAGAGGGAGACCGTCGTGCCGACCTCCACCTGGTCCCACGTGGTACGCGGCAGCGAGATGCCGGCGGCCTTCCACGCGGCCTGGGTGAGGCCCGAGCAGTCGTACGAGTCCGGTCCCGTGGCGCCCCACACGTATGGCTTGCCCTCCTGGGACTTGGCGAACGCGAGGGCCTTCGCGGCCTTGGCCGCGTAACCGGACGAGGTGCCGGCCGACGTGTCGGACGAACCGGTGCCGGAACCCGAGCCGCCCTCCTGCTGAGCCGCCTCCTCGGCCGCCTGGCGCTTCTTCTCCTCCTCGGCCTTCTGCTTCTCGGCGAGCTCCGCGGCCTTCTTGCGGGCCGCCTCTTCCTTCTTCTTCTCGATCGCCGCGAGCCGCTGCTTCTCCTCGGCGGTCAGCTTGGACAGCAGCTCGCGCGCGTCGGACAGCTTCGTCTGCACGCTCCGTTTCGAGGTCTTCAGCTCGGTCTGCGACGAGGTGAGCTGCTGGAGGTTCTCCTGCGCCTCGGTGCGCTTCTTCGCGGTCGTGCGCTGCTGCTCCTGGTAGGCGTCGACCGCCTTCTTCTGGCTGGCCGTCATCCGGCTCATCAGCCGGTTCTGCGCGAAGTAGTCCTCGGGATCGTCCGCGAGGAACATCGTCGCGGTGTCGCTGATCCCGCCCGAGCGGTACTGCTGGGCGGCGAACCGGCCCAGCTCCTGGCGGGCCGTGTTCATCTTCTCGGTGCGCTGCGCGATGTCGTCGAGGAGCTTGTCGACCTGCTTCTTCTTGCTGTCCGTCTGCTCCTTGGCTGAGTTGTACTTCTGCGTGGCGGCCTCGGCCTGCCGGTACAGGCTGTCGACCTTCTTCTGCACCTCTTGGAGGCTCGGTTTGGCCGGCTGCGCGGGGGCGGCCTGCGCCGTCTGCGAGAGCAGCGCCACGGAGGTGAGGGCGGCGGTCGTGATCCCGACCGCCGGGGTCGTGCGAAGGCCGCCGGACATCCGGGAGCGGGTGCGCGGCTTGCGGTGCGACGCCAAGGAGGCGACTCCTTCCGTGGTCCGCCTACCGGGTTAGCTGTCGGGTTCGGGCCTACGGAAGGCTGCCCTACGGTCAACTGCCCGGTACCGCTGGGCTGTTGAGCCGATTCACCCCAAGGTCGGTTGGGTCCCCGGTTCCCTGCCTCTCGGCGTACGGGACTCGGCGGGGGCTGACCGCTCGCCGCGTTGTTCGCGGTCGGGGGGACGGACTGCCCGCGCAGCACCGTAGCCAACTCGTGTTGCTGCTGTGAAGGTCGTTGTTCGATTTGCCCGATACATTTTCGTGACCTTGGCGACACCGGGGGCCGGACGCCCGGGCGGAACCGGAGCCGGCCGCGCCAGGTGACGAAGTGATCGCACCGGGTGATGGCGGATGCGTGAATGTGCGGGGTTGTGAAGGTGGGGGCGGGCTGTCAGTGGGGCGGCCTAGACTCGTATGGCGATGAGCAGCCTCTTTGACGACAGCTTCCTGGCAGGCCTCCAGAACCGGACCGAGGAGCCCCCGCCGCCCGACAGCGAGCACGAAGGACCGGTACCGGAGCCGATCCCGGACGACCTGTTCGGCGGGAAGTTCGACGTGCCCCCGGCCAGGGACGCGTACTACCGCGACGGCGCCCCGCGCCCGGCCCTCGACCCGGCAGCCCTCCTGGACGGGCTGAACGAGAACCAGCGGGCGGCCGTCGCGCACGGTGGCTCCCCGCTGCTCATCGTGGCGGGCGCCGGCTCGGGCAAGACCCGCGTCCTCACCCACCGCATCGCCTACCTGCTGGCCGAGCGCGGTGTGCACCCCGGCCAGATCCTCGCGATCACCTTCACGAACAAGGCCGCGGGCGAGATGAAGGAGCGCGTCGAGTCCCTCGTCGGACCGCGCGCGAACGCCATGTGGGTCTCCACCTTCCACAGCGCGTGCGTGCGCATCCTGCGCCGCGAGTCGAAGAAGCTCGGCTTCACGTCGTCGTTCTCGATCTACGACGCCGCCGACAGCAAGCGCCTCATGGCCCTGGTCTGCCGTGACCTGGAGCTCGACCCGAAGAAGTTCCCCCCGAAGTCCTTCAGCGCCAAGATCTCGAACCTGAAGAACGAGCTGATCGACGAGGAGGACTTCGCGGCGACCGCCGCCGACGGGTTCGAGAAGTCCGTCGCCCAGGCCTACGCGATGTACCAGTCGCGGCTCAGGGAGGCCAATGCCCTCGACTTCGACGACCTGATCATGACGACGGTGAACCTGCTGCGCGCGTTCCCCGACGTCGCCGACCACTACCGCCGCCGGTTCCGGCACGTCCTGGTCGACGAGTACCAGGACACGAACCACGCGCAGTACGCGCTGGTGCGCGAACTCGTCGGACCGGCCACGGACGCGGAGGGCAACGACGCCGACCCCGCCGAGCTGTGCGTCGTGGGCGACGCCGATCAGTCCATCTACGCGTTCCGCGGCGCCACGATCCGCAACATCCTCCAGTTCGAGGAGGACTACACGGACGCGACGACGATCCTCCTGGAGCAGAACTACCGCTCCACGCAGACGATCCTGACCGCGGCCAACGCGGTCATCGAACGCAATGAGTCGCGCCGCCCGAAGAACCTGTGGACGAACGCGGGCGCGGGCTCCCAGATCACCGGCTACGTCGCGGACACCGAGCACGACGAGGCCCAGTTCGTCGCCGAGGAGATCGACCGGCTCACGGACGCGGGCGACGCGAAAGCCGGCGACGTCGCCGTCTTCTACCGGACGAACGCGCAGTCGCGTGTCTTCGAAGAGATCTTCATCCGCGTCGGCCTGCCCTACAAGGTCGTCGGCGGCGTCCGCTTCTACGAGCGCAAGGAGGTCAGGGACGTCCTCGCGTATCTGCGGGTCCTGTCGAACCCCGAGGACTCCGTCCCCCTGCGCCGCATCCTGAACGTGCCCAAGCGCGGCATCGGCGACCGCGCCGAAGCCATGATCGACGCCCTCTCCCAGCGCGAGAAGATCTCCTTCCCGCAGGCGCTGCGCCGGGTCGACGAGGCATACGGGATGGCGGCCCGCTCCACGAACGCGGTACGGCGGTTCAACACCCTCATGGAGGACCTGCGGACCATCGTGGAGTCGGGCGCCGGCCCGGCCACGGTCCTGGAGGCCGTCCTGGAGCGCACCGGATACCTCGCCGAACTGCAGTCCTCCACGGACCCGCAGGACGAGACCCGGATCGAGAACCTTCAGGAACTCGCCGCCGTCGCGCTGGAGTTCGAGCAGGAGTCCGCCACGGCTTCGGAGCCGGACGCGAATGCGGATTCCGGTGCGGATTCGGCTCAGGGTGAGGACGAGGGCGAGGGCGAAGCGACCCGCGGTGATCTCTCCGCCTTCCTGGAGCGCGTCGCGCTCGTCGCCGACTCCGACCAGATCCCCGACGAGGAGGACGACGGCAGCGGCGTCATCACCCTGATGACCCTGCACACCGCGAAGGGCCTCGAATTCCCGGTGGTCTTCCTGACCGGCATGGAGGACGGCGTCTTCCCGCACATGCGGTCCCTGGGACAGACCAAGGAACTGGAGGAGGAGCGGCGCCTCGCGTACGTCGGCATCACCCGCGCGCGGGAGCGGCTGTATCTGACCCGGTCCTCCATGCGCAGCGCCTGGGGCCAGCCCTCGTACAACCCGCCCTCGCGTTTCCTGGAGGAGATCCCGGAGGCGCATCTGGAGTGGAAGCGCACGGGCGGCTCCGCGCCCGCGCCCTCGACCAAGGGCATCGGCGGCGGTATCGCCGCATCCCTGTCGTCGTCCCGCTCCCGCACGACACCGGCCTTCGCCACGCGCCGCGCCAACGAGAAGCCGGTCGTCGCCGTGGCCGTCGGCGACCGCGTCACACACGACCAGTTCGGCCTCGGCACGGTCGTGGGCGTGAGCGGATCAGGGTCGAACGCGGAGGCGACGATCGACTTCGGCGACCCCAAGCCGAAGCGTCTGCTGCTGCGGTACGCGCCGGTCGAGAAGTTGTAGCGCCCGGCCCGGCCGGGGTGGCTTCACGTCGGGTCGAGGCCGTGGCTGCGGAGCCACGGCAGCGGGTCGATCGCCGAGCCGCCCCCGGGTCGTACCTCGAAATGCAGGTGCGGCCCGGTCGAGTTCCCCGAGTTGCCCGAGTGCGCGATCACGTCACCGGCCTTCACGGGCCCGCTCATCACGGTGTGCGAGGAGAGGTGGCAGTACCACGTCTCCGTACCGTCCTTCGCGGTGACTATCGCCATGTTCCCGTACGCGCTGTTCCACTGCGTGCGCACGGTCCCGTCCGTCGCCGACATCACCTCGGTCCCGTACGAGACGGGGAAGTCGATGCCGCTGTGCACGGACATCCAGTTGATACCGGCCTGCCCGTAGTAGGCGCTCAGCCCGTGCTGCTTCACCGGCAGCGCGAACTTGGGCCGCATCGCCTCCTTGTGCGCGGCCTCCTCGGCGGCCTTCTTGCGGTCGGCCTCCTGCTTCGCCTTCAGGTCGATCCGCTCCTGCGTGCGGCTCGCCCGGTCGGCGAAGTCGCCCGCGTCCGCGGACACGTCCTTGAGCTGTGTGTCCAGCTTGTTGTTGGCGACGGACGGCTTCACCGCGCTCGCGTCGGGCGCCGACGCGGCCTGCGTCTCCTTGCCGTCGTCCCCGCCGATGCCGCCCACGGACGCCGCCGCGACCCCGGCGACGCCGACCACGCACACCGACGGCACGGCGATGGTCAGCAGAGCGGAGCGCTTGGCGGGGGTGCGGCGCCGGGACCGGCCGCCGCGGGGTGCCGCGCGCCGCGTGAACTCCGGTCCGGCGGGGGCCGCTTCGGCCTCCGCGGGTTCCAGGTCCAGGGCCGTTCCCGGCTGCGGGTCCGGCTCGGTCTCGGAGTCCTCGTGTGCCCGGGGATGTTCGGTGGGGGTGTACTGGTCCGGCACGAAGGTGTGCACGGCCGTTCCGTCGAGGTCGCCATGCACGGCGGTTCCGACGGGCATGTCATGCACGGCCGTCCCGACGGGAGCGTCCAGCACGGCGGTTCCGTCGGAATTCCACGCCGTGGCGTCGTACGCGCCCGTGTCGTAGGCCGTCGTCCCGAAGACCGGCGCCTCGAAAGTCTGCGTGTCGTAGGTCTGCGCGCCCCACTGGCCGGTGTGCTGCTGCCCGTAACCGGCGTCGCCCGCCGCCCACATGGCGGTCGTGTCGTAACTGCCCGTGTCGTACGCGGAGGTGGGGTACGCCGATGTCTCGAACGCCGGTGCGGTGAACGTCGATGTGTCGTACGGCGATGCCGCGTAGGGAGCCGCGTACTGCTGCTGTTCGCCGGTGGTGGGCCACTGGCCCGTGGCGTACGCGCCCGTTTCGTAGGAACTCGTGGCGTAGGTGCCCGTTTCGTGGGAACCAGTGCTGTACGGGTCGTTGCCCGGCAGGTCGCCGAAGAGAGGATCGGCTACGAAGCTGGTCGTGGAGTAACCGTCGTGCGCCGCATAATGCGCGGTTCCCGACGGATGACGGTCGTTCACCCACTTCTCTTTCGCCTCGACAACAGGGCTGCCAGAGCAGTGCGGCGACTGTACCCGGCAGTACGTGGGCGCGACAATCTTCGGCCGGTTTCATGCCCCGCGGAATGGGGCAATCAGCCGCCTTTCGGTGAACAGTGGGCACAGCTTTGGCGCTGGGTTCGAGGTGCGTTCGACGTTTCGCCGGATTTGCCCGGTCGGATCGGACCGGTCGGAGGTGTCGGCCGGAGGTGCCGGTTCGGAGCGCCGGTTCGGATCTGACCCGTCGCAGGCGTTGGTTCGGAGGTGTCAGTCCGGACGTGTCCGGCCGGGCCTCGTCACGCCACCGTCAGGCCGCCGAACGAGTCGGCGGCGCCCGCTCCTTCCCTCGTCGGGTCGGCGTCGAGCGCCTGGCGGACGCCCGTCGCCACGGCCGGGTGCACCGGCAGCGCCAGATGACCGATCCCCGTCACCCGCACGTTCTGCACGAGAAGATCCGGGTGCTCGACGCACGCCGTCTCCAGCGGCACCATCAACTGGTCGAGATCGCTCCAGAAGCTCACAAGGCGCGTACGACAGTCCGGCGCCGGCCTCTTCAACTCCTCGATGACCGACGAGCCCGGACGCATCTGCCGCACGATCGGATGCGCGTCCGCGAGCGGCACGGCCCTGGTCCCCGCGTGCGGTGTGCCGAGCGTGACGAGAGTGCGCACCCGCTCGTCGCCGTCCAGGCACTGCACGTAATAGCGCGCTATCAGACCGCCCAGGCTGTGGCCCACGATGTCGATCCGCTCCTGGCCCGTCCGCTCGCACAACTCCTCGACGTGCCGGGCCAGCAGCGCCGCCGCCGTCCGTATGTCGCAGGTCAGCGGCGAGTAGTTGAGCGACTCGATCCGCTGCCTGCCGTGCTGGATCAGCGAACGGCGCAGCAGGACGAAGATCGAACGGTTGTCGATGAAGCCGTGCAGCAGCAGCACCGGAGGTTTCTCGGCGGTGGGCAGGCGCGGCGCGTCCGCCAGGCCGCTCATGTCCTTCAGGTCGTCGGCGTCGGTCGCGTTCTCCAGGTTCTCGAGATCCGCCGGCGTGAGGGCGGCGTCCGACGACGCCATCACCGGCAGCGCCGCCGGATGCCTTCGCTCCGGGAGGATTCCCGAGGGATAGAGGAGCAGATGCCCCGCGAGGATCGCCAGCTCCAGCGCGGTCGCCTTCAAGAGCGCGATCGACAGACCTGCCAGTCCGGTCGGCAGCAGGTGGCAGAGCGGGCGAAAGGGCAAAGCCCTCGTGACCTTCATCGGTCGACCTCCCGTCGGCACGCGGGGGAGACCTCTGTCCCCCGTGTGCACTCATGAGGAGCCGAGCGAAGCAAGCCCACGATCAGGCCGATGTGCCGACCGATCCAAACGTACGAAGGCCGAACGTGCCGTGCCACCGTGACGTGCGGCTGTCGGCGCGGTGGCCGGGCGACCTCGAAGCGGCTCCCCTCGCGCCTGTACCGGATGGACTGATCAGCCGACCGATACGGTTGCGGCGCGCAGCGAACGTGTCCCACTGTGTGATTTCCCCCTCGCTGAGCACCGTGAAACGGCCGGTTGCGGGATGCTGTGGATAACGTTCGTTCACTGACGTTCGTTCACTTCGGATGCCCTGGATGGGGTATCCGGCACCCGGGTGCGGGTACCACCACGGTCCCGGGGGTCAGTCACTTCATGGAGGCAGTGATGGGTGTGGCAGCCGGTCCGATCCGCGTGGTCGTCGCCAAGCCAGGACTTGACGGCCACGATCGCGGGGCCAAGGTGATCGCGCGGGCGCTGCGCGACGCCGGCATGGAGGTCATCTATACGGGTCTGCACCAGACGCCCGAGCAGATCGTGGACACCGCCATCCAGGAAGACGCCGACGCGATCGGTCTGTCCATCCTCTCCGGCGCGCACAACACCCTCTTCGCGCGCGTCATCGAACTCCTCCGGGAGCGCGACGCCGACGACATCAAGGTCTTCGGCGGCGGCATCATCCCCGAGGCCGACATCGCTCCGCTGAAGGAACAGGGCGTCGCGGAGATCTTCACCCCGGGCGCGACCACCGCGTCGATCGTGGACTGGGTCCACGCCAACGTGCGGCAGCCGGCCCAGGCGTAGGCCTCCGGCTCCGGGCGCGTTGTTGCGCGTTATGGGGCGGGCGGTGACTGTGGCGTTCGCCGGGGTGGGCGTTGGCTACAGCGGGGTGGGCGTCGACTGCAGCGGCGGGCTGAGTTCGGTGCGCATTGTGTGGCGTAGCCGCAACGTGCCCACCAGACGTTGGAACGCCTCCGCCCAGTAGCCGCCGGCCCCCGGCGCCGCGTCCTCCGCCTCCTCCACCGTGGCCGTGAGCCCCTCCAGGCGCACGGCCTCCTCCGGGTCCAGGCACCGTTCGGCCAGGCCCATCACCCCGCTGAAACTCCAGGGGTAACTCCCCGCGTCCCGCGCGATGTTCAGCGCGTCGACCACCGCCCGGCCCAGCGGCGGCGCCCAAGGCGTGGCGCACACCCCGAGCAGCTGGAACGCCTCCGACAGACCGTGCGCCGCGATGAACCGCGCCACCCAGTCCGCCCGCTCCGCCCCCGGCAGCGCCGCCAGCAGCTTCGACCGCTCCGCGAGCGAGACCGCGCCGGGGCCCGCCGCATCCGGTGCCGTCGGGGCGCCGAGCAGCGCCCTCGACCAGCCGATGTCGCGCTGCCGCACCGACGCCCTGCACCACGCCGCGTGCAACTCGCCCCGCCAGTCGTCGGCCACCGGCAGCGCCACGATCTCCTCCGGAGTGCTGCCGCCGAGCCTCGCCGGCCAGCGGTCCAGGGGTGCCGCCTCCACCAACTGGCCGAGCCACCACGACCGTTCGCCCCGGCCCGCGGGGGGTTTGGCCACCACACCGTCGCGTTCCATCGCCGCGTCGCACTCGTGCGGGGCCTCCACGACGACCGTCCGCGCCGCCCGGTCCAGAGCCACGCAGGACAGCGCTCGGTCCGCCATCCGACCGGCCAGCGCCGAATGCGGGAGCGCGGAGAGCAACTCGGCGGCTGTCGCCCGGACATTGCGGCTGCGGTCGGTCAGCGCCCGCTCCAGGAACGGCTCGTCCGCGTCGCCCAGGCCCGCACGCAACGAATCCAGGAACATGAGCCGGTCCTCGGCTCGCTCCGTACTCCACGCGCTCTCCAGGAGAACGCGCGCCGCCTCGGAGTCGTGTGCGCGGACCGCTGCGAGCAGCGCCACTCTCTCCGCGAACAGGCCCTCCGCCCACAGAGTTCGTACCCGCTCCGTCTCCTCCGGGGCGGGCAGCGTGGTGCCCGCGCCCGGGGTGGCGCGCAGCGCGAACTTCCAGTCCGGGTTGAGGCGGGCCAGCCACAGGGCGCGGGGGCCCGCGAACGTGAGGGCTCCCTGACGCAGGTCGGTACGGCCGCGGGCCGCGTCCAGGAGGGCCGGGAGGAGTTCGGGCGGAGGCGCGTAGCCGTGGTCGTTGGCCGTGGCCAGCCACTGCGGGAGCAGTTCCAGGAGGTCGGGGGCGGAGCCTCGGCGGGTGGTGGCGGTGCCGGGGCGGTCCGTGAGGAGCATGGCCAGGCGGCTGCGGGCCGGGGCCGGGAGCCGGGGGCGCGGGTCCGCTGCCGCGGGGGCGGGGGGTGTGGCGGCCGGGGCGGGGCGGAGGCCTGCGCGGCGTCGAACGGTCTGGACGGCTGCCTCGTCGAGGAGGGCGGCCGGGGTGGTGGACGAGCGGCGCTCCGTGCCGAGCAGCGCGGTCGTCACCAGGTCGTCCCAGGATGTGGTGGGCGTCGGGCTGGTCATGTGGATCCCTCCTATTGCGTGTGGGCACCTGGTCACGTGCTCGCCCTGTTGTGTCGTGGGGCGGGGGCTGTGGCGGGGTTCCTCCTCGGCCGGATCGGTGTCGTCGTTTGTTGCCTGCTGTAGGTGGGTCGTCCGGCGGGTC
>NZ_JBFAKV010000040.1:0-39927 GCF_040655895.1 Streptomyces sp. NPDC050264
CGACGGCAAGTCCACGCTCGTGGGCCGCCTGCTGCACGACTCCAAGTCGGTCCTCACCGACCAGCTGGAGGCCGTCGAGCACGCCTCGCGTTCGCGCGGCGCCGCCGAGCCGGACCTCGCGCTGCTCACCGACGGACTGCGCGCCGAGCGCGAGCAGGGCATCACCATCGACGTGGCGTACCGCTACTTCGCCACCCCGCGCCGCCGCTTCATCCTGGCCGACACCCCCGGCCACGTGCAGTACACGCGGAACATGGTCACCGGCGCCTCCACCGCCGACCTCGCCGTGGTCCTGGTCGACGCCCGCAACGGCGTCATCGAGCAGACCCGCAGGCACGCCGCCGTCGCCGCGCTCCTGCGCGTCCCGCACGTCGTCCTCGCGGTCAACAAGATGGACCTCGTCGAGTACAAGGAGAGCGTCTTCGCGGAGATCGCCGAGGAGTTCACCGCGTACGCGGCGGGGCTGGGCGTCCCGGAGATCACCGCGATCCCGATCTCGGCGCTGGCCGGCGACAACGTCGTGGAGCCCTCCGCCAACATGGACTGGTACGGCGGCCCGACCGTCCTGGAGCACCTGGAGACGGTGCCGGTCAGCCACGACCTCACCGGCTGCCACGCCCGGCTGCCCGTGCAGTACGTGATCCGGCCGCAGACCGCCGAGCACCCCGACTACCGGGGGTACGCGGGCCAGATCGCCGCCGGGACGTTCCGCGTCGGCGAGTCCGTCACCGTACTGCCGTCCGGGCACACCTCGAAGGTCTCCGGGATCGACCTGCTGGGTCAGTCCGTCGACGTGGCGTGGACGCCGCAGTCCGTCACCCTCCTCCTGGAGGACGACATCGACGTCTCGCGCGGCGACCTGATCGTGCCGAGCGGCGACGCGCCCGCCACCTCGCAGGACGTCGAGGCGACCGTCTGCCACGTCGCCGACACGCCGCTCACCGTCGGCCAGCGGGTGCTGCTCAAGCACACCACCCGCACCGTCAAGGCGATCGTCAAGGAGATCCCGTCGCGGCTCACGCTCGACGACCTCTCCCAGCACCCCGAGCCGGGGCAGCTCGTCGCCAACGACATCGGCCGCGTCAAGGTCCGTACCGCCGAGCCGCTCGCGCTCGACAACTACGCGGACTCGCGGCGCACGGGTTCCTTCCTGCTGATCGACCCCTCGGACGGGACGACGCTCGCGGCCGGTATGGCCGGCGAGTCGTTCGCCGCAGCCGAGACGCCGGTCGCCGTCGACGACATCGACGACGCGGACGGCTGGGACTTCTGACATGACCTCCATCGACTACTACGGAACGTTCGCGAAAGAGGGCGGCCGCGTCGGCAGCGGCGCCCTCGGCAGCGGGCAGGGCGGGGTCGCGCGATGTGCGCGATGACGTACGCGCACTGCCTGCGCGCCCACACCCCCCACACCGTCCGTCGAAAACGAAGACATGCCGACCTCCCGGCCACGCCCTGAGCGCGTGACCGCCGGGCCAACGAGGGGAAAACCTCCCGTGCCTGCCAACCGTTCCACCTTCACGCGCCGCGGCCTCGTCGCCGTCGCCGCGCTGCCGCTCCTCGCGCTCACCGCGACGGCCTGCGGCTACGGCTCGGACAGCGACGACAGCTCCAAGGAGAACGTCTCCGCCAAGGGCAAGGCCCTCTCCGCGGACACCGTCAAGATCGGTTACTTCGGGAACCTGACGCACGGCACGGCCCTCGTCGGCAACCAGAAGGGCTTCTTCCAGAAGGAGCTCAAGGGCACGCAGGCGAAGTACCAGGTCTTCAACGCCGGGCCCTCCGAGATCGAGGCGCTCAACAGCGGCTCCATCGACATCGGCTGGATCGGTCCCTCCCCCTCCATCAACGGCTACACCAAGTCGAAGAGCAAGTCGCTGCGCATCATCGGCGGTTCGGCGTCCGGCGGCGTGAAGCTCGTCGTCAACCCGAAGAAGATCAAGTCCCTCGACGACGTCAAGGGCAAGAAGATCGCCACCCCGCAGCTCGGCAACACCCAGGACGTCGCGCTCCTGAACTGGATCGCCGAGAAGGGCTGGAAGGTCGACGCGAACTCCGGCAAGGGTGACGTCTCCGTGGTCCGCACGGACAACAAGATCACGCCCGACGCCTACAAGTCCGGCTCCATCGACGGCGCGTGGGTGCCGGAGCCGACCGCGTCCAAGCTGGTCGCCGAGGGCGGCAAGGTGCTGCTCGACGAGTCCGACCTGTGGCCCGACAAGAAGTTCGTGATCACGAACATCATCGTGTCGCAGAAGTTCCTCAAGGAGCACCCGGACGTCGTCGAGGCCGTGCTGCGCGGCTCGGTGAAGACGAACAAGTGGATCAACGCGAACCCCGACGAGGCGAAGGCCACCGCCAACAAGCAGCTGGAGAAGGATTCCGGCAAGGCGCTGCCGGCGGACGTGCTCGACCCGGCGTGGAAGTCCATCGACTTCACCGACGACCCGCTGGCCTCCACCCTCGACTCCGAGGCGGATCACGCGGTGAAGGCGGGCCTCCTGGAGAAGCCCGACCTGGCCGGTATCTACGACCTGAAGCCCCTCAACAAGGTCCTCGCGGCCACGGGCGGCAGCAAGGTCGACGACGCCGGTCTCGGCGTCAAGTAACCCGTACCCCAGCCGAGTTCACCGGATTCACAGGATTCCCAGGAGGTGACGACCATGGCGACCACTCTCGCCAAGGCGGGCGACTCCGCCGCCGCGACGGGCGGCAGGGCGGCCCGGATCGAGCACGTCTCGAAGTCCTTCGCCACACCGGCCGGCCCCCAGCTCGTCCTGGACGACATCACCCTCGATGTCGCGCCGGGCGAGTTCGTCACCCTCCTGGGGGCCTCCGGCTGCGGCAAGTCGACGCTGCTCAACCTGGTGGCCGGTCTCGACCGGCCGTCGGCGGGCTCCATCGCGACGGACGGGCGCCCCGCCCTGATGTTCCAGGAGCACGCCCTGTTCCCGTGGCTGACCGCGGGCAAGAACATCGAACTCGCCCTGAAACTGCGGGGCGTCGCGAAGAACGACCGGCGCACGCGCGCCGAGGAACTGCTCGAACTGGTCCGGCTGCAGGGCGCGTACGACAAGCGCGTGCACGAGCTGTCCGGCGGCATGCGCCAGCGGGTGGCCCTGGCGCGCGCGCTGGCCCAGGACGCCGGGCTGCTGCTGATGGACGAGCCGTTCGCGGCGCTCGACGCGATCACCCGGGACGTGCTGCACGGCGAGCTGACCCGCATCTGGCGCGAGACGAACGTGTCCGTCCTGTTCGTCACGCACAACGTGCGCGAGGCGGTCAAGCTCGCGGAGCGGGTGGTGCTGCTGTCGTCGCGGCCCGGCCGGATCGCGCACGAGTGGACGGTGGACATCCCGCAGCCGCGCCGCATCGAGGACGCCGACGTCGCCGAACTCTCCGTCGAGATCACCGAACAACTGCGTGGGGAGATCCGCCGTCATGGCAAGGACTGAACCGACGGCCGCCGTCGACGAGGTCGAGAAGACCGACCTGGTGGAGACCGGCAAGGACGATCTCGCGGGCCTGGAGGCCGGCCTGGACGCGCTGGACAGCGTGGACACCGGGCGCGTCCCGTTCAGCCGGACGTTCCGCGAGAAGATCCTGCCGCCGCTCACCGCGGTCCTGGTCGTGCTCGTGGTCTGGCAGGCACTGGTCTCCTTCAAGATCGTCGACGATCCGACGAAGCTGCCCGCGCCGTCCGCCGTCTGGGACGAGGTGCAGACCGCCTGGCTCAAGGGCGACCTGCTCGGCTACATCTGGACGAGCGTCTCGCGCGGCCTGCTCGGCTTCCTCTTCGCCCTCGTCATCGGCACGCCGCTGGGCCTGCTGGTGGCGCGGGTGAAGTTCGTGCGCTCGGCGATCGGCCCGATCCTCTCGGGCCTCCAGTCGCTGCCGTCGGTGGCCTGGGTCCCCCCGGCCGTCCTCTGGCTCGGCCTGAACAACTCGATGATGTACGCGGTCATCCTGCTCGGCGCCGTCCCCTCGATCGCCAACGGCCTGGTGTCCGGCGTGGACCAGGTGCCGCCACTGTTCCTGCGCGCGGGCCGCACGCTCGGCGCGACCGGCGTGCGCGGGCTGTGGCACATCGTCCTGCCGGCGTCGCTGCCCGGCTATCTGGCGGGCCTCAAGCAGGGCTGGGCGTTCTCCTGGCGCTCGCTGATGGCGGCCGAGATCATCGCTTCCTCGCCCGACCTCGGCATCGGCCTGGGCCAGCTCCTGGAGAACGGCCGCAACGCCTCCTCGATGCCCATGGTGTTCCTGGCGATCCTGCTCATCCTGATCGTCGGTATCGTCATCGACCTGCTGATCTTCAGCCCGTTGGAACGCCGCGTCCTGCGCAGCCGCGGCCTCCTCGTCCGGAACTGAGCCACTCCATGCACCACACTCCCCCCGTCCTGCTGGTGATCGCCCACGGCAGCCGCGACCCGCGGCACGCCGCGACGGTGCACGCCCTCGTGCGCGAGGTGCGGGCACAGCGGCCCGGCGTGCGGGTGGAGACGGCGTTCCTGGAGTTCAACATCCCGTCGGTGCACGGGGTGTTGGAGTCCCTGGCGGCGGAGGGCGTACGCGATGTCGTCGCCCTCCCCCTCCTCCTCACCCGCGCGTTCCACGCGAAGTCCGACATCCCGTCGGTGCTGCGCGAGGCCCCGCGCGCACTGCGCATCCGCCAGGCGGACGTCCTCGGCCCCTCGCCGCTCCTCCTGACGGCACTCGAACGTCGCCTGTACGAGGCCGGGCTGACCCCGGCCGACAAGCCCACCACCGGGGTCGTCCTGGCCTCGGCGGGCTCCTCCGACCCGGAGGCGATCGCAGTGATCGCTGACATCGCGCGGGAGTGGCGGCACACCGGTTGGTGCGCCGTGCGACCTGCGTTCGCCTCCGCATCCCTGCCCCGCACGGAGGACGCCGTACGGGAACTGCGCGCCCTCGGCTGCGAGCGCGTCGCGGTCGCCCCCTACGTCCTGGCCCCCGGCCGGCTGCCGGACCGGATCGCGCGGGGCGCGGCCGACGCGGACGTCCTGGCCGATGTACTGGGTCCCGCGCCGGAGGTGGCGCGGGTGCTGCTGCGGCGCTATCAGGGTGCGCTGGTACGGGAGTTGGCGGCGGTAGGAGCCTAGTGCGGCCCGGGCCGAAAGGACCTCGGTCCCGGTCCGTCACTCGCTCAGCGGCACCTCCACCGTCCGCACGATCCGCTCCAGCAGCTTCTCGTCGTACGGCAGGAACGGCAGTGGCCGCGCCTTCGGCCCGTCCGGTACGGCGACGTCGACCGGTTCCCCGGCGCGGCTGACGCGGCCCGTGGCCAGGTGCACGGTGTGGCCGCGCACAGTGAGGTGCCGGTCCGCGATCTCGGCCTCGGGCGTCCCGGCAAGGACCCGGCGCAGGGCGTCGTGGCGCAGCCGGGCTCCCGCGCACCGAGCGGGACGGCGTGCAGCCGCCGCAACCGCTCCCGGCGTGCGGACGACCCCACCCGGTGGACCAGCGGCAGCAGCGACCCCAGCTCCAGCGGCGTCAGCTCCCGGATGTCCACGCGTCCGGGGCGAACTGTTCGTCGGAGACGGGCCGTCCCGTCAGCGCGGCCCGCAACCGGCGTACGTGCGGCGTCAGTTCGTTCATGGTCACGAAGCTGGCGGCAGGGTCCGACAACACCCCTGACCCGTACGGCCACCAGGAACTCTCCGCCTCCCACCTGCTCCCTCACCCGCACAACCGCTCCCCCAGCTCGCTGCGTACGTACCGCACACTCCGCCCGCTGCGGGTCCGCAGCAGCAGGCCCGCGTCGTACAGGATCGACAGGTGCTGGCTCACCGCGCCGGGGGTGACCGCGAGGCGGTGGGCGAGTTCCGTTGTGGAGGCGGGTTCTGCCAGGAGGTGCAGGATGCGGGCGCGGGCGGTGCCGAGCAGCCGGGTCAGGGCTTCGCCGGAGACGGGCGGCGGCGTCTCGGAGATCGTGGCGCGGCCGCGCGCGGGGTAGCAGAGGAGCGGGGGCAGGGCGGGGTCGATCATGGTGTGGGCGCCCTGGGCGAAGAGCGTGGGGACGAGGACGAGGCCCCGGCCGCCGATGCGGATGTCGGCCTCGGGCCATGGGTGCCGGTCGAACTTCTTGACCAGGGTGAGGACTTCACCGCTCCAGCTCAGCCGCGGGTCGAGGCTCGCGAAGAGGGCGCCCGCGCCTTCCTCGGCGAGGACCTTGCCGCGATGGGCGAGGTCGGCCTCCAGGACGGTGTGGACGCGCGGCCACCAGTCCGGGGCGAGGCAGTCGCGCCAGTACCCCTCCAGGGCGTGGACGATGCGATCGAGCAGGGCGGCGGGGGCGGTGAGGCCGCGGCGCAGCACGGGCGGCAGCGGGGCGGCGCCGTACGCGGCGGTGAACTCGGGTTCCAGCACGTGCGGCGGGGTGCGGCCGAGCGCGTCGAGCTGCTGGGCGAGGGCGGGTCTCGGCCGGTCGGGGCGCGGGGTGAGGAAGTCCGGGATCCACAGGCTCGGGGCGATGAGCGCGGTGAGCAGTTCCGTGTCCTGGCGCCGGAAGGCGGGGCCGAGCCGGCGCAGCCAGGGCCGCTGGTGCGGATAGCGGGCCGGGTCGCGCCAGCAGCGCAGCGAGTACACGACCTCCTGGAGCGGCGAGTACGCGAACGACGTGCGGGCGAGGTCACCGACGACGAACCGGAACTCGATCACCGGCCCGCCTCCTTCCCCCGACCTTTCAGCTGCACGCTAAAGGAATGTCGCGGGTCCCCGAAACCCCGGTTCGCTGTGGTCATGACCACTACGCCGACCGAGCCGCGGTCCGTCGAGGCCGCGCCCACCACCCGGTTCGCCGGAATGCTGCCCACCGACCCTCTGCTGTCGCGTCTCTCCCTGCTGACGCTCCTCAACGCGTTCGGGCGCGGCCTGTTCTTCCCGGTCAGCGTGCTGTACTTCACGCGGGTCGTCGGTCTGAGCGCCACGTCGGTGGGGCTCGGCCTGACCGTGGCGGGCCTGTTCGGGATCGCGGCGGGGGTGCCCGCGGGGCGGGCCTCCGACCGGTGGGGGCGCCGGCCGGTGCTGACCGCGCTGTGGGTCGGATGCGGTCTGGCGCTGGTGGCGTACACGGTGATCGGCTCGTACGCCTCCTTCCTCGTGACGGCGATCGCCTACGCCGCGCTGTGCCAGGCGAGCATGGGCGTGCGCAACGCGCTGTACGCCGATGTCCTGCCCGCCCGCACGCGCGTGGAGGGCCGGGCGCACTTGCGGATGGTCACCAACGTGGGCATGGGCGTGGGCGGCGCGTTCGGTGCGCTGGCGCTCCAGCTGGACAGCCGCGCCGGGTACACGGCGCTGATCCTCGTCGACGCGGTGGGGTTCGTCGGCTCGGCGCTGATGGTGCACCGGCTGCCGGGCGGGGCGGCACGGCGGCCGGTGGACGACGCGCCCGCGGGGAGCCGCTGGCGTGCGGTGCGCGATCTGCCGTACCTGGGGGTGACGCTCCTCAATGCCGTACTGGCCCTGCAGTACAGCCTGTTGGAGGTGGGGCTGCCGCTGTGGATCGTGCAGCACACGGACGCGCCGCTCTGGTCGGCGGCGCTCATCATGATCCTCAACTGTCTGCTGGTGGCCCTGCTCCAGGTGCGGGTGACGCGGGGCGTGGAGGACCTGCCGGGCGCGGTCCGGGCGATGCGCCGCGCGGGGCTGCTCATGGCGCTGTCGTGCGCGGTGTTCGCGTGCACCGCCGGGCTGTCGCCGCTATGGGCGCTCGCGGTGCTTCTGGTGGGCGCGGTGGTGCAGGTGCTCTCCGAGGTGCTGTCGGCCGTGGGCGGCTGGACCGTCGGCTACGGACTGGCCGACGCCCGCGCGCAGGGCGTCTACCAGGGCGTGTTCAACTCGGGCCAGGCCGCGGCGACGATGGCCGCGCCCGCTCTGGTGACCGTCACCGCCATCGACCACGGCACGGCGGGCTGGGCCGTACTCGGGGTGCTGTTCGTCGCGGCGGGCCTGGGGGTGGGCCCCGCCGTGCGCCGGGCGCGGCGGGACACCTGGCGCGGCGAGCCCGGTGAGTCCGTCAGCTCCTGACGGGCAGGGGGTCCCGCCCGCTCCGCGCGAGCGCCCGCTCGTACACGGATGCCCCGGCGGGCACCTCGACGGGGTCGGCGAACCCTTCGTACTGGCGGTAGATCGCGGCGTTCTTCTCGACGACGTGCAGCAGCAGCGCGGCCGCGCCGTCCGAGACGCGGAACTCCTGGCCGGTGGCGTGGGCCACGTCCCAGCCGTGCAGGACGAGTTCGGCCCAGATGAGGGCGGCGACCTCGGGGGCGGGCTGCTCGGCGAAGCCGAGGTCGACGGAGCCGTCCCAGGTGCCGGGCGCGGCCCAGGCGGCCACGGCCCGGTCGAGCTGGGCCGCGTAGCAGGCGGCCCAGTCCTCGTCGGCGGTGAAGTCGCGTTCCGTCAGCGCTGCGGGCAGTCGCAGGCGGCGGGCGCGGTGCTCCAGGCCGTGCGAGCCGTACAGCACCCAGTGGTTGACGAGGGTGCGCACGTCCCACTCCCCGCACGGGGACGGGGCGTCGAGCCGGTCGGGTCCGACGCCCGCGGCGACGCGTGCGGCCTCGGCGGCGGCTTCGACGAGGTACGGGTACACGGTGTCCATGCGTTCTTCCATGGCACCGACGTTAGGACGTGGCAGACCGCCCCCTCTTGAACAAACGCGACAGGGTTCCTAGCAGCCGGCGTCGACCGCCGCGGTCAGTTCGGCGACGGAGGTCCCGCCGGCCGAACGCCGTTGCCGCGCCGCCTCGTTGGCGTACTCCTGGAGGACGTCGTTGACCGGGGTCGGCACGCCGTGCAGCCGTCCGAGGAGGGCGATCTCGCCGTTCAGGTAGTCCGCCTCGATGGTGCCGGTGCCCCGGTTCAGGGACTGCCAGGAGGAGCCGCCGCCGCGCGGCACCCCGTCGAACGGCTCGAACCGGATCTTGTCGGCCCGTACCTTCTTCTCCTCGTCCTGCGGGGTGTACGCGATACCGGCCGCCGCGAGCACGGCCTCGCCCTCGGCGCGGGCCCGCCGGAAGAGGGCCTTGCCCTCCTCGCCGTCGATCACGCCGGAGACCGCCTCGATCGAGTTGGCCAGGTTCGACAGGAGCTTGGCGTACTTCCACCGCATGACGTCGGCGGCGACGGGCGCCTCGAAATGCGACCGCTCCAGGTCCGCGGCGATCGCCCGTGCCGTGTCGTCGCTGCCCTCCGGGTAGCGGCCCAGGTGCAGGATGCCGGTGAGCGGGGTGCCGTCGGCGCGCACGACGCCCGGCTCCACGAAGGTGGCGGGCAGCCACACGCACATCGCGTACACGCGCTGGAAGGTGCGCAGGGCGAGCCGCTCGCTCTCCACGCCGTTCTGCGCGCACACCAGCGGCAGCCGCCGGGCCGCGGTGCCGCCGCCCGCGACGGGCCGCGCACCCCAGGCGGCGAGCGCGGCGGCGCTGTCCTGGGTCTTCACGGCGAGGACCAGCACGTCGTCGGCGTCCAGCGTGCCGAGCGCCTCCGGGCCGTCGACGACGGGCAGCCGGTGGGTGTGCGGGCCGTCCGGGGTCTCGAGCCGCAGTCCCTGGTCGCGCAGCACCTCGTACTGCTTCCCGCGCGCGACGAGGACGACGTCGTGGCCCGACTGCGCGAGCCGGCCGCCGATGGCGCCACCGACCGCTCCTGCTCCGATGATGAGATAGCGCATGCCCGCGAGCCTTTCACGAACGGTTGCAGGGGCCATCGACCCGCCTGTTGCGATCCGGCAAACTCTCGTCCCGCCACCGCCGTGCGGCCGCGCGGGAGGGGTTGGGTACGGTCGCGGCATGACGCCTTCCGCACCGCAGGAGACCCTGCTCATCGGCTCCGGCCTGCCCGTACGTCGTCTCGGGTACGGCACCGTGCATCTGACGGGTCCCGGCTGCTGGGGCCCGCGCGGCACCGACGCGGAGGCGACCGCGCTGCTGCGCCGCGCCGTGGAGCTGGGCGTGACGCTCGTCGACACCGCGGACAATTACGGGCCCGGCGTGGCGGAGGAGCGGGTCGCCGCGGCCCTGTACCCGTACGCCGATGACCTGGTGATCGCCACGAAGGGCGGGGTCGTCCGCGACTCGGCCGAGGCCTGGCACATCGAGGGGCGCCCGGAGCGGCTGCGCGCGATGTGCGAGGCGAGTCTGCGCCGCCTGCGCCTGGACCGTATCGACCTGTACCAGCTGCACCGGTTCGACCCGGAGGTCCCGGTGGCCGAACAGCTGGGCGCACTGCGCGAGTTGCGGGACGCGGGCAAGATCCGGCAGGTCGGGCTCGACTCGGTCACGGCCGAGCAGCTGCGGGCGGCCCTGGACCTGGACATCGTCCCGATCGCGTCCGTGCAGAACCGCTACAACCTTCTGGACCGCGCGTCGGAGCCGCTGCTGAAGCTCTGCGAGGCGCAGGGCGTCGCGTTCCTGCCCTGGTTCCCACTGGGCAACGGAGGGCTCACCGGTCACCCCGTGTGCGCGGAGATCGCGGCGGCGCACGGCGCGACCCCGTCGCAGATCGCCCTCGCCTGGCTGCTGCGCCACTCCCCCGTGCTCTGCCCGACGCCGGGCACCGGGACGCTCGCGCACCTCCAGGAGAACCTGGGCGCGTCCGGCGTGCGGCTCACCGCGGACGACATGTCCCGGCTCGACGCGCTCACACCCCGCTCGTGAGCTCCACCAGTTCGACCACGGTGTTCCAGTTCCGGCTCGTCGCGATGAGGCCCTTGTTCAGCGCGGGGCGGCTCAGTCGGGCGCCCAGTCTCGACGTGCCGAGGCCGTCCGGGGCGTAGAGGTACAGGGCGCGGTCGCCGAGCCGGAACTCCTCCGGTGCGTACGCCGCCGGGTCGAGCCCGGCGAACCGCTCCGCGGAGACGGGCTCCGAGAAGTACGTGACATGCAGCTGCCTGCCCTGGAGTTCGGCCGCGGGGAAGGGGCAGGCCTCCATGACCCCGCGCAGGTACGCGTGGTCCCGTACGACGATGTCCACGGCGAAGCCGAACTCGCCGTTGACGGCCGCGGCGACGTCCCGCGCCAGCGACGTCTCGTCGCCGCCGTCGGCGGCGAAGGTGACATTGCCGCTCTGCAGGTAGGTGCGGACGTCGGTACAGCCCAACCCCTCGACCACAGAGCACAGTTGAGCCATCGGGACTTTCTTCTTGCCACCTACGTTGATGCCGCGCAGCAGTGCCGCGTATCTCTCGGTCGTCATCCGGACACGATAGGCGGACACGACGGGACGGCCGCCGTGCCCCGTGGGGGTGGGCGCGGCGGCCGCCGGTCGCTGGAGTCGTCCTACTCGACGATCTTCAGGAGCTTGTTCGGGGTGCCCTCGGACGCGTTCGAGATGGCGTCGGGGGTGGCCCCGTCGGTGAGCGCCTTCGCGACGTCGGCCGGGGCCGCGTCCGGGTGCCCGGCGAGGTAGACGGCGGCGGCACCGACGACGTGCGGGGTCGCCATCGACGTCCCGGAGATGGTGTTGGTGGCGTCGTCGCCGGTGTTCCAGTCGGAGGTGATGTCCGAGCCGGGGGCGTAGATGTCCACGCCGGTGCCGTAGTTGGAGAAGTCCGACTGTTCGTCGTCCTTCGTGGAGGAGGCGACCGTGATGGCCTCGGGGACGCGGGCCGGGCTGGACGTGGAGGCGTCCGCCGACTCGTTGCCGGCCGCGACCGCGTAGGTGACGCCCGACGCGATCGACTTCTGCACCGCCGCGTCGAGCGCCTCGTCGACGCCGCCGCCGAGCGACATGTTGGCGACCGAGGGGCCCTTGTGGTGGGTGGTCACCCAGTCGATGCCGGCGACGACCTGCTCGGTGGTGCCGGAGCCCTCGTCGTCGAGGACGCGGACGGCGACGATCTTCGCCTTCTTGGCGACGCCGTGCGCGGTACCGGCGATGGTGCCGGCGACGTGCGTGCCGTGCCCGTTGCCGTCGTCGGCGTTGTCGTCGTTGTCGACGGCGTCGAAGCCGGAGGTGGCGCGGCCGCCGAAGTCCTTGTGGCTGATCCGGACGCCGGTGTCGATGACGTACGCGGTGGCGCCCTCGCCGGCCGCGTCGGGGTAGGTGTACTTCCCGTCGCCCGCGGTGTCCGCCTGGTCGATGCGGTCCAGGCCCCAGGAGGGCGGGTTGTCCTGGGTCGCGTCGATGTGGAACTTCTTGTTCTGTACGACCTTGCCGACCGATTTGTCGGCGGCGAGCTGCTTGGCCTCGGTCTCCGAGAGGCCGTTCACCGAGAAGCCGTTGACGGCGGAGGCGTAGTTCCGCTTGAGGGTGCCGCCGTACTCCTTGGCCAGGCCCTTCTTGGCGGTGGTGTTCGCCTTCTGGTCGAGCAGCACGATGTAGCTGCCGGAGACGGCGCCCTTGGCGTCGAGGCCGTAGACCTTGCCCTGGGCGGGGGCCGCGGCTCCCGCGAAGCTGCCGGTGAAGACCGTCACGCCCACGGCTGTCGCCGCCGTGGCTATCGCCGCGGTGAGCTTCATCGTGCGCGCACGCTTGTGTGTTGCCATGAAGAGGGGTCTCCTCGTGGTGATGTGGGGGGTTGAGGATCTACGCGCGTGGGGGCGCGTATTTTTGTGCGGCCCCCGGCAATCTCCGGAAGATCTCCGGGGGTTGAGACGAAACCCTGACCGATTGACGCGACCAGATCAAGACCTACATACACCTGTGACTTGTTCAACAAGGTTCTGTAATAACAAAACGGACGGATCACCTCATTGACGGTTCGCCCCTCCACGTCCCCATAGGTGCGCCGCCGAAGTCCCCATAGATGTAAGGGGCGCGTGCCATCCTCCGCGGCGACCCGTACCGCCCGAAGGGATGAGCAGGGCGTCCGGCACCTCGCCGGGCAGCACGACGAACGCGACTTGTCCCGCCCCTGCCTTCGATTGCGGAGATGACCTCATGGGGAGGAACGGGGACCGGCGGGACCGACAGGTGCGGGGGTTCGCGGCCCGGGCCGGCGGATGGGGCGTCCGGCACCGCTGAGCGGCGGTGGGGAGCTGGGTGCTCTTCGCCGTACTGGCGATGGGCATCGGCTCGGCGGCGGGGCGTGTCGAGTCCAGGACTCCGGCCGGCTCAGCGGCGAGACCAGCCGGGCCTCGCGCACCGTGGACGACGCGGACATCGACGAACCCGCGGGCGAGACCGTGCTCGTCCAGGGCGAGGACGAGCGACTGCGCGCCACCGCACCTGAGTTCAAGACCGCCGTGGCCGAGCGACCGTCATCCGGGGCGTGCCGCTCCCGGCGGTGATGGCGCTGCTCGGGGAGCGCAACTGGTACCTCCCGAAGTGGCTGCACCGGATGCCGGACCTGACCCACGACGAAGCCCTCCTGCCGGAGCCGCGAGCGGCACAGGAGGAGGGCTCGGTACGGGTTTCCCCATAACGCGCGCTACCGGGCGGGCAGTTCGGCCTCGATGAGGTCGGCTGCCCGCCGCGTGCCGCCCTCGCTCGCCATCTCCTGCTGGATCGTGGCGAGGCGGCGCGCCACCTCCGGGTCGTCGACGAGGGCGAGAACCGCCGCGCGCAGGTT
This sequence comes from Streptomyces sp. NPDC050264, assembly GCF_040655895.1. NCBI lineage: Bacteria > Bacillati > Actinomycetota > Actinomycetes > Kitasatosporales > Streptomycetaceae > Streptomyces > Streptomyces sp. NPDC050264. The sequence goes on from NZ_JBFAKV010000040.1 coordinate 13,538, forward strand.
CTCGGCCGTCGCCTCCTCCATGGGGACGTGCCGGGCCACCCCGAGGCCCTGCAGCATGTCGGCGTTGCCGAACTGGTCGACGGCCTGCGGGACGGCGACCATCGGCGTCGCGGTGGCGAGCCCCTCCTGACTGCCACCCGCGCCGGCGTGCGTGATGAACGCGTCGGCCTTCTTCAGGACCGCCAACTGCGGTACCCACTGGCGCACTTCCACGTTCCCGGGGAGTTCGCCGAGGTCGTCGGCGGTGACGTGCTTGCCGACCTGGAGCACGACGTGCCAGCCCGGCAGGTCGCCGAAGGCCCTGGCGCACTCGCGGTAGAAGTCGGGCTGCTTGGTGAACGACGAGCCGAGCGAGACGAGCAGCACGCGCTCGGCGCCGGACGGACGCTCCCATTCGCCCTGCGCGGCCCGGTCGCCCTGGCAGGCGCCGACGAAGGTGTACGTCTTCTCGTCGACCCGGTCGGCGTTCGGCTGCAGCGCCTTGGGGATGAGCACGAGGGAGCGGTCCGGGCGGCCCCAGAACTCCTCGGCGGTCTTCCGGACCCCGTTCTCCCTGAGCCAGCCGGTGAACTTGTCGAAGTACGCCTTGCCGCGCGGGGTCTTCCGGGGCTCCGCCCACATCGGCTCGGCGACCTCCTCCTCGTACCCCTGCCACGCGACGAGGTTCGGCGAGAGGGAGATCTCGGGCACGCCCCAGCGGTGGGCGAGGACGCCGGCCGGGTATGAGGCGATGTCGTGCAGCACGAGGTCCGGCTCGTCCCCTTCGTACGCCTCGATGAGCTGCGGCAGCGCCTGGATCGCGTCGTTCAGGAACGGCTCGACGTTGTCGAGGAGCGTCGTCCCCCACGCCGAGGGGTCGTCGTCGGGCCCGGGGAGGGTGGTGCGGTAGAGCACCGGCTCGGCGCCGGTCTCGGCGACCTTCTCCTCGAAGAGGTGCGGGATCGCGTACGTGACGCGGTGCCCGCGGGCGACGAGTTCCCGGATCACTTCCAGGCTCGGGTTCACGTGCCCGTGGGCGGCGATGGAGAACATGGCGATATGGGCACGGGTGCGGTGTTCCGGGTTCGTCATGGCCCCACCCTAAGCGAGACGATACGTCTCGTGCAACCATTCTTCCGGTGAGCCGGTCGTCACCTCTGGTACCGCGCGAGCACCAGGTTCCCGTCGTCGACCAGGCGGTGCCGGAGTTCACCGAGTCCGATCGCGCCGCTGTAGTACTCCTGCAGCGCGGGCGTGGCCACCTTGTCCTTCCATTCGGGGTAGCCGCGCACGGACTGGGCGGGGGCCGAGCGCAGGTGGGCGGCGAGGGCGGTGCCGGTCGCCCAGCCGTTCTTCCCGGTGTGCAGCGCGGGGTCCTCGAGGGCCTGCGTGCCGGTGGGCAGCATCCAGTCGCCCAGGGCGAGCCGCACCATGTTGCGCGGCTGGAGGAGGAAGTCGATGAACTCGGCCGCCTCCTTCTTGTGCGGGCTGTCCTCGGAGACGGACAGGGTCTGCGGGCTGACGCCCTGGGTGAGCCCGTCGGCCCCGGCCGGCGCGGGCAGCACCTGCCAGTCGAACCCCTTGGGGGCCTGCTGCACGATCTGCTGCCGGTAGGAGAAGCCGAGCGGCACCATCGCGTACTTGCCCGCGAAGAACCCGGGGAGCGTGTCGGACCCGCCCATGCCGAGTGTCGTACCGGACGCGCTGTCGTCGACGTTCACCTGGTCGTGCACGGTGCGCGGCACGACCGCGTCCGCCGCGCCGAAGCGGACCGTCACCTTGCCGTCCCTGCCCCGGTGGAACATCCGCCCGCCGGTGGACAGGGACAGGTTCAGGGTCGCCGACACGGGTTCCTTCAGCGGCCAGGCGACCCCGTACGTGTCCTTGCCGCTGAGCCGCCGGGCGGCCTGCCGGAACTCGGCCCAGGTCCACGGGCGTTCCGGCGTCGGGACCCGGACACCCGACTTCTTCAGCAGGGTCGCGTTGGCGATGAGCACGCGCGGCTCCTGGAGGAACGGCACCCCGTAGATCCCGTTCCCGAAGGTCGCCGTATCCCAACTTCGTTGAGGAATAGCAGACTTGAGCCTGGCAGGCAGGTGGTCGCGAAGGTCCGCGAGGTAGCCGCCGTACGCGAAGTCGGCCAGGTCGTCGGAGGCGTCGTGGATGATGTCGGGCGCCTCACCGCCCTCGAAGGCGGTGAGCAGCTGGTCGTGGACGCTGTCCCAGCTGCCCTGGACGTACTTCACCTGAATGCCGGGGTGCGCCGCGTTCCACTCCTTCACCAGCTCTTTGTTGGCGTCGACGGACTCCTTCTGCCAGGCCAGGGACTGGAATTCGAGGGTGACGCGCCCGTCGGTGGGCTCCGGCCCCGACGAGCAGCCGGCGAGCAGCAGCGTCAGCGACGCGGCGAGAGCGCGGGTCAACTGCATTACTTTCCACATCACTTCACGGCTCCTGCCAGCATGCCGCCCGCGATCCGCTTCTGGATGACCGCGAAGATCACCAGTGACGGCAGCGTCGCCAGGAACGCCGCGGCGGCGAGCGGGCCCAGGTCGGCGACGCCCTCGGCGCCGAGGAAATGGGTGAGGATCACGGGCAGCGTCTGCCGCTCCGGGGTCTTCATCAGGACGAGAGCGAAGAAGAACTCGTTCCACGCGCTGATGAACGCGAACAGGCCCGTCGCGACGATGCCCGGCGCGAGCAGCGGCGCCGTCACGGAGACCAGGATGCGCAGCCGCCCCGCCCCGTCGACCGCCGCGGCCTCCTCCAACTCCCTTGGTACGGCCCGGACATAGCCGACGAGCATCCACAAGGCGAAGGGCAGCGCCCACACCACGTAGACCATGATCAGGCCGGGCAGGGCGTTGATCAGGTGGAGGTTCTTGAGGATCAGGAACAGCGGGATGATCACCAGGACGAACGGGAACGCCTGGCTCACCACCACCCAGCCGGTCGCCGCCCGCGACACGAGCGAGCGGTGGCGTGCCATGACGTACGCCATCGGCGTCGCGAGGGCGAGGGCGATCACGGCGGTGCCGACCGCCACGAGCAGGGAGTTGCCCGCGGCGCGCAGCAGAGGCTGTTCGTCGAAGGCCTGCCGGAAGTTGGCGAGCGTGGGGTCACCGGGGAGCCAGGTCGGGTGCAGGCTCGCGAGCTCGCGCGGCGGCTTGAACGCGGTGGAGATCAGCCACAGGAACGGGAAGACGAGGAAGACGAGATAGGCCAGGAGCGCGAGGTACTGGCCCGCGCGGGCGGGCTTGGACGGCTTCATCACTGCTCGTCGCCTCCCTTCAGGCGGCCCATCAGATAGAGGGCGAGGAGGATCGAGATGACGGCGACCATGACGCAGCCCATCGCCGCCGCATAGCCGAACTGGCCGTAGCGGAAGGCCTCTTCGTACGCGAACAGCATGGGGAGCCGGGTGCGGCCGCCGGGCCCGCCGTTGGTCAGGACGTAGACCAGGGCGAAGGAGTTGAAGTTCCAGATGAAGTTGAGGGCGCTGATGGCGAGGGCGACGGGGCGGATCGCGGGCCAGGTCACCGTGCGGAACCGGCGCCAGGCGCCCGCCCCGTCCATGGCGGCCGCCTCGTGCAGTTCGCGCGGGGTGTGCTGCAACCCGGCGAGCAGCGCGACCGTGGTCTGCGGCATGCCCGCCCAGATGCCGACGACGATGACGGCGGGCAGCGCGGTGGCGAGACCGGTGAGCCAGTCGCGCCCGTCGCCGAGGCCGAGGTCGCGCAGCGTCTCGTTGAGGATGCCCGCGTCCGGGTGGTAGACGAGGCGCCACATGATGCCGACGACGACCTCCGGCATCGCCCACGGCACGATCGCGAGGGCCCGCGCCAGCCAGCGGAAGCGGAGGTTCTGGTTGAGCAGCAGCGCGAGGCCGAGGGCGAGCAGGAACTGCGGGACCGTCACGCCGACCGCCCACAGCAGGCCGATGCGGAACGACTCCCAGAACAGGGTGTCGTGCAAGAGGTCCCGGAAGTTGAGGGTGCCGACCCACTGGGTCGCCGTGGTGCGGCCCGACTGGGAGTCGGTGAACGCGAGCCCGATCCCGTACAGCAGCGGGCCGACGCTCAGGACCAGGATCGGGAGGAGCGCGGGAAGCACCAGGAACCAGGCGCCCTGCTCTCTGTGCGGACCGGACGCGGGACGCTGCCCCGTCCGCGCTGGTGCGGTCGCCGAGGTCACGGATGCGACTCCTTCGGGCGGTTCGGATGGCACACGGCTCTTCCGGCCGCCCCGGCGGCCTCCGTCATCGTGCTGACGCGGTCCTACGACGTCAAGGCATACGGACGGGTGCGAGACTGGGCCGGTATCGGCAGGCACGCGGGAGGCGAGTGATGGACGAGGCACGGGCACGGGACGTGCTGGCGCGGGCGGGCGTCGTGGACGGCCCGGCGGGCGGCGCGGAGCTGCTCGCTCTCGGCGAGAACGCGGTGTTCGCGGCCGGTGATCTCGTCGTCAAGGTGGGCCGCGGCACCGACCGGGCGCCCGAACTCCTGGACCGGGCCCGCCGCGAGCTGGCCATCGCCGCGTACCTCGCCGAGCACGGCGTACCGGCCGTGCGGGCGGCGAAGGCCGAGCCGCTGCTGGTCGACGGGCATCCGGTGACGGTGTGGCAGCGCATCCCGGCGTCGGTGCGGCCCGCGGAGCCGCGCGATCTGGCGGAGCTGCTGAAGCTGGTGCACGCGCTGCCGGCGCCGAGCGGGTTCGCGCTGCCCCGGCGGGAGTTGCTGGGCGGCGTCGAACGCTGGCTGCGGCTGGCGGGCTCCGCGATCGACCCGGCGGACGCGGCGTATCTGCGCGAGCGCCGCGACGGCTTCGCGGCGGCCGCCGCCGCGCTGACCCCACGCCTGGCCCCCGGGCCGATCCACGGTGACGCCCTGCCCCGCAATGTGCACATCGGGCCCGACGGGCCCGTCCTCGTCGACCTGGAGACGTTCTCGTCGGATCTGCGGGAGCACGATCTGGTGGTGATGGCGCTTTCACGGGACCGGTACGGGTTGCCTGCGGCGGCCTATGAGGGGTTCGTCTCCGCGTACGGATGGGACGTGCGGGAGTGGGAGGGGTGCGCGGTGTTGCGGGGGGCGCGGGAGACCGCGTCCTGTGCGTGGGTCGCACAGCATGCGCCCAGCAACCCGGCCGCGCTGGCGGAGTTCGGCCGGCGGGTGGCGTCCTTGCGGGACGGGGACACCTCCGTGCGGTGGTATCCGTTCTGAGCCTCCGCTCGGACTCCCCCGGCTAACGCCGGGAGGTGCCCCCGGACGGGCTGGATGTGGGGGTCAGGGTTCTCATCGGCCACGCCGGGTCCACCACCGCCGTCGCGTCGCCCTTCTTCCTCAGGAAGCTCTGGAAGTCCGCCGCCCACTCCGCGTACCACTCCACCTGGCGGCGGTGCAGCTCGGCCACTCCCAGGGACGCGACCTTCGCGTGGCGTTCGCCTATCGCGCGGGCGAGCAGCACCGCGGCCAGGGCGTCCGCCGAGGCGTCGTGCGCCGCGTCGAGCGTGACGCCGTACTCGGTGCAGACCGCCTCCAGATTGCGCTTGCCGCGGCGGTAGCGGTCGGCGGTGCGGTCGATCGTGTACGGGTCGATCACCGGGGCCGGGTCCGTGCCGCCGAGGCGCTCGCGCAGCGAGGGCAGGCCGTACCGGGCCAGCTCGGCGGAGAGCAGGGTCAGGTCGAACGCCGCGTTGTACGCGACCACCGGGACGCCGGTGCGCCAGTATCCGACGAGTACCTCGGCGAGGGCGTCGGCCACGCGGTCGGCCGGCTCGCCGTCCGCCGTCGCCCGCTCGTTGCTGATCCCGTGTACGGCGACCGCCTCGTCCGGGATCGGTACGCCGGGGTCGGCCAGCCACTGCCGGTGGCCGAGGACCGCGCCGTCCCTGACCTCTATGACAGCGCCGGTGACGATACGCGCCTCGCGCGGATCCGTCCCTGTCGTCTCCAGGTCGAAGCCGACCATCAGCTCCCGGTGCCAGCTCATGGCAGCCCCCTTCTCGTGGTGCGTTCCCCCAGTGACCACCACCTTCGCATGCGCCACTGACAATCCGTCCGGCGCCGGCCCGGGCGCCCCTACGACACCGGGCGGCCGTCCGCCCACGCCTGCTCGAACTCGTCCCGGTATGTCACGAACAGCCCGTTCTCCCCGTCCACCGGGGCGCCCGCCTTGACGAGGCGTCCGCCGCCGCGCAGCACGAGGACCGGCGCCTCCATCCCGCGCGTGCGGCGCAGGTAGGACTGGACGACCGCGACGCCGTCCGAGCCGTCGCCGTCGACGAGGTACGCGGTGAAGCGGGGCGTCTCGTCGAAGACCTGGATCTCGAACGCGCCGGGGTCGCGCAGCCGGGCCCGTACGCGGCGCATGTGCAGGATGTTCATCTCGACCGCGCGGCTCAACTCGCCGCGTTTGATACCGAGTTCCCTTTCGCGGCGTTTGACCGAACTGGACGCCGGGTTCAGGAAGAGGAGCCGCGTCCGGCAGCCCGACTCGGCGAGTCGCATCAGGCGGCGGCCGGAGAAGTTCTGGACGAGGAGGTTCAGCCCGATCCCGATCGCGTCCAGGCGCCGGGCGCCGCCGAAGAGGTCCTCGGCGGGGAACTGGCGGAGCAGCCGCACCCGGTCCGGGTGCACGCCCACCACGTCCGCGTACCGGTCGCCGACCAGGTCCTCGACGGCGTCGATGGGCAGCCGGCGGGCCGAGGGGACGTCGGAGCCCGCGCCGAGCATCTCCAGGAGGCGGGCGGAGGCGCGCTCGGCCTGGGCGAGGACCGTCTCGGACAGGGCGCGGTTGCGGGAGACCACATTGCGGGTGACCTCCAGCTCGTCCAGGGCGAGTTCGACGTCGCGCCGGTCGTCGAAGTACGGCTCGAAGCAGGGCCAGTGCTGCACCATCAGCTCCCGCAGCTGCGGGAGGGTGAGGAAGGACAGCACGTTGTCGTCGGCCGGGTCGAGGAGGTAGCCCTTGCGGCGGCTGACCTCGCGCACGGCGACGGCCCGCTGCACCCACTCCTGCCCGGCGGGCCCGGCGGCGGCCACGACCCAGTCGTCGCTGTGCACGGGCTCGTAGATGGGACGCAGCACGGCCGCGACGACGGCGCGCAGCCGCTGCTCGACCAGATTCAGCCAGATGTACGCGCGCCCGGCTCGTTGGGCGCGCGTACGGACCTCGCGCCATGCGTCGGCGCCCCAGTCCAGTTCGGGTCCGATCTGCGACCCGACATCCATGGGCCGAGCCAGTGACACCGCTCCGGGCGGGATGTCCGCGGAGGCTGCCCCTGAACCCTCCTGACCCTCGTGACCCTCGTCACCAGGGGGCAGCTCAAGCCCTCCCGAGCTCACCCGCTCCGCACCGCCTTCCGCTCCCCCGAGCTTGTCGAGCACTCCCCCAGCAACGATCAAGGAAGGGTACTCCGGGAGCGGCGGGCGGTGCAGCCCGATGGAGATGCGAGTTTCTCAACTACCGTTTCTGGGCACGCCGTTCTGGTCCGCCAGGTCGGCGGGAGTGAGCGGGCTCATAGCGGTGACGTCCCTGGGAGCCAGCGAGAAGCCCTGCCAGTGGACCGGCATGGGCTGCTGGTCCTCGTCCCGGGCGATGTGGTGGAACCCGACGTTGACCCAGGTGATCGGGTGGTTCAGCGTCTGCCCGGTGACCCACTTGTCCACACTTGTGCCGCCGCAGCGGGCCGAGGGGTTGTCGCTCGCGTACTGCTCGCACTTCTTGTACTCGGTGAAGTACACGTCGTGCTTGGTGAACGAGCGCCCGGGGAACTTGCTGGAGCGGCCGGGCACGAACTCGTAGGACCTGGGGTGCCCGTCCTTGTTCTTGCCGGCCGTGGAGACCACCCGCCACCAGCGCATGTCCTTCACGTCACCGGAGAGTTCCTTGGTGACGGGGGTCCTGGTGGTCTTCGTGGTCGGCGAGCCGCTGCCGCTCGGCGGGGTCACCTTGGAGTCGTACTGCTCGACCTTGCTCTTGTTGGAGCCGTCCAGGCCGAAGTTGAGCCGCCAGAAGACGTTGTGGCTGTGGCTCTCGGCGTAGGCGCTCGCCCCCTTGCCGATGGGCCAGCCCTTGCCGTCGGTGCCCGTGTAGTCGTACGGGGAGAGGCTGCCGGTGGCGCCGACGTTCGAGGTGATGGTGCCGTCGGAGGAGAAACGCCACTCGGTGATGTACTCGTACCAGGACGCCTTGTTGACGGTGTAGACGAGCAGGTCCTTGCCCTGGGCGCTGTAAAGCTTGCCGCTGCCGCCGGTCGACTCGTCGTCGTTGAGCCGGTACGCGTGTCCGCGCGCACGCGTGGTCGTGCACAGCCCCGTCACGTTCCCCCGGTCGGGAACCTTGACCGTCTTGATGGTGCCGCCCGGGCACTCGGCCGGCCGGAGGTTCTGCAGGGCCTGGCCGAAATCGGTGCCGGTGACGTCGTCGTACTCGGCCTCACCGTCGTCGTACGGGACATGGACCTGCGCGAGGCGGGCACTGGTGAGGACACGGATCGGCTTCGGCTCGCTCTTGGGCTGGTAGCTCACGTCGTCGAGGACCAGGCCTGAGAGGGTGTTGTAGTGCCAGCACATGCGCCAGGTGGTACCGCCGTCGAGGGTCTGCTCGATCTTGTACGCGGCCGAGCAGGCGGGCGCGGCGGCCGCGGGCGCCGCCGTGGCGGCCGGAGCGGTGGCGAGAGCGGTGCCCAGCAGCGCGGTGACCGCGAGGCCGGAGAGGACGGCAGCGGGCCGTCTGCGGGCGCGCTGAACTCTGTTGACGTGCATACGGAAGGGCTCCCTTGTGCAGGAGGAGTATGTGGAGGGTTCGGTACCGGAACGGCTCTCAGGCGAGGCGGCCGACCGTGCGGGCGCTCAGGTCGACGACGAGGGCGCGGGTGTCGATCCACGGCCCGTTCTCGACCTTGACCACGACGCGCAGGCAGCGGTGCTCGCCGCAGGCGGTGAGGTCGGAGGGGACGTCCGCGACGGTCGCCTTGCGGAACACCATGCCGCTGAGCTGCAGCTGCGCGGCGTTCGTGAGCCGCTTTCCGGTGGCGTCCTTGTAGTCGCTCTTCAGGTCGGCACCGAGCCTGTCGGCTATCAACAGCCCTGTGGCCTCGGCCAGTTCGGCCCGACTGGGCGGCGGCTGCACGCCCTGGTCGCTCTGCGTGTCCTCCACCTTGCCGGTGTCCAGGTTCACGGTCTTGGTGATGACGGAGTCACTCTTGTAGTCGTAGGAGACGACGTCCGCGCGGCGCTGTCCGGCGGCCGCGCCGGTCAGGCCCGGGTCGATCTCCGTCAGGTTCGTCGACAGGTGCTGCGGACCTCGGTCGCCCTCCACGTCCCGGGCCTTCATCCGCAGGCCGTTGTTCTGCTCCGCCAGTTTCTCGGCGCGGTCCATCTCGGCGTCGGTGAGCGGGTCCCTGCCGACCCCCTTGTCACCCTCGGCCGGGGCCGCCTCGACCTTGCCCGCCGGGGCCACCGCGTCCTGCTGGGCCGCCCCCGCCCTGGCCGCGCCCCCGGAGCCCCCTTCGCCGTCCGGCAGCGCCACGGCGACGGCCACAGCGGCCCCGGTGGCCGCGAGGGCCACTGTCGCCACAAGTTTCCCGAGATGTCTTCTTGCCGGCTCGCGCACGTCTTCCCCCCTGGTTCCCCGGCAGACCCACGCGCGGGCATACCGGTATTACGTGGTCTTCATGTAAGAGGGACCCAACTCGTAGGTGGTTCCGCCACTTTCGGGGGAGAGACTGACTGATGTCGCCCGGACCGCCGGGCCGGAATTGGAAGAGTCGACACCATGCAGGTCTGGCCTGGACAGGCGTATCCGCTCGGTGCCACGTACGACGGCGCCGGTACGAACTTCGCGGTCTTCTCGGAGGCCGCGGACCGAATCGAGTTGTGCCTGCTGCACGACGACGGCTCGGAGACCGCCGTGGAATTGAGGGAGTCCGACGCGTTCGTCCGGCACGCCTACCTCCCCGGGATCATGCCCGGGCAGCGGTACGGCTACCGTGCGCACGGCCCCTACGAGCCCGCACGCGGGCTGCGCACCAACTCGGCGAAGCTGCTCCTCGATCCGTACGCCCGCGCCATCAGCGGGCGCATCGACTGGACGGAGGCCGTGTACGGATATCCGTTCGGCGAGCCGGACAAGCGCAACGACCTCGACTCCGCACCGCACATGATGGCGTCGGTCGTGGTGAACCCGTACTTCGACTGGGGCGACGACCGTCCGCCGCGCATCGACTACCACGAGACCGTCCTCTATGAGGCCCACGTCAAGGGCCTGACGATGCAGCACCCGGCACTGCCGGAGGAGCTGCGCGGCACGTACGCGGCGCTCGCGCATCCGGCGATCATCGAGCACCTCACCGAACTGGGCGTCACGGCACTGGAGTTGATGCCGGTGCACCAGTTCGTCAACGATCACCGGCTGGTCGACATGGGCCTGAACAACTACTGGGGCTACAACACGATCGGCTTCTTCGCCCCGCACAACACGTATGCGTCGTGGGGCGACCGGGGCGAGCAGGTCCTGGAGTTCAAGTCGGCGGTACGGGCGCTGCACCAGGCGGGCATCGAGGTCATCCTCGATGTCGTCTACAACCACACGGCGGAGGGCAACGACCTGGGTCCGACGCTGTCCTACAAGGGCCTCGACAACCCCTCGTACTACAGGCTGGCCGACGACGCGCGTTACTACGAGGACACCACAGGGACGGGCAACTCGCTCCTGATGCGGTCCCCGCACGTGCTCCAGATGATCATGGATTCGCTGCGCTACTGGGTGGAGGAGATGCACGTCGACGGGTTCCGCTTCGACCTGGCCGCCACCCTGGCGCGACAGTTCCACGAAGTGGACCGGCTGTCGTCGTTCTTCGACCTGGTGCAGCAGGACCCGGTGGTCTCCCGCGTGAAACTGATCGCGGAGCCCTGGGACGTCGGCGAGGGCGGCTACCAGGTGGGCAACTTCCCGCCCCTGTGGACCGAGTGGAACGGCAAGTACCGTGACACCGTACGGGACTTGTGGCGGGGTGAACCGCGCACGCTCGCCGAGTTCGCAGGCCGGCTCACCGGCTCGTCCGACCTCTACCAGGACGACGGCCGCCGCCCTCTGGCGTCCATAAACTTCGTGACCTGCCACGACGGTTTCACCCTGCACGACCTGGTGTCGTACAACGACAAGCGCAACGACGCCAACGGGGAGGACAACCGGGACGGCGAGAGCCACAACCGGTCGTGGAACTGCGGCGCCGAGGGCGCGACCGACGACGCTGAGGTGCTCGACCTCCGGGCCCGCCAGATGCGTAACTTCGTCGCTACGTTGATGCTGTCGCAGGGCGTGCCGATGCTCAGCCACGGCGACGAGTTCGGGCGCACCCAGGGCGGCAACAACAACGCGTACTGCCAGGACAACGAGGTGGCGTGGGTGCGCTGGGCGGACTCGGACGCACCGCCCGAGCCCTTCCTGGAGTTCACGCGCGCGATGGTGCGGCTGCGCCGCGAGCACCCGGTGTTCCGCAGGCGCCGCTTCTTCCACGGCCGCCCGGTGGAGGGCACGCACGACGAGTTGTCGGACATCGCCTGGTTCACCCCGGAAGGCGAGGAGATGACACAGCAGGACTGGGGTGCGGTGCAGGCCAGCGCCCTGTCGGTGTTCCTGAACGGCAACGCGATCTCGGAGCCGGGCCCGCGCGGTGAGCGCATCATGGACGACTCGTTCCTGCTGCTGTTCAACGCCTCCCCGGAGCAGCTGGAGTTCGTGGTGCCGGTGGACCACGGCCGGCAGTGGCAGGCGGTCGTCGACACGGCGCTGCCGACCGGCCTGCCCGCCGCCGACGGCCAGAAGGTGCAGGCGGGCGACCGGCTGGCGCTGCCCGGCCGGAGCCTCACGGTGCTGCGACGGCCCGCGTAGCGGCCTGGAGGGGCCGTACGCGCAGCGCGACGAGGAAAGCGAGGGCGGCGGCCGCGCTGCCCATCGCGAACGCCACGGCGGGCCCGTGGGCCTGCGCGAGCCGGCCCGCCACGGCGAGCGTGACGGCCTGCCCGCCGACGAAGGCGCTCGCGGCGACCGTCATGCCCTCGGCGAGCCGTTCGCGCGGCACGGCCCGCTCGGTGAGCCCGAACCCGGTGATCAGGTTCGGGGCGAACAGGGCGCCGAAGACGGTCACGGCGACGTACAGGAGCCACATCGTGTGGGTGACGATCAGCGGCAGCGACAGGAGGGCGGCGGCCCCGGTGGCGAGGCGCCAGCGGGTGGGCAGCGCGAACCGCTCGGGCACCGCGGCCATCGACAGGCCGACCACGGCACTCATGACGCCCATCGCGGCGTAGACGAGGCCCGCCTGGTCCTCGTGGCCCAGTTCCTGGGTCAGCGCGGTGATTCCGGCGCCGCAGCCGCCCAGGAGGACGCCCAGCAGGACGAGCCCGACGCGCACGACGTGCACCTGGCGCGGCATCCGGGCCCGCTCGACCCCCGCGCGTGGCCGCGCGTCCGCCGCGGTACGGGGGACGGCGGCGGCCGTGGGGTGCAGCGCGAACCCGGCGCCGCAGACGGCGACCAGGAGGGCCGCGGCCCCGAACGCGTAGGCGGGGTGCGCCACCACGGAGGCGACGCCGATGAAGGCGGGGCCGAGGACGAAGGAGAGCTCGTCCATGGTCGACTCCAGCGACAGGACGGCGTTCACGACCCGCTCGTCCACCCCCTCGCGGCGCACGAGGGCGACCCCGCGGGCGCGCGCGAGCGGCCCGACACCGGGCACGGTGGCGCCCGCCAGGACGCCGAGCACGACCAGGAGGAGCGTGGGCAGGCCGTACAGCGCGCCGAGCGTGTAGGCGGCTATGGCGGCGGAGTTGAGCAGCGCGAAGGCGAGCACGACCGGGCGCTGGCCGCGCCGGTCGGCAAGCCGCCCCACGAACGGCCCCATGGCGACCTGGCCGAGCGCGAGGGCGCAGGCGACGGTGCCGCCGGTGGCGAGCGACCCGCTGGTGCGGGTCACCAGCAGCACGCTGCCGAACTGGATCACCGCGACGGGCAGCCGCCCGAGGAACGAGACGACCGGGAGGAGCGCGCCGGTCACCGCGATCACCTGGCGGTACGTGTCGAGCGTGCCGGTCGCTTTCACGGCCGTGGTCGGCGTGCTGGGTGTGCGGGGCGTGCTTGGCCTGCTTGTCCTGCTTGTCATCGGACGACGCTAACGACACGCGGCGCGCCGCCCGCATGCGGTGAACGCACGAAAGGCTGCGGTGGGGGTAAGTAGATTCGCATGACGCCTCAGCACCCGACGGCCACCTACCGGCTCCAGCTGCAACCGGATCTCGGCTTCGCCGCGGCCGCGGCCGCGGTCCCGTACCTGGCCTCTCTGGGGATCTCCCATCTGCACCTGTCGCCGGTCCTGGAGGCCGTGCCCGGGTCGACCCATGGCTACGACGTGGTGGACAGCGCGCGCGTACGCGGCGAACTGGGCGGCGAGGACGGCCTGCGAGCGCTCGCCCGGACGGCCCACGAGCACGGCCTCGGCCTCGTCGTGGACATCGTGCCCAACCACATGGCCGCCTCCGTGCGCCACAACCGACAGCTGTACGAAGTGCTGCGCGACGGACCGTCGTCTCCGTATGCGCGCTGGTTCGACATCGACTGGCAGGCGCAGAACGGCCGGGTCCTGATGCCCGTCCTGGCCCATCACATCGGGGAGGAACTGCCCCACTTCAAGGTGGACGGCGACGTACTGCGCTACTACGAGCACGAGTTCCCCCTGCGCGAGGGCACCCGCACGCTGCCGCTCCCGGAGCTCGTGGACGCCCAGTGGTACCGCCCGGCCTGGTGGCGCCTCGCGCGCACGGAGCTGAACTACCGGCGCTTCTTCACGATCTCCGACCTGATCGCCGTGCGCGTGGAGGACCCCGACGTCTTCGACGCCACCCACGCGACCGTCCTGCGTCTCCTGCGTGAAGGTGTCGTCGACGGTCTGCGCGTCGACCACCCCGACGGGCTCGCCGATCCGGGTGCCTACTTGCAGCGGCTGAGCGACGCGACCGGCGGACGGTGGACCGTCGTCGAGAAGATCCTGGAGGACGACGAACAGCTGCCCGCCGCCTGGCCGGTGGCCGGCACCACCGGCTATGACGCGCTGCGGCACATCGACGGCCTGTTCACCGACCCGGCGGGGGCGGATCAGCTCACCGGACTGTTCCGCCGCTTCACGGGCGTCGCGGCCGACCGGGGCGGCCGGTGGGCGGCCACCGTGCGCCGCGCCGCCCACCGGGTCGTCACGCACGAGCTGGCCACCGAGGTCGAGCGGCTGACCCGCGAGGCGGCCGAGCTGTGTGCCCTGACGCCGGGACTGCGCGACCACGCTCCCTGGGCGCTGCGCACGGCCCTGTGCGAGCTGCTGGTGCGCGTCCCGGTGTACCGGCCGTACGTGACGGGGGGCGCCGATCCGGAGACGGTCCTGACGGCCTCCGACGCGGCCGACGCGAAAGCCGCGTTCACGGTCCCCGAGGAGGCGCGTGCGGTCGACGCCGTACGGGACCTCGCGCTCGGCCGGCACGGCGACGGCCCCCGGCACACGGCGTTCCGGGCGCGGTTCGCGCAGACCTCGTCGGCGCTGCGCGCCAAGTCGGTCGAGGACAAGGCGTTCTACCGGTACACGCCGCTCCTGTCGGCCCTGGAGGTGGGCGGCCGCCCCCAGAGCCCGGCGGTCCCGGCCGGGGCGTTCCACGCGTACTGCGCGCGCGTACAGCGGGACTGGCCGTACACATCGACGGCGCTGTCCACCCACGACACGAAGCGCAGCGCGGACGTCCGGGCGGGCGTCGCGGTGCTCACCCAGTGCCGCGACGGGTGGGAGACGGTGCTGGCCCGGGTGACGGAGCGGACCGCGCACGGCGGCGGCACGAGCTCCCCTGACCCGCAACTGGCGTGGGCCGCCTGGCAGACGGTGGCCGGGCTCGGCCCCGCGGACCCGGAGCGGCTTCAGGAGGCGCTGCTCAAGCACGCGCGCGAGGCGGGCCTGTTCACGACGTGGACGGAGCAGAACGCCGCTTATGAGAGCGCGCTGCGGGACTTCGTGGCGTCCGGCCCGTGCGGCCCGCCCGGAGAGGAGGTGCTGGGCTTCATGGCGGAGCTGGCGCCCCACGTGCGGGCGAACATCCTGGGCGCGGCCCTGGTGCACCTCACGATGCCGGGCGTACCGGACGTCTACCAGGGCACCGAGCACGAGTACCGCGCTCTGGTGGACCCGGACAACCGGGCGCCCGCGCGCTTCGACGCGCAGGAGCGGAGCGCGCTCTCCGAGGAGAAGGCGGCGCTCACGAGGGCGGCCCTGCGCCTTCGCAGGGAGCACCCGGACTGGTTCGGTGGCGCGGCGACCTATGAGCCGTTGTCCGCGGAGGGTGCGGCCGAGGGGCACTGCGTGGCCTATGTGCGCTCGGACCGTGTGGTCGTGGCGGTGACCCGGCTGTCCCTGCGGCTGGCCGAGGCGGGCGGGTGGCGGGAGACGGAACTCGCGCTCCCTGAAGGCGAGTGGACCGAACTGCTCGACTCCGAGCGGCAGTTCAGCGGCCACGCGCGCGTGGCCGACCTTTTCCGACACCTGCCGGTGGCGCTGCTTGTCCGGCCCTGAGTCAGCGCAGAAGTCGACGCCGTAGGCCTGGCCGACGTCAGCGCAGACGTACGTGAAGGGCGGCGGGAGACCGGGTGAGCAGCCCTTCGGGGACGGGCCGGAATCCCGGCGCCCACGCCACCCCGGGCAGGGCGTCGAGCAGGGCGCGCAGCCCGGACTCGGCGGTGAGGCGGGCGAGTCGGGCGCCCAGGCCCTCGCCGGAGCCCGCCCCGGACGCGTGCCGCCCGGGTACCGCGCGGAACAGGTCGTAACGGTCGGGGTCGGCGAACCGGTCGGCGTCCCGGCCCGCCGAGCCGACCAGGCACGCCACGGTGGCACCCGCCGGGATCGTGCCGCCGCTCACCGCGACCGGCGCGAGAGCGTGGCGCAGCACGATGTGCACGGCCGGGTCGTGGCGCAGCGACTCGGCCCAGGCGGCCCCGGCCAGGGCGGGCCCGGCCCGCAGCAGGGCGAGCTGCGCCGGGTGGTCCAGGAGGTTGGCGAGGAGGGAGGCCAGCGCCCGGTCGGTGGCCTCGCCGCCCGCGCCGAGCAGCTGCGCCACGAGCCCGGTGACCGCGTCGTCGCCGAGCCGCCGCCCGTCGGCCCGCGCGGCGCACAGCACGGAGAGGAGGTCGTTCCGCGGGTGCGCGCGGCGGCGTACGAGATGGGGCCGCAGAAGGGCCGCCAGGCCGTCGGGGACGGCGCCGGGGTGGGTCGGGGAGGTGCGGCACCAGTCGGTGACGCGGGCGGTGTCCTCGTGGGGCAGGCCGAGCGCCGCCACCACCGCGGCGACGGGCAGCCAGTGGCAGAACTCCTCGACGAGGTCGGCCTCGTGCCGCCGGTGGAGGCGGCGGGCGAGTACGTGGGCCGTACGTTCCGCGCCGGCCTTCAATGCGGCCAATACGTGCCCTTGTACGGCCGGGGAGGCGAGGGCGCGGTACGCCGTGCGCGTGGCCTCTTCCAGGCGGGCGGAACCGCGGCCGGGCGGCGCGGCGACCAGGCGGGGGTCGGTCAGCGCCGCGCGCACGTCCACGTAGCGGCTCAGCAGCCACGCGCCGAAGGGCTTGTCCTCAAGGAGCGGGTGGGTGTCGCGCAGGGTGCGGTACAGCGGGTACGGGTCGCGGGCGACGGCCGGGTCCGCGAGGCTCGGCGGCGACGCCGGGGCGCGGCGCGCGTGCGGGCCCGGAGCGCTGGGGCGTGAGGCCGGTCCGGAAGGGCACAGCACCGCGGGGCTCCCGTCTGGGCCGGTGCGCGCACCGATCGCTGCGCGCGGCTGTTCCCAGGGCACCACCGGGGGCCGCGGCGCGCAGTCCTCGTACGGCCGTACGGGTGACGAGGCCGCGTCGCGCGCGGGTCACGACGGGCTCGGAGCCCCTCCCCGCGGGCCTGCCGACGGGCGAGCGGAGGTCCGGGGCCCACCCTGGCCCCGGGACCGTCCGGAGACTCCCGACAGGACACGGCGCGGCACCTCCGTGCACGCCCCATACTGTCCGAAAGCGTCAGCGGGACGTGCCGCGTCCCCGCGTGGCGTAGCCTGCACCAGCAACGAGCCACAACACAGGCCTTCTTGACAGGTGCGGTCGGGCGTGGGGTACTGCGGGTGCTGACGCCGAGAGCACCGACGGGGGTGAGTCATCTGACGGAGCAGCGGTATCCCACCTCGGGCGAACTGGCCCAGTCAGCGCGGGAGCTGGCGACCCACCGACCCGACTTGTGCCGGATACGCCAGGTCGGCACATCGCGTGCCGGCCGTCCTCTGCACCTGCTGTCCGTCGGACACGACCCGCGCACCGTCCTCGTCGTCGCGGGCGCGCACGCCAACGAGCCGACGGGCGGTCTCACTGCGCTTCACCTCGCCGAACAGGCTTTGCACGAGCCGTCGTTGAGATTCGACCGATCGTGGCACTTCTTGCTGTGCGCCGACCCGGACGGTGCCTCCCTGCACCGCACGCCCGCCCCGCGCACCCTGCTCGACTACCACCGGCACTTCTTCCGCCCGGCGGGCCCCGAGCAGCCGGAGTGGTCGCCGTCGGTGCTTCCCCCGGACCGCCTCCCGCCCGAGACGACGACGCTCACCGGCGTCATCGACGAGCTGCGGCCCTACCTCCAGGTGTCGCTGCACGGCACCGAACTCGGCGGCAGCTGGGTGCAGTTGACCCGGGACATTCCGGGGCTGGCGGAGGCGTTCGCGAAGTCGGCGGCCGAGCTGCACATACCGGTGGAGACCGGGGCGTCGGACGCGGCGGGCTGGCCGACGTCCGGGCCGGGGGTCCATGTGATGCCCGACCCCGACGTACAGGCCGCGTTCCCGAGTCTGCCCGACGACGCCCGGCACTCCACCTGGCACCACGCCCACCGCTACGGCGGCTCCACGGCGATCGTCGAGGTGCCGATGTGGGCCAGCGACCTGGTGGACGACCCGGCGCCGCACCCGGCGCCGGAGCGGGCGATGCGGCGCATCTCGGCGCGGCTGAGCCGGGACACACGGCTCGTGGAGGAGATCCTCGCGGAGTCCCTGCCCCGCCTGCCCGACACCACGGGGCCGCTGCTGCGGGCGGCCCGCTGGGCCCTGAGCCTGGTGCCGGGCCTGGCGGACGACTGGCTGCGGCCGCCGCCGCCGGACGCGACGATGGCGTACATCGGCAGTATCGACGCGTTCGCCCGGCGCCTGCCGTTGCGGGCCGCGGCGATGCTGCTGCGGGTCCTGGAGGAGGCCGGGGACCCGGCCACACCCCGACTCGACGCCCTCGTCACCCGGTGGTGCGAGGTGTACGCGGACCGGTTCGGGGCGCGCTGGGTGCCGGTGGCCCACCAGATCGAGCACCAGGCGCGGACGACGATCGCGGCGGTCCGCCACGCCCAGGGGTGACCTCGCGGCTCGGCCGATCGTGAACAGGGATCACGTGGAGGCGTTCATCACGCACGCGCCGGCAAGGTCGCGGGCGGTGAGGCGTCGTCCACCCGAACGGGGCGCCGGCAACGGTCGGCCGGCGGACGGGCTCAGCTCGTGGACAGCCTGAACGACATGTGGCCGAAGCCGACCTGGTCGCCGTCCTGGACGACGGCGGCGCCGGTCACCCTGCGCCCGTTCACGGACGTCCCATTGGTGGAGCCGAGGTCGCGCAGCACCCACGTGCCGCCCTGGTGGGTCAGCTCGGCGTGCACCCGGGAGACCGTGTCGTGGCTGAGTCGCAGCCCGTTGGCCGGGTCGCGGCCGATGCGCAGCGGGTAGGGGTTGCTCTGCGGGGGGAGCAGCAGCTTGGGCAGCCGCTCGACGGTCCAGGCCCTGCGCAGCCGCACGGTGAATCCGGAGACCGCGCCCACGGCGCCGAGGACCGCCCTCGACCAGCGGTTCTCATGGCGCAGATCGGCGGTGAGCGCGTCGAGTTCGTCGGACCTGCGGGCGGCGAACGCCAGCTCCATGCGGCGCACGAACGTGTCGTGCGACAGCCGCCCCAGCGCGGCGCCGTCCCTGAGCACCTTCAGCGCACGATCCCGCTCGGCGTCGGTCAGCCGCGCCGGGTAGGTGTGGTGTTCAAAAGAGGACGTCACGCGTGTGATTGTCGGTCAGCGCGGCCGGAGTGTCCAGAAAACGAGGGGCATCACGCGCGTGCCCGCTGCTACGTTCGCCCGGCCGCGGCCGCGAACAGGCCGCCTCAGAAGGAGAGTTCCCGACCTGTACGAAGGCCGGTACCCGGTGACACAGAAGCGTGACCGCTGGATGTGACCGGACCGGCCCCGCAAGAAACTGGCCGCACCGATAGCGGGCCTCACAAAAAAAGTGCGGACCCAGTAGTGGTGAATTCCCGGCGAGACGATCACGCCTGACGCACCATGGACGCGTCGTCACTGTCGGCAGACATCCGGCTACGAGGGGGAACCGACCGTGCAGTTCGAGGTGTGGGCACCACAGGCCGAGCGGGTCACGCTCCACTGCGACGGCGCCACGCGCGCGTTGGAGCGCGATCCGGACCGTGCGGGCTGGTGGGCGGGGCGGGCCGACGCCCAGGACGGGGCGCGGTACGGGTTCGCCCTGGACGACGGCCCTGTGCTGCCCGACCCGCGCTCGCGCCGCCAGCCCGACGGCCCCGACGGCCTCAGCGCGGTCGTCGACCACGACCGGTACGCGTGGCGCGGCGACTGGCCGGGCCGTGATCTGACCGGAGCGGTCCTGTACGAGCTGCACGTGGGCACGTACACGAAGGAGGGCACGCTGGACGCGGCCGCGGCGCGACTCGGCCATCTGGCCGAACTCGGTGTCACGCACGTCGAGCTGATGCCGCTGTGTCCCGTACCCGGCCGGCACGGCTGGGGGTACGACGGGGTCAGCCTGTGGGCCGTGCACGAGCCGTACGGCGGCCCCGAGGCGCTGAAGCGCTTTGTCGACGCGGCGCACGAGCTCGGTCTCGGCGTCGTCCTCGACGTCGTGCACAACCATCTGGGCCCGGCGGGCAACTATCTGGCCGCGTTCGGGCCGTACTTCACGGACACGCACCACACGCCGTGGGGCAGCGCCGTGAACCTCGACGCGCCCGGCTCGGACGGGACCCGCGCCTACCTTCTCGGCAGCGCGCTGGCCTGGCTGCGCGACTACCGCATCGACGGTCTGCGCCTCGACGCGATCCACGAGCTGCACGACCAGCGCGCCCTGCCCTTCCTGGAGGAGCTGTCGGCGGCCGTGGACGAGCTCGCGGACCGGCTCGGCCGCCCGCTGTTCCTGATCGGCGAGTCCGATCTGGCGGACCCGCGCGTCATCACTCCTCGCGCCGAGGGCGGTCTCGGGCTGCACGCGCAGTGGAACGACGATGTCCACCATGCCGTGCACGCGGCCGTGACCGGTGAACAGCAGGGCTACTACGGCGACTTCGCGCGCGAGCCGCTGGCCGCGGTCGCCAAGACGCTGACACGCGGCTTCTTCCACGACGGCACCTACTCGACGTTCCGCGGCCGCCACCACGGCCGCCCCGTGGACCGCGCCCGCACCCCCGCGCACCGCCTGCTCGCCTACACCCAGACCCACGACCAGGTCGGCAACCGCGCGCAGGGCGACCGCCTCGCCGCCACCGTCTCGCCGGGTCTGCTGGCGTGCGCGGCGACGCTGGTCCTGACGAGCCCGTTCACGCCGATGCTGTTCATGGGCGAGGAGTGGGCGGCGAGCACGCCGTGGCAGTACTTCACGGACCACACCGACCCGGCGCTCGCCGATGCCGTACGCACCGGCAGGCGCCGGGAGTTCGCGGCGCACGGCTGGGCGGAGAAGGACATCCCGGACCCGCAGAACCCGGCCACGCGCGAGCGGTCCTGCCTCGACTGGTCGGAGCCGGAAGCGGGGCACCACGCGCGCGTGCTGGCCTGGTACCGCGACCTGATCGCCCTGCGGCGCGCCCGCACGGACCTGCGGGACCCGGATCTGGCGGCGGTCAAGGTCGCGTACGACGAGGAAGCCCGCTGGATCGCGTATCGCCGGGGCGACCTGCGGGTGGCGGTGAACCTGTCGGGGCGGCCGGTGTCGATCCCGCTGGGGCGGCCGGTGGCGCAGGTGCTCGCGGCGTGGGAGCCCATCCAACTGCCCGGGGACGACGGCGCGTTGACTGTTCCGGCCGAGTCGTGCGTGGTCGCGGTGGCGCCCTGACGGGGCGCCGGGAGGCGGCGGCAGGCCCTCGGCCGTAGAGGGCCTGCCCCCTGTATCGGCAAGGGCCTGCCCGCTCGGGGGCCTACCCCTCCGACACCAGTTCCAGCAGGATCGGCTCCCAGGCCCGCTCCAGCTGTGTCCGCAGCAGGCTCACGGGGCTGTCGGTATCGGCCCCGAAGAGCCGGTCGGCGAGCCCCACCAGCGCACCGCACCGGGCCAGCCACAGGCCCCGCAGACAGACCCGGGGCCCGTACCCGGCCAGCGTCGCGGAGCGCACCGCCGCCCGCGCGCCCACCGCGACGGCGAGCCCCGCGATGTCCTCGGCCGGGTCGCCGACCACGGCGTCGGCCCAGTCGAGGACACCGCGCACCCGGCCGTCCCGCGACACGGTCAGATGCTCGCCCTTGAGGTCGTGGTGGACGAGCACGGCGTCCGCCTGCGGGCCGAGCTGGGCGACGGCATGGGAAGTCAGCTGGGCGAGCCGCGCCGCCTCGAACTCGTCCTCCCCGGCGAGCTTGCGGGCCGCGACACCGGCCGCCCGCCGCAGGTTCTCCAGGGAGCGCGGCGCCACCTTCGGCACACCGAGCGGCACGGCCCGGGCGGCCGGCACCGCATGGAGGCCGGTGAGCAGCGCCGCGAGGTCCTCCTCGCCGGCCGCGGTGACGTCGCGGACCTCCGCGGACTCGCCGGACAGCCGGGTGTCGAGGGTGTAGGCGAGGCCGGGCGCCCACTCCCCCGCCGCCACGGACGCGGGCACGGCGACGGTGACGTAGGGGCGCAGGAGGTCCCGCAGCCGCAGTTCGCGGCGCAGGCGCCGCGACACCGGCCTGTCGGGGGCGAGCCGCAGCACGTGCCGGGCGCCCACCCACCAGGTGGAGTGCTCGCCGCCCTCGGTGACGGGGCGCACCTCGGCGCCGCCGCCGTCCGGGAGCAGGGTCCCCAGAAGGCGGCGCACCGCCTCCGCGGTGGGCTGCTCCGGCGTCGGCGGCATCGTCGGTCAGCCTACGATCGCCAGGTCCCGGGCGGTGGAGTTGAGGCGCCGGCCGCCGTCCTCGGTGACGGTGACGATGTCCTCGATGCGGACGCCGAAGCGGCCGGGCAGGTAGATGCCGGGCTCCACCGAGAAGCACATGCCGGGGACGAGGGGCTGCTCCTCGCCCTCGACCATGTACGGCGGTTCGTGCGTGGTGACGCCGATGCCGTGGCCGGTGCGGTGGATGAAGTACTCGCCGTACCCGGCGTCGGTGATGACCTCGCGGGCGACCCGGTCGACGTCCTGGCAGGCGATGCCGGGCCGCACGGCGTCGCAGGCCGCGGTCTGCGCCTCGCGCACGATGTCGTGGACGCGCCGCTCCTCGTCGGTGGGTTCGCCGACGTGCACGGTGCGGGAGGTGTCGGAGCCGTAGCCGTGCTTGAGGCCGCCGAAGTCGAGGACGACCATGTCGCCGTCCTGGACGACGCGGTCGCCCGGTGCGTGGTGCGGGTCGGCGCCGTTGGGACCGGAGCAGACGAGGGTGAAGTCGACCTGTTCGTGCCCGAACTGCTCCAGCAGGCCGGCGAGTTCACGGGAGAGGTCGATCTCCTTGCGCCCTGCGAAGGGGACCTTCCTGATCTCCTCGTACGCGGCGTCGGCGGCGGCACCTGCTGCCGCGAGGCGCTCCAGTTCGGCGGCGTCCTTGACGCCGCGCAGCATCGGCAGGGCGTCGGTCAGCGAGACGTACGAGGTGTCGGGCAGGGTGCGCTGGAGGCCGAGCAGGTGCATGGCCCAGGCGTTGTCGCTGACGCCGAACCGGCCCGATCCGTCCAGGAGCGGGGCGGCGATCGCGTACGGGTCCTTGCCGTCGGTCCAGTCGCGCAGGGTCATCGCGCCGGCGCCCGCGGCCTTGGCGGCGTCCGGCGCTTCCAGGGCGGGCACGACGAGGGTCGGCTCCCGGTCCGCGGCGAGCACCAAGAGGGTGAGCCGCTCGGTGTCGGCCGGCACGTGGTACCCGGTGAGCCACACCAGGTCGGGTCCCGGCGCGACGAGCACCCCCGCGAGCCCGGCGTCGGCCGCGGACTGCGCGGCACGGTCCATACGGGCCTTGTAGTCGGCGGCGTTGAAGGGCGCGGGTGTGCCGGTCGTCATGGCCGGGCCTCCGTGACGTGAGAACGAGAACGCGGGGACAAGAGGGACACGGGTCCCCGGCAGCATCCTGCCCGGAGGCGGGGGACGGCGCGAGTCCGCCCCCGGCCATCGCTTCACACCTTCAAAGCCAGTAACGCGGGCACGCGCGCGTGCGGCACCGAGCCTCCGATTAATGGAAGGGCGTTGCTGCCGCATTAATCCTAATGGTTAGATCGGCATGCCCCATTAGGCGAGGCCGACTCTTCGAAGGACGTACGCCATGCTTGTGCTGGCCCAGATCAGCGATCTGCATCTCGACGGAACCCCGCGCGCCACCGAGCGGGCCCGGCGCGTGCTGGACCATCTGCGGGCACTGCCGGGGCCGCTGGACGCGCTCCTGGTCACCGGCGACATCGCGGACCACGGCGCCGAGGCGGAGTACGAGGAGGCGGCCGGACTGCTCGGGCTGCACGACCCCGTGACGCCGTTCCCCGTCCTGCCCTGCCCGGGCAACCACGACAGTCGCGTCCCGTACCGCAAAGCCCTGCTGCGTGAACCGGGAGGCGACGGCCCGGTCAACCGTGCGCACCGGGTGGGCGACGCGCTCGTGCTCATGTGCGACTCCAGTGTTCCGGGCGCGGACGAAGGAAACCTCGACGAGGAGACGTACGCCTGGATCGAGGAGGAGCTCGACGCGCTCGACGGCGAGACGCCCGTCCTGATCGCCTTCCACCATCCGCCCCTGGCCCTGCACCACCGCCTGCCCGACCGCTACCAGCTGGCCCAACCGGGCCTACTGGCACGGCTGTTGGAGCGCCGGCCGGAGATCGTCGCGGTGATCACGGGCCATGCGCACACCCCGGCCGCGACCCTGTTCGCCGGGCGGCCGCTGACCGTGGGGCCCGGCGTGACCTGGACGTTGCGGATGCCCTGGGAGGGCGAGCAGTTCGCGAACCGGGAGGCGCCGGTGGGCCTGGCCTTCCATGTACTGGACGACGAGCGGCGACTGACGACGCACTTCCGCACGGTCTGACACCTCTGCCCATGACTGACGCCTCTACCCATGACTGAGCCGCGTCACGTCACCACGCCCGGGGTGACCGCCAACGTCTGGCGTACGCCGTTCATATGACGCACCGTCATGGGCAGCTGATGGCCCGGCCGGGCGTCCGAGACGACGGCCGCGAGGTCCCCGGCCGAGCCGATGCCCGCTGTGCCGAGGCTCAACAGGACGTCACCGCGCACCAGTCCGGCCGAGTAACCGGGCCCGGGAACGTGCACGGCGACGACGAGCGCGCCGGGCCCCTTCGGCGCGTCGACCACCTCCACGCCGAGGCTGCCCCGGGCAGCGGGGGGCGTCGGGGTCAGGGCCGACGCGCTCCCGGCCGGCGAGGAGGACTTCACGGACGGAGCGGAAGGTTTCGGCGGGGCCCCGACGGCCGCCTTCTGCTGCATCTCGGCCAGTTCGCTCATCCCGATGACCGTGGCGCCGACGGTACCGAGGCCCACCCCGGCCAGCACCAGGACCAGCGCGCACAACAGGCCGGACAACAGCCCGACCAGGCGCCTGCCGCGGCGCCGCGCGGCATGTGGGCGCCGGGCGGGCCGGGGGATCGGGCCGGGCTTCCCGGGGTCGTGCACCGGTGCGCCCGGCATCCGTTTGGGACGCAACGCAGTCTGTTCCATGGCTCGCCGCCTCCGGTCCCTGGGTTGCTCGCTCCGGCCACAGCCCTACCCTGCGCGCCCTCCCGTGACGATCCCCGAACGAGTGAGAGTGCCGGATCCCGCTCGAATTCCCGGGCGTCCGCCCAGGTCAGCCGGTGCTCGCGGTGAGCACCGCCGACGGCCGTACGGCGCCGACCGGTTCGCCGTGCCCGAGGACCGGCGCCTCGGTGAGGGCGGACAGCCGCGGGTCGGCGTCCACGTCCACACCGAGATGGCGCAGGGCCGCGGCCATCACGACGGGCCGGGGCCGCTGACCGCCGTCGGCGATCTTCAGGGCGACCGCCGAACCGTCGGGCAGGGCCAGGGCGTAGACCCCCTCGGCGCCGTCCTTGGCGACGGCGCCGGGCAGGGACCGCATGAGGTCCGTGACGTCGCGGCCGGTGCCGCCGACGTACTCGGGATGAGCGTTCATCGCGGCGGCGACCCGCGCTTCGGGGCTGCCCGCCGGAGCGGTCGCGATCCGGGCGAACGCGCGGGCGAGCCCGGTGAGCGTGAGCGCGAACAGGGGGGCGCCGCAGCCGTCCACGCCGACGGCGGTGGACTTCTCGCCGGCGAGGTCCTCCAGGGTGTCGCGCAGAGTGCGCTGGAGGGGGTGCCCGGGGTCGAGGTAGTCGTCGGTGGACCAGCCGGCGACGACGCATGTGGCCAGCATGGCGGCGTGCTTGCCCGAACAGTTCATGGTGATGCGGGTCGGGCCGAGCCCGGCGGCCAGGTGCGCGGGGCCGGACACGGCGCCGATGGGGAGCGCCGGGGTGCACCGCAGGGCGTCCTCGGCCAGTCCGGCGCCCGCGAGAATGCGCCGTACGCCGTCGAGGTGGAAGGCCTCGCCCGAGTGGCTGGCGCAGGCCAGGGCGAGCAGTTCGCCGTCGAGGTCGAGGCCCGCGCGGAGCATCCCGGCGCTCTGCAGCGGCTTGTTGGACGAGCGCGGGTACATCGGGATGCCGACGGGGCCCACTGCCAGGACGGGGTGGCCGTCGGCGCCGAGGACCACGACGGCCCCGTGATGCACGGACTCCAGGAAGTCGCCCCGCCACACCTCGGCGAGCACGGGACAGGTGTCCTGCGCGGATGCGCCGGGCTCCTCGGTGTCTACGGCGGTCATGCTCGTCCTTTCGGTCGGTGCATCGCTCGCAGCCATCGTGGCACCGCCATGGCAGTGCTCCATCCTCGTCGCCACGGACGCCCCGGCCGACGCGCGTCGGCTGCGCCGCATCACCCGGCGCACCACCGTCGGACCCGCCCGGACCGGCGGCGGCGTCCAGCAAGGCAGCGGGGAGTACGCGCCGGCCCGGCAGCCGACGACCAGCCTCGCCGGTACACCGGTTTCGGGATCGCCCGGAGCGGCTCGGCACGAAGCCGAA
>NZ_JBFAKV010000040.1:40025-41963 GCF_040655895.1 Streptomyces sp. NPDC050264
GGTACACCGGTTTCGGGATCGCCCGGAGCGGCTCGGCACGAAGCCGAACCAGCACCGGGGATCCCGCACCCGTCCAGACCGCGTGCACCCGGCTCGCCGGAAGGAAGCTAGGCCGCGTGACCTCCGTGTCCGCCGCCGTGGCCTGCCCCGTGATCGAATTTCATGGCCTCCTCGGGCATCACGACGAACGGCCGCATCATGCCCATGTCCTCGTGTTCCAGCAGGTGGCAGTGGTACATGAAGCGGCCGTACGCCCCGTCGAACCGGCCCATGACGCGCAGCATCTGTCCGGGCAGGGAGCGGAACACGTCCTTGTGCCCCCGCTCGTTCGGCGGCAGCGGGATCACGGTGTTCGGGTCGAACGTGACCGGCGCGACCGTGCCGCCCACCGTCACGTCGAAACCGGAGGCGTTGTACGCGTCGCGGCCGAGGATCTGGAAGTCGGCCAGGTGGATGTGCATGGGGTGCACGACCGGCGGGTTCACCGCGAGGTTCAGGAAGCTCCACTGTTCGTGGCTGCCCTCGGCGACGGTGAAGCCGAGCCCGTCGTTGAAGGTCCGGGAGATCCGGCGGTACGTCTTCAACTGGCCTTTGTCGTTGATGAGTTGGATGATGCCGTCGGCGGGGACGTGGACGCCCGCGGGATCCTCGATCTCCGCCATCTCCCAGATCTCCGGGTGCCCGCCGCCGCCCTTGGTCGCGGGCGGGGTCAGCACGATCAGCCGGTGCCCGTGCTCGATGTCGTGCGTCAGCTTCCGGAAGGAGCCGGAGAGCACCTCGGGCAGCGCGAACGAGTCGGGCGCGCAGCTCTCGCCCACCCGGAACTCCAGCACGTGCGGGTAGGGCACGTTGCCCGGTACGTCCGGCACCCCGGGCGCCTGGTTCGGCCCCTTGCCGACCAGCCGTACCCGCCGCCCGGCGAGCGCCCCGAAGTCGATGAGCAGGTCCATCCGCTCGGCCGGGGCGACGGTGAGCGTCGGCAGTACCGCGTCGAAGTCGACCGGCACGGGGCGCGGCAGCAGCCCTCCGTCGCTACCGATCTGGTGGAGCACGCCCGGCACCGGCTGATCGTCCTCGTCGACGAGGACCAGGTCGAAGATGCGGGCGTTCGACGCGTTCACCAGGCGGAAGCGGTGCCATGCCGCGTCGACCTCGGCGTACGGCCAGATCCGCCCGTTGACGGTGGTGTACGGGCCGGTGAACGGCAGGGTCACGGGCTTGCCGGTCTCCGCGTTCTTCGGGTCGATGACGACCGTCTTGTGCAGCAGCCGGCCGTTCAGCGCGCCGTCGGCGTCCGTGTCCAGGTTCCGGTCGGCGAGCAACAGCGGTATCTCCCGCTCACCGCACGGAAGGTGGAGCGCGTCCTCCTCGTCGTCGCGGATCAGGTACGTGCCGTAGAGACCGGTGTGCACGTTCCACCGCGTGATGTTCATGGCGTGGTCGTGGCCGAAGGGTGCAACACCGCCTCTGACCAGTGGAAACGCCGCTCTTAGCATTCCACCCGCTCCCAACTGTCCGAGGCGGACCACCTTCGGCGAACGGACAGCGATGGAACGGCAAGACCTTCCCAACCTGCGCGCGCTGGGCTTCAGCGACGACGAACTCAAAGAGCTGGGGCTCTGGGACTCGGCAACCGGCGACGCCAGCCAAGTGGCAGAGGCGTACATCCGTCGGTCGAAGAAGAAAGACACTCTCACCGCACTACGGGCCCACCTGCGCGATATCTGCCGCCGTGCCCGTGAAGAGGGAAAGTCCATCCGGCACGTCTGGTTCGAACAGCGCAGCGCGAGCAAGGCGCATGTCCGGCGCGAGGAGTTCGACAGCGCATGTGAGGCCGTTCTCCGTGGGCTGTCCAAGACCCTGTACGTCTGGCGAACTGACCGTGAGCCCTTTCCAACCTCACGTTGATGCGTGGTGAAGGACGACGACGGCCTTCAC
>NZ_JBFAKV010000041.1:0-41468 GCF_040655895.1 Streptomyces sp. NPDC050264
CGCTTCCCCGTCGTCTACTGGCTGCCCGGATTCGGCGCCCACCCCAGCCTCGGCGGAACGATGAGCTGGTCGGTGAGCGAGGCGAGCCGCTGCTGGGTTTCGACGGCGTAGGCGAGGCGGTGCGCCTTCTCCCGGCGGCTCTCGTTGTAGTAGTGGCCGCTCGCGCCCCGCGCGCCCTCGTCGATGGCGTGCAGAACGGCCCTGGTCCCGTCCTCCACGGAGGACCAGGGGCGCACCCCCGCTTCGGTGACCATCGCGGTATCCATGTAGTTCGCGGGGTGCACGCAGTTGACCCGGATGCCATCGCACGCGTACTCCTCGGCGATGGTGAACGTGAAGGCCGCGAGCGCGAACTTGCTGCGCGTGTAGGCCTCCATGCCGTCGTAGCCCCGGGTGAACTGGACGTCATCCGGGTCTACAGGGCTCTGCCCGATCGACCCGATGTTGAGCACCTGGGCCGAGGCGGCTGCGCGCAGCGGGGCGCGCAGCGCGCGGGTGAGGAGAACCGGCGCCAAATAGTTGACCGCGAACCGCAGTTCGTAACCGTCACGGCTCACCTCCCGACAGTGCGCGTCCCGCCCCGCGCCCACGCCTGCGTTGTTCACGAGCAGCCCCAGCGAAGGATGCTCGGCTGCCACTCTCCTGCCGAGTTCGGCGGCCTCGCCCAGCGAGGACAGGTCGGCGAGGTAGGGGTAGGCCGTGCCGCCCGCCTCGTGCAGCTCCTTGACGACCGCGTCACACTTGTCGCCATCCCTGCCGTGCACCAAAACGGTCCAGCCGCGGCCGGCGAGGTGCCGTGCGAGGCTCCGGCCGAGGCCGGAGGTTGCCCCTGTGATCAGCGCGGGTGCGCCCGGCTGCGGCTGTCCTTCGCCGTTCTGCTCCGCTCGCCGCTCGTGTCGACTCATGAACTCGGTCCTTCCTCCGGCGCCGTGGGCGTGCGGAGTTCGATGGCAACCATGACGAGGGTCTGGTCGGAAAGGTTGTGGACGTAATGCCGCATGGGCAGGGACTCGCCGCGGTTGTGCACCACCTGGCCCGTCTCCAGCGACACGGACTTGATCAGCTCACCGTTCTCGTCCAGGGATTCACCGTGCGCCCCGGAGAGCACGACGGTCACCCAGGGGTGGCGGTGGGTGTGAGCGGGCCGTTGCTCGCCGGGCGGAACGGTCTCCACCCAACACTTGACCGCGTCGTCATCGATGAGCAGCTCAGCCTCCAGCTCCTGCCAGGGCTCAAGCGGCATCCCGCACCTCCGGACGCGTGTCGGTGGGCTGAGGCGCGGCGATTCGGGAGAGCAGCCGCCGCGGGTTGTCGACAAGGAGGGTATGCACGGCGCCCTCGTCGATGCCGGGCTCGTTGAGGAGCTGCGGCAGTGCACGCTCGAGGAGATGCACATAGCTCCAGCCCGGGTACACGCGTTCTCGCTGCTCGGCCGTCAGGTAGTCGATGTGCACCGGGTGGTCCTGCGAGACGAGCAACTGAGCGATGTGGCCGGCCCGTACGAGTGCGGCGAGGGTGGCGTTGCGCTGCTCATCGGGGGCGAAGGGCGTCATGCCGTACCGGTCATAACCGAGCATGCAGCCAGTGTCCGCGAGGGCACGCAGCCCCTCGAGGTCGGCGGAGTCCCCAGCGTGCGCCACGACTACGGAGCCCGCGGCCACGCCCTCCTTTTCCAGGAGACGTACCAACTCGGTGCCGTTGCCTTCGAAGGGGTCGCAGTGCACGACCACGGGGACACCGGTCTGCCGGTGCACCTCAGCGACGACGGCAGCCATCCGGTGGGCGGCCGCATCGGGCGGGGTGCGCTCACAGGCGAACTTCACCAGTCCCGCCCGCACATCGCTGCCCGCGATGCCCGTGGTGATGTCGCCCAGGAGCAGCTCGATCAGTGGGTCCTCCGACTCGATGGGTGTACCGGGACCGCGGAATCGGGCGAAGAGTGGGATGCCGTCAACGCTGTAGACGCCGGTGGCCACAACGATGTGCACCGGCGTCTGCTCGGCGACCGCACGCACCAGACCTACGTCACGGCCCTGGCCGAGCACCGTCATGTCCACCAGGGTCCGCACCCCGGCCGCGTACGCCCGTTCCAGCTGACGCACCGCCTCACGCACTCCGGCTTCGCGGTCCCACAGGTGCGGGAAGTTCGACTGGAACTCGGAACTCAGCACGAAGAGATGCTCATGCGCGAGTGTGATACCCAGTTCCGCCGCGGCAACCGGGCCACAGACCGTTGGTATCTGATCGTGCGGGAGTGGACTTTCCGTAGTCACAAAGAACCGCCTCGGAATATCAGCCGTTGCGCCAGGCCGACTGGTGGACCTGACGACACCCCATGGTGGCGCGGCCGCGAGGACCTAACCAGGTGCTGTTCCAACTAGCATGATTCCTCGTCTCCCTGCCCTTCCCGCGAGCTGACAGCGTCTTTCCCGGCCGGGTCCTCAGCCTCACCTTCGTCCTGGCCGACAGCACTCATTCGCTCATGACCAGGAGACGACCTTGTCCATTTCCCCCATTTCCCCCGCTTCCCCCGCCTCGTTGTCCGGCACCCGCATCGTGGTGATCGGTGGTTCTTCCGGTATCGGCAAGGCGGTTGCCCGTCAGGCCGCGGCCGTCGGCGCGCAGGTCGTCGTCGGCTCCCGCTCACAGGACAAGCTGGAGCAGACCGCCAAGGAGATCGAGGGCATCACCACCGGCGTCGTGGATGTGACCGACGAGGACAGCGTTCGATCCTTTTTCGCCGGCATCGGCTCCCTTGACCACCTCGTCGTCTGCCCCGGTGACATGGCCGTCGGCTCCGTCTACGACGTTTCCCTCGATTCCGTGCGGGCCGCTCTCGACACCAAAATCGTCGGCCAGCTCCTGAGCGTCCGGCACGCAGGGAAGAAGATCTCGGAACAGGGCTCGATCGTGCTGATCGCCGGTGCGGCGGGCTTCAAGTCATACGCCGACATGAGCGCAACAGCCGCGGCCAACGCGGGCATCGGCGGCATGGGACGCTCGCTCGCCGTCGAACTCGCGCCGGTGCGCGTCAACGTCGTTGTCGGCGGTCTGATCGACACCCCGCTGTGGTCCTTCCTGCCCGACGATGCCCGCGCGGGCCTCTTCGAGCAGACCGCGCAGGGCACGCCCGTAAGGCGCGTCGGGCAGCCTGACGATGTCGCAGCATCGGTGCTCCACCTGCTGCAGAACACCTTCGTAACCGGTGCGGTGCTGCACGTCGATGGCGGCGGCACGCTGTGAGCAAGGCGGCACGTGGCGGTGCGACGGGACTTGCGGGACCCGTCGCACCGCCACGGCCGCAAGCAGGCCGGCTCACCGTCCTGCTGCTCGCGGCCGCCTGCGGACTGTGCGTGGCCAACCTCTACTACTTACAGCCGATCCTGCCCGAGCTCGCGGCGTCCCTGCACCGGGCGCCCGGCTCGCTCACCTCGTGCGTCTCCGCCACTCAGGCCGGCTACGCGCTCGGGCTGTTCGCTCTGGTGCCGCTGGGCGACGCCGTCGACCGCCGACGGCTGCTCACCTTCCTGGTGACCACGGCGGCCACGGTGCTTGCGGTGATCCCGTGGGCCGACGACGCGCTTCTCGGCTGGCTCTTTTTCCTGCTGGGCCTGGTAAGCGTCGCCGCCATGGTGATCGTTCCGCAGGCCGCGGGCATGGCGCCACCCGAGCGACGCGGCCAGGTGGTGGGCACCGTCATGACCGGGGTCATCCTCGGCGCGCTGCTGTGCCGGACCTTCGCCGGGGTGGTCGCGGACCTCGTCGACTGGCGAGCCGTGTTCTGGGGCGCCGCGGTCATGATGCTTGCAGTCTGCGCGCTGCTGCGCCGCATCCTGCCCGCACAGCCTGCCCGGGCACCGCTGACGGCACGCACGTACGCCCGGCTCATCGGCTCGCTGTTCGCCCTCGTGCGCGCCCAGCCGGTGATCGTGGAGCGCTGCCTGTACGGCGCCCTGGGCTTCGCGGCGTTCACCGTGCTGTGGACCGCCGTGCCACTCCGGCTGATCCAAGCCCCCTACGATTACGGCTCCGCGGCCATCGGCGCGACGGGGCTGCTCGGCGCGGGAGGCGCACTCGGCGCCAATCTCGCGGGCAGGTTCGCCGACCGGGGGCGCCAGCGAGCCGTCAGCGCAGCCGCTTTCGCGCTCATCGCCGTGTCCTTCGCCGTGGTGGCGGCCCTGTCGTCCTCGCTGCTCGTGCTCGGCACGGCGATCGTCCTCATCGATTTCGCGGTCCAGGCCTCGCACATCTCCAACCAGACAGCGGTCTTCGGACAGGTCGGTGACGAAATGCGCAGCCGTGTCACGACCGTCTACATGACCTGCTACTTCCTGGGCGGTGCGGCGGGCTCCGCGCTGACGGGGCCACTTTGGGCGCATGGCGGCTGGCCGGCGACATCCCTGCTCGGCTGCCTGGCGGGTGGCTGCGCCCTGCTCCTGCTCCTCGGCTACGCGGCCGTGCGCCGCACCGTGACCTCACGAAAGGCGGCTGCGGCCACCGATGCCTGACATATCTGGGCCCGGCGTGTCCGTTGCCGGCGCGTCTTCCTCCGACACTCCCGATTCCGACGCGGTCGCTCCCGGCGCACACGCGACGCCACCGATTCCTACGCTGAGCGTGCCCGCAATCACCCGCACCGATCATCGCTATCTCTCGCTGACCACGCGCTCGCGCAACACGCGCTTCGCCGGTCGTCCGGACCGCGTATACGTGCCGGGTACGGCAGAGGACGTGCGCCAAGCGGTCACCGCCGCTGTCCGCGCCGGATCTCGGCTCGCAGTCCGCGGTGGCGGCCATGGCCTGGAGGGCCTGGTGGACGATCCGGCAGTGCGTACGCTGCTCGACCTGTCCGATCTGAACGACGTGACGTACGACCCGGGGCGGCGGGCCTTCGGCATCGGCGCGGGGGCGCTGCTCGGCTCCGTCTACCGCTCGCTGTACCTGAACTGGGGTGTCACCGTGCCCGGTGGCACCTGCCCGTCGGTCGGGCTCGGCGGCTATGTCCAGGGCGGCGGCTTCGGCGCGCTGTGTCGGCGACACGGGCTGATCGTCGATCACCTGGAGGCGGTGGAGGTGGTGGTCGCCGACGGTGCGGGTGAAGCCCGCACGGTGGTGGCCTCACGGGATCCGGCCGACCCCCACCACGCTCTGTGGTGGGCGCACACCGGTGCCGGCGGCGGCAACTTCGGTGTGGTCACGCGGTATTGGTTCCGGTCGCCTCAGGCCGTGACGGACGCGCCGCAGGACCTACTGCCCAGGCCTCCGGAAACGGTCCTCTTCGCCACCGCCGAATGGCCCTGGGAGTCGCTGGGCGAACAGGACTTCGCGCAGCTCGTCCGCAATCACGGCCGCTGGCACCGCCAGGAGGACAGCACGGATCCGGCGTACGAGAGCTTGTACAGCGCGCTCTACCTCAACCAGCGCGCGGTGGGCCGGATCACTCTCAGCGCCCAGCTGGACAGTTCGGAGCCCGGTGCGCGCGGGCGACTCGAGGACTACATCGCGGCGGTCGGCAGCGGTGTGCGGACCCCGTGCCGGGTCACCTACATCGCAATGCCGTGGCTACGGGCCACCCAGCGGGACGTGGAGAACCGCGGGGAGTTGACGCGCTCCAAGAGCAAGGGTGCCTATCTGCGCCGGCCCTATTCCGACGCGGAGACGGGGCTGTTGTTCCGGTACCTTTCCGATCCCGGCTATGACGGTCACACGACCGTGGTGCTGTTCTCGTACGGCAGGCAGGTCAACGCCGTGGACCCGGCGGCGACCGTCGTCGCCCAGCGAGATTCGGTCCTCAAGAGCTACCTCGGGACGTACTGG
This sequence comes from Streptomyces sp. NPDC050264, assembly GCF_040655895.1. Lineage (NCBI taxonomy): Bacteria > Bacillati > Actinomycetota > Actinomycetes > Kitasatosporales > Streptomycetaceae > Streptomyces > Streptomyces sp. NPDC050264. The sequence goes on from NZ_JBFAKV010000041.1 coordinate 5,818, forward strand.
ACGGACCCCGACGACGACGAGCGCCACATCCGGCGACTCCGCGAGCTCTACCGGGATTTGTACGCGGAGACAGGTGGTGTACCCGTCTCCGACGCCCACACCGACGGGTCGTACATCAACTATCCGGACGTGGATCTGGCCGATCCACGGTGGAACAGCTCAGGAGTTCCTTGGCACGCGCTGTACTTCAAAGGGAACTACTCCCGGCTCCAGCGGATCAAGGCTGTCTGGGATCCGCAGCAAGTCTTCCGTCACGCTCTGTCGGTACGGGCGTCCGACTGAGCCCCCGGCCGACCGCAGTCGTATTCTGATCCGCTCCTCGACCAGATCTCGGAAGCGGGCCAGCAGGCGGCCGTCCAGGACGGGCTGGTAGACGACAAGAGTCGCGTCAGCGCCAGCGAGCCGCAACTTCACATAGCCGAGTTCGATCCGGCCGAGGGTCGGATGGTCGAAGCAGCGTACCGAGGGGACGGGCGGCGCGAGATCAAGCCGCTCCCACAGTTCCCGGAATTCCGGGAACTCCCCCTGCAGGTCGTCGATCAGTTTCGCATATGCGGGATGGGTGAGTCGATCGGCGGCCTGAGCGCGGAACAATGCGACGGCCTCGAGGGCATCCTGCTCCCAGTCTGGATGCATTTCCCTGGCCCGTTTGTCGAACGTCATCACAAGACTGTTGCGTCGACACTGCTCCAGCGATTCAAAATACGGAAACAGTGCACAGAATCCTAGATTCCAGGCCAGCACGTCGAAGCGATGATTGACGATAAAGGCGGGGAGCGGATCCTGGAACTCAAGGAATGTCAAATACTGCTCAGGGATATCTTCCCGAGAACACGGCGCCGGTACCGCGGGTATCAGTTCACCGGCAAGACGGAAAAGATGCCCGGTTTCAGTCGTATCGAGTCGAAGGGCTCGCGCGAGGCCGTTGAGGACCTGGCTCGACACCCTGATCTTCCGGGCCTGTTCGAGCCACGTGTACCAGGTCACACTCACGCCCGCGAGTTGAGCGAGCTCCTCTCTGCGTAAGCCCGGGGTACGGCGACGCCCATATGAATTCTTGATGCCAACGACGTCCGGCGTGAGCCGTTCTCGCCGATTCCTAAGGAATGCGGCGAGTTCTTTTCGTTGCTGCTCAGTGATTGCCATGCTGCGCTCCCCCTAGCATCATGAACCCACCGGACCGTGGTAGGCCTGATCAAATATACAGTCGCCACCTACGCGCACGCACCGAGGGAAACAATCATACGACCCAGCGAAACATACGACCTTTAGCGAAACCTTTTCTGAAGTTTTGCCCAACCCTTACTGAAAGCTTCACTTTTCTGCTCGGGACGCCTAGGGTTATAGCGGAGCCCACCACGGATGCTCAGAATGTGAGATGAGATTTTACGGAAAGAAATATTCCGGGGTGGTGGACGCAGATCAACGCGACGGGAGAAGAGGCTGACGAGTCGAGTTGTATACGGACCCGTGCACTCCCCCAGCGGATTTGAGGCTTGGGTGACGCGGCTCACCCAGGAGATGGCTCCGAATCCGCCGGCGGGGGCTGACCAGATCAGTCGGAGGTATCGATGGATCGTCGAGCACGACCAAATACTCGGCGGAATAGCCTCGCGGTTCGGGGCTCAACGATTATGTGCGGCAGTTCGGCCACATCGGACATGGCATCCGGCCGTCCGCGCGGCGCCGTGGGCCGGCCACCTGGGCACTGGGCCTGACGCTCGATGAGGCACGGACACTCGGCTTGGACCGGGCGCTACTCGTCTGTGCAGTCGACAATGTCGCCTCGGTGAAGACGATGGAGCGGCACGGCGGCGTCTTCGAGGGAATTCGGGACACCGAGCACGGCCCGGTACGGCGCTACTGGATCACACTGAGGCTCTTCCAACCTGACGCGGACGGGTGCGAGTTGGACGGGTCTGCAGAACGGCGAAGCTCCTGGCAGACGAGTTGTCGACCAAGATCAACCGTCGTTCCGGCCCCGGCGGCGTACTCCCACCAGGAACGGGCGCCGTCGCTGGTCTCGGTGAGCTGCAGCAGGCAAGCCAGGACGAGAGCGCTGCGCGGCTGGGGGACCTGTTCGGTGACGAAGTCCGCGACCGCGGAGGCGGAAGTGTGCACGACCTGCGCTTCGCACAGGGACCGCAGGTCCTCGGCGGCCTCGTTGAAGCGCTGCTGCGTGCCAGGGGGCCGCTGCCACGGGTGTGGTCCGTCTGGGAGAGAGGGATGACGTCGCGCGGCACGCTGCGATCGCGCACGAGCAGGGCCCTGGACAGCAACTCTTCAATCACGGGGGTGCACTGGGATCGGTCACCCGTGGCGGCTCGGCCCGCGGTGGCGGCCGCTCACGACGACGTCGGCCCCCTGTCGGCGACTACTCCTCCCCCAGCAGCGGGGCAAGAGGGTCCTGGGTGAGCGGGACCGGCGCCGCCAGGGCCTCGTCGTAGGACGGGCGTGGGAAGACGTAGGGGCCCAGGGGCAGTTCGCCCCACTCCGGTCGGCAGGGCTGGTGGAAGCCGGACCAGACGACCTCCGTCGCCGTGGCGCGGACATTGGCGAGCAGGGGCCAGCAGGCGTCGATCCCGCAGGAGCAGCCCATCAGGCACAAGGCCCCGGTGTTGCGGTGACGGAGTTCCGGCGGGGCGTCGCCCAGGAAATGGGCCCGGGCTCGGGCGCCATCGGGGTCGTCGTCCCAGGTGCAGCGGGGCGTGCTGGCCCAGCAGGAACTCCTCGCGCTCCTGCGGGGTGTCGTCGTCCTCGACGAGTTCCCGATTCCACAGTTCGCGCGTTGCCTCCGCGACCAGGACTCGCAGGTCGGTGCCGTCGATCCGGATGCCCCAGGCCGTCAGGTGCGGGTAGCCGGGGTGGGGGTGGCGCAGGAACTCCACCCGGTGCGTGACGATCGGCAGACTCATGCGCCCCATCCTGCGGCGCCCACACGGCCAACTCCACCGAGTACCGCCGCAACAACGGCACCGGCTGGGCCGACCAACAGACCCAGGCATCCCCTGACGGATGCGCTGGATCGATCGCTGACCCAACCGCCACCGACTCCTGACCGGCCTATCCGGATGGGTATGTACGTGAGTGAGAGGACTTCACGCCCCTTCCCGTCCACACCGAAGTACCGGGGAGTGAGTTCCTCTACACCCCTGCCCCCGGCCTCAAGCAGCCTCAGCACATCACTCGCGAACTCCGTACGGGCGGGGGTGGGACGGAGCACGTCCTCGGCGCCGGCCGGCGCGGGGAGCCGTCCGAAGTCTGCGGACGCGGCGTCGGCCGCGAACCCGCACGGGTCTTCCGCCGCTTCGGCGGAAGACCCGGCAACCCCCGGCATGCTGAGACCCCCGGTGCCTGGTGGGGGCGACCGGTGTCGGCCATCGTTCGTTCGACGGCTTCGTACCACCCGGCGTTCGTACGACTCGCCATTCGACGGGAGTCCTTGAGCGGACGGACAACTGTGCGCGGCCGCCTCAGGACTGGTTCGGAAGCAACTCGGTGATCGCGCGGGTGAACTGCGCCGGCCGCTCGATGTGGCCGAAGTGGCCGCTGTGTTCGAGCACGGTCAACCGGGCCCCGGGAATGCCGTCCCGCAGCAGCACGGCCCAGCGCGGGCCGCAGATGAAATCGTGCCGACCCGCGATCACCACGGTCGGCGCGGTGATCTCGCCGAGTCGGTCGCGGACGTCGAAGGGGACCGAGGCCAGGGCTTGATCAAGTTCCGTTGAGGTCGGGCTTGTAGGTGATGCCCAGGATGGGGAGGGCTCGTTCGGGTTGGTCGCGGATGGGTCGACCTCTGGCATGTACCTGACTTTAGCCAACTGTGCGCCCCGGGCAAGAAGTTACGAACCGATTCGGTCGTCAGTCCGCACCTGCATGGCCGGGCCCCGACATGGGATGGCGATTCGCCATTCAGCAGAGCACCCCGGGGCGCCGGCAGATTTCACTGCATCTCGCTCAGGTTTTCAGGCGCGTGCTGACGCGACCGGGACCTCTATGCGTGAAGCCGAGTCGGTGTGGGTGCGCTTGAGGTCTATCCGGTAGGAGCCTTCGGCGCTTGGCTCGCAGATCCGATGAGTCCGATCTCCACGCACGGTCGGTTCCGGGACCCACGCAGCACGACTTCCTCGAGTCTGTCCTCGTGTGCTGTCCTCGTGTGCTGTCCTCGCTGCGAGAAGGTCGCGCGCGTCGGGACAGCACCAGACCCGGCCGGAGTGCAGGACCAAGGGCGCTCACCCGGAGTCCGGGGGCGGGCACCCCCGCGCACGTCTGACCAGGTACGGGTCCCCGGCCACAGGGCTGGCTCGTAAGCGACGGTGGTGGCGGGGCACTGCGTGGCGAGCGTCTGCAGGGTCTGTTGTTCGGCGTCGTCGGCGGTCAGGTCCCAGCGGAGTTTGGTGGCGACCCAGGTCGGGGCGTAGGCGCAGTGGTAGGAGGTGTTCGCGGGCAGCCTCTGGGCCGGGTCTTTGTCGCTCTTGGACCGGTTGGAGGCGTCCGAGACCGCGATCAGTGTGTCGGGGCTGTCCTGGTCGTTGGCGTAGGCCTCGCGCCGTGCGGCGCTCCACAGTGTCTGTTCGGAGTCGAAGACCTCGGCAAGCGGGACGAAATGGTCGACTTCGAGCCGGGCGGCATCGGTGACCTGCAGGCCGTCGTAGGCGCTGCGCCAGGATCCGCCCGCCAGCTTGCAGCCCGCGGCCACCTCCGGGACCTCGATGGCTTCGGACAGGATGACTTCCTTGCGGTTGTCGCATCCGTCCCCGGTAGTCAGGCCGCGGTTCCAGTGCTGTACAAGTCCCGCTGGTAGCCCGCCCGGTGCTCGGCAGCGACCGGGAGCCGGCCGACCGCCTCCGCCAGCGGCAGCACAGCCCGGGCGCCGGATGCGCCGGCACTCAGCACTGGGCTACCGCACCCCCATCGAGTACGAACTACTCTCGAACAACGACACCATCCCGGCTGCCAGTTAGTCACCGAACCTGGAGCCCAAATGGTGGGGCAGGTCAACCTGTCACCCAACCCTGCATCAGACCCGACTATCACAGTTACCTTTTTCGTGGCTCCGCAATGGGGCTACCGGCCTTCGGGTCCGGCATGACTTCCCCCCTTGTTGAGGTTGATGATCCGGGGGGTGGTGTCACCGGGCCCGAAGGCATCGACGGACCGCTGATGAGGGGCTTGAGCATCGGCTTCACCCGAGCCGGAAGAGCTCTCCGTAACGTGGGTGTGGCAGCTCGATGCCGAGGCAAGGCCGGACGAAAGCGTGAGCGGAGGGGCCTGCACGTGATCGACACCGGCGACATTGACGTCTTCCTCGGCCTGGACGTCGGCAAGGGCGAACACCACGCCACCGCCGTCACCCCGGCGGGGAAGAAAGCCTTCGACAAACGCCTGCCCAACACCGAACCCAAACTCCGCGAACTGTTCGCCAAGCTGCAGGCCAAGCACGGAACGGTGCTGGTCGTGGTCGACCAGCCGGCCTCGATCGGCGCCCTGCCGCTGGCCGTCGCGCGGGACTTGGGCTGCCCCATCGCCTACTTACCGGGCCTGACGATGCGTCGGATCGCCGACCTCTACCCGGGCGAGGCGAAAACTGATGCGAGGGACGCGTTCATCATCGCGGACGCCGCCCGCGCGATGCCCCACACGCTGCGGGCCATCGACGGCGAGGACGAGACGATCGCCGAGCTGGAGATGATCGCCGGCTTCGACGACGACCTGGCCGGCGAAGCGACCCGCGTCGCGAACCGGCTGCACGGCCTGCTGACCCAGATCCATCCGTCGCTGGAGCGAGTACTCGGCCCGCGGTTGCAACACCCCGCCGTGCTCGCCCTGTTGGAACGGTTCGGATCGCCGTCCCAGATCCGCAAGGCCGGACGACGACGCCTGGTCACGCTGCTGCGGCCGAAGGCGCCGAGGATGGCCGAGCGGCTGGTCGAGGACATCTTCGCCGCCCTGGGCGAGCAGACCGTCACCGTTCCCGGCACCGAGGCGGCCGCTTTGATCGTCCCGAGCCTGGCCGGATCGCTGACCGCTGTCCTGGATCAGCGCAAGCTGCTGGCCACACGGATCGAGGACCTGTCGGAGGCCCACCCTCTTTCGAAGGTCCTGAGGTCGATGCCGGGCATCGGCGTCAGGACCGGAGCCCGCATCCTGATCGAGGTCGGTGACGGCAGCACCTTCCCGACCGCAGGCCACCTCGCCGCCTACGCAGGACTCGCGCCTGCGACCCGCAGTTCTGGGTCCTCGATCCGCGGTGAACAACCATCCCGGCGGGGAAACAAGCAGCTCAAGCGGGCGTTCTTCCTCTCCGCGTTCGCGGCCCTGGGCGACCCGGAGTCGCGGACCTACCACGACAAGAAGATCGCCCAAGGGAAGCACCACACCCAGGCCCTGCTTTGCCTCGCCAGACGCCGAGCCGACGTGCTCTACGCGATGCTCCGCGACGGAACCTTCTACGAATCCCGGCCGACGGCCGCGGTCACCTGACCAACGGCTCCGCGAGGAGGACAACTCGATCAGTCTCGACATCGAACCCGAGCACCGGATGCCCAGGGTCGCTCTCCGGATCCATCAGCACCGGCTTGCCCAAGTGCCGCCCAATCTCACGGAGGAAGCCGCAGAAAACATCCAGACGCTCCTGGCCCTGCAACTCCCGCAGATTGACGTCGAAGTCGATCTCATCGTCGGCATAGAACCGGAAAATCGCCAGCACACCGGCAACCGGCCAGACCTGCAGGTTCGGGCACTCGGCATCCGCAGGACGGGCCGGCACGACCTCCGCACGAGGCACCGGAAGCACCGCCTCGCCCTCGGAATACTGGCACTTCCAGCCCCGCTCAACGACAAGATCCAGGACCGACTGCCAGTCCTCCACCGAGGCCCCTGGAACACGCACATCCGGCAGTGACCCCATCAAGTCCGGATCGAAGAAGCAGCTCACGTCGTCCCACAGCAGATCAGCCATGCCGCCATGCTGCCCGCCTACCCGAACCAACGCAGCCCCGTTTCCCTTGACCAAAGAGATAGGGGCACCCCCCCGGGCCGCCCACGCTGAAGCTCGGTAGCGGTCTCGCGCCGCACGGCGGTCACCAGCCTGCCGAAGCAGCGCGGACGCAGCCCGGTGAAGGGGCCTGGCCAGGACGGCACCGACGCCGTGATCACTGCAGTCACGTCAAGATCGTTCCACTTGGGGCCGACCGGGATGGACACGGGTCAAGTACGGAGCCCGAGGTGCCGGTCCAGCTGACTGCGCAGACGCGCAGAAGCGCCACGCAGAGTCCCGAGTTGTCGCACTTCTGCCGCCGCTAGTTCCGTCCGTCCTGCCAGCGCGAGCACAGCGGCATAGGGTCGTTCGCCTTCGGCTAGCTTCGCCGCCACGGCGTCACGGACGGCTTGCAGCACTGTGTGGTCCGCGCTCGGATGCTCCGACAGCAGGCGAAGGAGCTTGTTGTCGTTCCAGGCACTGTCTTGGGCCGTGCTCAGTTCCAGCAGCGTGGCGGGCGCCGTGGAGGGATTGGCGGCCAGCGCCTGCCAGACGAAGGGGTATGGACAACGCGCGAGTCGATGCAGGACGGCGCTGTCGTTCTCGGCATGCGCCAGTTCGAGGTAGTCGGCAGGCGTGTGCACGGGCAGGGCCCCTCAGGATCGTCGGGGCGATCATCCTGCCATCAGGGCTCGGTCGCCCGTGTACAGGGACTCTGACCGCAACCGGTCGAAGATCGCTTACGGGACAGCCCTCAGTCGTCGAACTCGAAGCCCGATGACTCTGCACGGGCAATGATGTCGTGGACTGCCTCAGGGCTCGTGATGACGGCTTCAAGGGCCGCCTTGAGTCGTGCGAGGTCACTCGGACTCCCGACTGCGCAGAACATGCCGCCCTCGCTGTCGAAGTCGAGCCCCTCGGCAATGTCCGGCCAGGCGAACTGCACGAGACCTACCCAGAAGTACCCGTTCGGCTCGTGCCCGGCGGCAGCTACAGCGACATCGGCAGCCAAACCGCCGGCATTCAAGGTCAGCGAGTGCTGCCGTCGAAGTCATGCAGGTTGATCGTCACGGCGTGATCCTCTCACCGCCCTGTGACAGGACTGCCGACCCCTCGGACCGCCCATCCGGCCCCTCCCCCCCCTGCCGACCCCTTGACCTTTCCGGTCACCGCACTAGCGAGTGGCTCTCTCGCTGCCACAGCTTGCCCTGAATGCGACTGTCCGGGCCCTTTGAGCCGCTCTACAGTCCTTTCCGGGCAGCCGATGTGTCGGGCATTTCTTACTAGGCCGACATATCGGGACCGATTCGTGCCGCCCGTGGGCGTACGGCCATCGACAGGCCAGGATCTGCGACCGTCTTCGAGGGACTAGGGAGAGCCACATGGCGAACGAGCTCAAGTACGGCGATCAGATCCACCTGCAGAACGGCTACAACAGCTGGCAGGGCGGCTACCTGGACACCAACGGGGGCAGCCCCGAGTCGGGCGCCAAGTTCGGGGTGTCAACCGCTGACAGCTCCGCGCGCGGGAAGGGCACCGGAACCTGGGAAATCCTCTCCGCTTCCGGCAAGTCCACCGGTCAGACCGTTGCCAGCGGAGACCTCGTATATTTGCGCAACCTCTACGGTGGCGACGGCGGTTACCTCGACACCAACGGCGGCGCCAGCAGCGATCAGGCGAACAGTGGCGGCAAGTACAACGTGTCCACGTCCCAGAGCCGGGACCGCGCAACGGGGACCGGCCGCTGGCGGATCTTCGCCCAGACCTCCTCACCGACCGACCAGAACATCCGGATCGGCGACCTGGTCCATTTCTGGAACACCTACGGCGACAACGGCGGCTTCCTGGAGACCAACGGCGGCAGTGCCGCCACCTCCGGAGGCAAGTACGACATCTGCACCAACGCCTACTTCAACCGAAGCTCCAACGTCGCCGACTGGAAGGTCCACAGGGCCCAGGCCTGACCGCAGCAGCTTCCTACGGAGGACTCCCCTGCGCAGACGTGTGGCCCGGCGCGACCGCGCCGGGCCACACGATGTCCGGAACGAGGGGTCAGCGCTGCGACGTGTCGCTGCCGTAGGAACGGCGGGCCGCGTCGGCCACCTTGTCGGTCTGGGCGTCGTACTTGTCACCCGTACGTTCATCGACGAGCCGCTCGGCGCCCGAAACACCCTTGTCGGCCTGGTCCGGGTGGCCCTTGGCCATCTCCTTGGCCTTGCCCGCCATGTCTCCCAGCTTGCCCATGAGTACCTCCCGCAAATTGCGCGTGCGTCGTACCCAGCCGCAGGTACCCGACCAGCACGCCCCTACACCCAGCCGCCCCATCCGGGCCCACGGCCAGACACCGAAAACCACCCGCAAAGGCACCACACACTGCTCCGGCCCGGGAAAGACCGGCCAGGTGGCCGAACAGACCCCCGCCTGGACCCACCCGTTCCCACGGCCGCCGACCGGCTACAGGGCACACGCTCACCACCACCGTGGCCTGCCCAAACTTCCGGCCGTGGAGGGCGGTGCCGCGGGAATGCGCCACCACCCACGGCATGCCCGCACTGTCCGGGCCGGCTTCTTTTCAGCGCCAGCGGATCACGGACCGATCCTGGATGTACTTCAAGGGGCGGGTTCGCAGGCGACGGCGGCATACCCGCACCCGTCGGCCACCTTGTTCAGCGCGGCGATCTCGGCCGGGTCGGCGTGAGCTTCCAGCGCAGCTTGGTGACCCGCCGGACCAATCCTGCAGGGTCCCCTTCACCCGTCGGACCCGTGAGCGCACACCACTGGCGCCCTCCAGGACGCCGGCTTCCGTCAGTCGGCGGGCCAGCTCCGGCATGTCGGCTGTCAACTGTGCGAACGCCTTCTTGCGGTCGGCCTCGACCAGGCAGGAGGCTTCGTCGATGGCCAGGTGACCGAGGTGGTTCACTCCGCTGCCCCGCTCGTCGTCGGCCGACTCCATCCGGCAGACCCGCCGGATGCGCAGCGTGCCGGTCCACCCCTCATTGTGCAAATGGTGGGCCGCGCTCCGCGTATCCGGCCGGGTGAGGGAAAACTCGCCACCTTGGCCGTTCCAGTTTGCACCTGAGGCGATCGAGGTGTTGCCGGATCCCCTGTATGCGCAGCGGGAGTTGGGGCCAGGATGAGGCCGGTGGCGACTCGGCCACGTCATGAGGACCGAATGCGCGACGGATGGACGGCAAACCGGTCGAGCTGCAACCGCGCCTCCGAAGCGACGCAGATGAGGAGAACGCGGTTCGCCGGAGCATCGAAGCCACCCGTCGCGGGCTGACCCGACCGCGCTGGTCAACCAACGCAGGCGGCCGGGGGTGACCAGCGCAGGACAGCATGCGGGCAGCGGCACGGTCGGATGCCCCGAAACCCGCTGGGTGAGGCTTACCGGTTGTCCGTCCCGGCCTCCCAAGGGCGCCACTGGCCGATGTCGTCGACGGTGCCGAGTTGCTGGTCGGCGAAATGTACGCCGAAGCCGAAGACGTTGTCCTGGGCCAGGAATTCCACGAGGCGGCGGCGTGAGTGCTCGGCCTGGACACCGTCGTGGTCGAGGACGACGTCCCAGTCGGGGTGCTGGATCTGGACTGGGGAATGCATGGCGTCGCCGAAGGCCACGATGCGGCGGCCGTCACCGGTGTCGAGGATCCAGGCCGTGTGCCCGGTGGTGTGTCCGGGCAGCGCCCAGGCACGTACTCCCTCAGCGATCACTGCTCCGTCGGCGACGGCTGTGGTCCGCTCGCTCTGTCCGGCGAGCCGTGGGCCGGAGGCGGGGTCCAGGCCCTGCAGTTCTCCTTCCCCGACGATCCAGCGCGCGTTGGGGAACAGGCTGCGTGCGTCGTCGACGGCGTCCGGCCGGGCCCATCCGGTGTGGTCGTCGTGCAGATGGGTGAAGGCGACCGTCTCCAGCGTGGCCGGGTCGACGCCCAGGCGGCCCAAGTGATCGGGGAGGGTCCGTACGTGGTCGAAGCCGTGTTGGAAGTGTTCGGGGTCCTCGCCCGAGATGCGGCCGTGACCGGCGTCCAGGAGCAGGCGCTTCCCACGACGCTCGACGAGCAGAGCGCCGCATCCCATGGCCAGGTGGCCCGCGTCCGTCATGTGGGGACCGTGGTCCGTCCAGTCCTCGTCGGCGGAGGCGGGGTAGACCCGCGTGGGGATCATGTGAACGCCGGCATCGGGGACATAGGTGATGGTGAGGTCTCCCAGGGTCCGCGTCCACAGTTGCGGCAGGCGGCCCCCCGAATCGTCGGAGGGATCGTGCTGCGGGTGCGTGGTCGTGGTCTGGTCACTGGTGGTCATGGTGGATCCCGTGTCTCGTTCGTGCGTCCGGGCGGTGGGGCGTGGTCGGCTCACGGCGTGAGTACGCGGACCGGTGCGCCGGCGGTGTAGGCGAGGATGTCGTCGAGCGCGTCGCGGTAGAAGATCTCGTACGCGCCGGCGGTGACGTAGCCAAGGTGCGGGGTGAGGACGGTTCGCGGAGCGCTGCGCCACGGCGACGCGGAGGGCAGCGGCTCGGTGAAGTGGACGTCCAGGGCGGCTCCGCCCAATGTTCCGGCATGCAGCGCGGCCAGCAGTGCCTCCTCGTCGACGACGGGCGCCCGGGATGTGTTGATCAGCAGCGCGTCCGGTCGCATGAGGGCGAGTTCGTCGGTACCGATGAGGCCGACGGTGCGTGGAGAGAGGCGGACGTGAAGCGTCACCACGTCCGAGGTGGTCAGCAGTTCCCGTTTGCTGACGGGGGTGACGCCCAGGGCTTTTGCGTGCCCGGGATCGAGGTGCGTGCTCCAGGCGACGACGTCCATGCCGAAGGCGACGCCGACCTGGGCCACGCGACGGCCCACGCCGCCCAATCCGATGACGCCCAGGCGGGCGCCGTGCAGGTCACGTCCCACGGTCTGCTGCCAAGCGCCTGTACGCAGGTTGCGGTCCTCGGTGGGGAGCGAGCGGGTCAGGGCGTGCAGGAGTCCCCAGGTCAGTTCGGCTGTCGAGGTCAGTCCTGCGGCTCGGGTGCCGGACACCACGATTCCGTGCCGCGCGGCCGCGGCCGTGTCGATGGCCGCGTTGGCCGGGCCCGTGGTCACCAGCAGGCTCAGGTTCGGCAGCCTGTCGAGTACCTCGGCGGGGAAGGCGGTGCGCTCGCGCATGGCGACGATCACGTCGAACGGCTCCAGGGCGGCGATCACGTTCTCGGGGCCGCCCAAGTGCTCCGGGAAGCAGGTCAGGCGGGCGCCTTCGGGCAGGGCATCCCAGGCGGCGTATTGGTGTGCTGTGTGCTGGTAGTCGTCAAGGATCGCCACTCGGCGGATCTCAGGCATGAGCGCACTCCTCGGCGTGTGCTTGGGTGCGGTCCGCGCGTGCGTCAGAGGTACGGGTCGCGTGGACGTCGTCGTCCGCTGACGGGTCGGCGAGCGGTTCCGCGGGGCTCGGGCGGAGCAGTTCCAGCGCCCAGACCGCCAGGCCGATCAGCGCGATCGCCGCTCCGAGCACGGAAACCCCTGCCCAGCCCACGAGCGGATACAGCGCCGCCGTCAGCGCGGAGGCGACAGTACTTCCGGCGAAGGCGGAGACCATGAGCGCTGTGGTGACCCGGCTGCGTGCGTGCGGGATGCGGCGGTACAAAACGCTCTGATGGCTGATCAGCAAGGCCTGCTGTGCCAGGTTGAGCGCCACGATGCCGATCATCAGCGCGCTCAGACCGAGCGGGCCTCCCTCTCCGGCGAAGACGAGCACACCCCAGCTGCCGGTCAGCACGATCAGCCCGCCGGAGGTCACCTGGCGGGCGCGACCACGGTCCGCCAGCCTGCCGGCCACCGACGCGGCAGCCGCCCCGACGACCCCGACCAGACCGAACAGGCCGATGATCGCCGGACCGTACCGGTAGGTGGGGCCGGCCAGCAGGAACGACGAGGCGGTCCACAGGACCGTGAAGCCGCCCATGCCGACGCCGGCCAGAGCCATGCGCCTGCGCAGCAGCGACTCGGTGCGCACCAGTGTCACCACCGAGTGCAGCAGGTGGGGATAGGGGGTGTTCGCGGCCGGTGGTACGAGCGGCAGAACCCGGCGCAGGGCGATCGCCAGCACCACCATGACGCCCGCCGCGAAGACGAACACCAGCCGCCAGTTACCGAATTCGGCCAGCACCCCGGCAACAGTCCGCGCGAGCATGATGCCGATGAGCAGGCCGCTCATGACCGTGCCCACCACCGCGCCGCGTTCATGGTCGGCGGCCAACGAGGCAGCCATCGGTACCACGATCTGCGCTACGGCGGAGGTCGCCCCGACCAGCGCGACCGAGCCGTACAGCGCGCCCAGCGAGGGGGAGGCCGCCGCACCGAGGAGTGCGACGGCACTCAGCGCGAGCAGCCCGCTCACCAGTCGGCGCCGCTCCAGTACGTCCCCCAGGGGCACCAGGAGTGCGAGCGAGAGCGCGTAGCCGATCTGCGAGGCGGTGACGATCAGGCCTCCGGCCCCTTCGGATACCCCCAGCGCCCGGGAGACAACGGGCAGCAACGGTTGCGCGTAATAGATGTTCGCGACCGCGGCACCGCACGTCACGGCCAGCAACAGCACCATCGCGCGGCTCAGCGAGGGGCGGATGTCGGCGCCGTGGCTTCTGAATTTTGGATCGTTCATGCCGGAATACTCACCTCGCCATGATGGGCAGGTCAAGCTATTCCAGATCGATTGATCCATAAGTGATCGACGTCACGTGGCTGACGGCGGCCGGACCGCTTCGGCGCTTGGCGCTTTGTGGAGCAGTTGGTCCACTATGGGAGGCAGCAAAGCGCTCCCCGAACTGGAACGCCCGTCTTGTGATGGAGGAGGTCCATATGCCGCCGGCCGGCCGTCCCCGCGCCTTCGATATGGAGGCCGTACTGGAGGCCGCGATGCTGCTGTTCTGGGAGCAGGGGTACGAGGCGACCTCGCTGGCGCAACTGCGAGCCGCCACCGGGCTGTCCTCCGCGAGCCTGTATGGCGCCTTTGGCTCAAAAGTAGGGCTGTTCAAGCAGGTCGTCGAGCACTACATGAAGGGGCCGGGCGGCGCCGTCGACGTCATCGAGGACGAAACGGTCGACCCGCGAGAAGCTGTGGCCGGCCTGCTGCACGGCTCGATCGACATGCAGGCCGACTCGTCCCACCCCGCCGGCTGTCTCATCGCCCTGTCCGGCACTATGCGGGTGCCAGGAGAGGAGCACATCGGAGTGCGCGCAGCCGTCGTGGCACGGCGCGAAGCGGACCGGGTGCGCATCAGGGCCTGTGTGGAGCGGGGCGTCGCCGCGGGCGAACTCGACGCCGACACCGACGTCGACGGGATGACCGCCATGGTTCACAGTTTTCTCCTCGGCCTCTCCACGCAGCTGCGCGATGGGGTGACCGCGGCGACCCTGCACTCGGCGGTTGACGTACTCCTGCTCAACTGGCGCCGCGCTTAGGGTCGTTTGATTCGGTGTTGTCTGTTTGGTTTGGTGTTAGGTGTCACGCCAGGTGGGGGTGTTTTCGCGGGCGGGGCGGCGGGTCATGAGGTCGATGGCCGAGAGTTGGATCATGGCGGCGGAGCGGTGGGGGTGTCGTTCGAAGTCGCGGACGGGGCGCCGGTGCCGCATGAGCCAGCCGAGGGTGCGTTCGATCACCCAGCGCCGGGACAGCGGCGTGAATCCGCGGACCGCGGGGCTGCGTTGGACGACTTCGAGGTCGAGGCCGAGGGTGGCGCTGTGCTCGATGACGGCGTGCTTGTAGCCGGCGTCCGCCCAGACCTTGGTCAGCGTGGGGTGGGCGACGGCGGCCAGGAGGGCGGGCGGCGTGCGAGTCGTGGATGTTGGCCGCGGTGACTGCGACGGCCGGCGGCAGCCCCAGGGTGTCGGTGCCGAGGTGGCGTTTGCGTCCGGCGATCTGCTTTGCGGCGTCGAAGCCCTGGTCGGCGAGGGGCACGTTGGCGGAGGTCTTGACGCTCCGGGCCTCGATGAGGCAGGCGCTGGACTCCGCGTCGTGACCGCTGGCCTCGCACGCCAGGCGGCGCAGGGTGCCGGCGAGTTGGTCGAAGATTCCGTCGCGTTCCCAGTGCGCGCAGTAGCCGTAGACCGTCTGGTGGGGTGGAAAGTCGTGCGGCAGGTAGCTCCAGGGGATGCCGGAGCGGTCGACGTACAGGATGGCGCCCATGATCCGGCGCAGGTCGTGGGTGGGTGGGCGGATCTTCGGGGTGCGGGCGTCGCGCCAGGCCTCCAGGACCGGGCGGATGAGTTCCCAGCGGGCGTCGGAGAGGTCGCTGGGGTAGGGCCCCGTCGCGCGGGCATGGATCTGGCGTACTGCCGGGCGGGGGCTCGCGCCAGAGGGCCGGCGGATGGCGGGCGTTTCCGTGCGGGTCGGGCATTTCAAATTGAGGCGGAGCATATGCGGAGGGATGGCCCGCCGACCGTGACGGGCGAGTCCGCAGCGCAGGCTGATGCGGACTCCGGCGCCCGGCTACTCAACTTCGGCCGTCCGAAGCCCAACTAATGCCATTAAAAGGGAGTCAAACGCCCACTAAGGGGGCCTTTCGGAAAGCGCCTGCGGGTGTATGCCAGCGGAAGGGCTGCGGGGCGCAGGTCATCTCAGCGACCGCTCTCTTTCCTCTGAAGGGCGATGGTGTCCGCTACGCCATGCTCGTCAACACCCGCCCGCCTCCACATCCTCGCCCTGGTCGGCTGACGTGGAGCAGGCTGGTCGAAGATCACGTCGTCGATCATTTAAGGACGTCGTCGGCGCTTCGAGGTTCTGTGCGCGGCTGCTGGTTGAGCTTGTGGCGCTCGATGGAGGATTGTCGGTAGACCTCCTTGCGGGCTCGCATGATGTTGCCCAGGGGGGCGTGCTCGGCGGTGACCCGCCAGGGTGTGAAGGACAGTGCGTCCATCTTCTCCAAGTTGTCCTGACCGGAGATGTCCTGTCGTTGCAACCGCAGTCTGGCCACTGTGACGAACGGGGACAGCTGCTCGGGCCATTCCACGGTGGTGTCCTCCACCGGCATCCGTTCCAGGTCGGTGCAGAGCTGGACTTGGATGTCGAAGGTGTAGGGCCGCTCCTGCAGCTCGGCCAGCAGGGCCGGCCGGTACACCTCTGGCGCCGAGGTGGGGTCGATGGCGCGGTGAACCACCGTCTCCGCGGAGAGCGGGTCGGGGGCGATACGTACCTTGGCAATGTGCTCCCCGTGCCGGACGGCCCCCATCGTCCAGTAGCTCGACAACAGGACGTTGACCGGGGGAATCTGCGACAGGCGCAGGAAGGCCAGGAGTTCGTCCCATGCCCAGTCGTCCTGGTCCAGTGTTCCCTTTCCGGTCACGAACTCGGTGAAGAATCGATGGGCACCGGGCCGGCCCTGGGAGAAGTAGTCCGGTGCGTTCAGGAACAGGTCTTGGATGAACAGGTAATGCTCGACCGTGTTGCAGAAGAAGATCGGTGCGTTGATGTTGGTGTAGTCGAATGTGCCGGTGTCCGGTTCGTCCTCCAGCAGGGACGGGCCGCTGATACCGAAGATCTTCAGCGCCAGTCCGGTCGCGCTGCCCAGTCGGGCGTCGGCTCCGGCGTGGGGTGAACCGTTGGAGAAGCGGACGAGTGCGTCATGAGTGCCGGGGGTCGCGTAGATGCCTTGGGCGTATTCGGGGGGAATCCCGGTCAGGATCTCCACGTGCCCTCGGACCAGCCCATAGCCCTTGGCGTGGGCGTCACGAACCGCCCGGCCGGTGCCACTGGCCGTAACGGACCCGGCGATGAAACGGCGCGTCTTCTCGATCACCGTCTGCAGGTGGTGCTCGAAGTGCGCTTCATGGTCTTCGATGTCCCGTGTGTAGGGAACGAAGTGTGCTGCCATGGCGTCGACCTCGTCTCACAGGCCGTAATGGCCTCAGGGAGTAGGGCAGGCACTCAGTTCTTCAGGTCGGCGAGCCAGCGCAGGGCACGCAGTCCCGGCAGGAAGCAGTACTCGCCACCTCGGGTGACCACGAAACTGGGCAGGTTCTGCAGACGGCGCCGGATCGGCTGGTCCGGGATGGTGGCACTGCCGCTGCCGTCGTGATGCCCGGCCACCGGGTCCTTCTCGCCGGGGTAGCCGATGAAGTTGCCGTCGTTGACCCACTCGGCCTTGATGAACTCGAATTGTCGTTCCAGGTGGGCTCCGATGAAGACGCCGACCAGGCCCCGGTCGGCGCCGTCGTCTTCGAGCACGCCCTCTGGCAGCGGCGGGCCGTAGGTGGTGCCGCGCCGGATGAGGCGGTGCATCCGCGCGTCGCCGATGATGGCGGCATCGCGGGGGTTGACACGCCGGATATGTGCACCAGCGGGGCACCGGAAACCCCGTTCGTCGTCCTCCCGGTACAAGAAGTCGTTGTTGCGCTGCGGGTCGGTACCCAACTCCGGGTCGTCGTGCTCCGGGGACAGTGTCAGGGGCGCCCCGCTGGGCCAGCGCCCGACCATCTTCGCCGCCAGGAGCGCTTCCTCCTGAGCGCTGGAGGTGTTCGCGCGCAGGTACTGACGCCAGGCCGCCACCTTGGTGTGCAGCTTGCGTACCGCCACGTAGGTACCGTTCCGCCCCAGCACATCGGGGCTGGGCATGGGCGGCGGATTGCCGGTTTCGTCGGGGTAGCCGAGGAGGAACTCGCCTGCCTTGAGGGGGACTTCCCCGCTGTTGGAGCCGGGCAGCCCGAGGCTTTCGATGTTCGGATGGCTGATGCCGTCCCGGAACCCGAAGGTGGTGCGTCCGGTCGGGAGTTGGCGGACCTCCTGCTGCCAGATCATCTTCACCCCGGGCGTGTCGGTGAAGGCGGCGCGGGCCCGCGTCAATGCCGTCTCCAGCCGCGCCGCATCGGGGGAGAGAGCACTCAACACGACATGCACATCGGCCGATCCGAACGGTGGCTCCCAATGGGCCGGAGCGCTCTCCCCCACGTCGCCGATCAGATGCGCCCGCGCCGCCATGCCCTGGCGAAACGCCCGCGGAAAGCTGTCCAGCGACTCCTGGGGCACCTTCAGCGCCCGCAGTCCCTGGTAGGTGAAGGCGACCGCCACCCAGGCATCCTGGTTCGGATCCACGCTGGGGAAACCGCCCTCGACGGCCGGGAGCAGCCGTCGCAACAGGGCGCGGCCAGCATGACGGTCATCCACCCGCAGGAAGACGAACTTTCCCACATACGGCACCGGCCGGGGATGCAACGCTCCACTTTGGACATCGTCGATCTCGACGTCTGCTCCGGCCCCGCTTTTGCTTGCCACCGCGTTCACGATCGCCTCCCCCTCCGCGTCCGTCTCTCTGGGCAACCTGCGGTGGCCGCTCCTGCTGGCCGGCTAGCCTGCGGCTTCCTCCATCAGCTTCTGGAAAGCAGGTGTGGCCAACAACTCCGCGTTGGCCGGATTGTCCAGCGCCGCTCGGAACTCGGGGATGTCCAGCACCGCCTGGAATGCCTCGCTCACACGCTGGTCCTTCCAGACCTGCTGGACCGTCAGGTCGGGATAGGAGCTGACGAAGACCCCCGCGGGCGCCTGATGGGCGACGAACCAGTCCTTCACCCCCGGATCGGTGATGCCGGGGAACCCTTCGGTGTGCGCGAAGACCCTGTCGAAACGGCCCCCGATCGACGTCTTGCCGAAGTCGTCGATGTAGGTGTCCCAGGATCCATCGAAGACACTGGCGAACATGTGCCGGGTGTCGTTGTCGAACAACACGTGGCGTGCGTCGTGCAGGGTGCCGATCTGCCGCAGCGCCTCGCGGGCCTCCGTGTCGGACGAGCCGCCTGCGAGCCGCGCGAGCTCCTCACGCAGCGCATCCGCATGGCCCGCCTTGACCTTGGTGAATACCGTGAACTCGCTGCACACCCCGTCCTTCATACCCGGACGCTCGGGTTGACCCGGCGAGGCCTTGTCTGACGTCTTAGCCATCGTGCGTCACTCCTGCAACGTGTCCGTCCGAGGGGCGCCAAGCGCTCGCGAATGAGGCGCCATCGCCCTCGTGCCCATTCATAGCGCGCCGCCCGCGTCCGGACAGCCCGGCAAACCGGCCACAGCGTTACGGGCACGGGGTCGTTCCCCCACCGGTCACAGCAGACAGAGCGAACGCGCCCGCACCGTCCGCAACCGCGCTGTCAACCAGCTGGCCGTCGCTTGCCCGGTGTGAACCCGGTGTGGAGGGGAGGCCGCCGGATTCCCCGGACAGGGCGGTGCCGGTGATGCCGGTCATCAGGCCAGGATGCCGATACCGTCGCCGAGCAGTTTCAGCCCGAGAACGAAGAACAGGACAGCCATCACGGCGGTGTTGTGCCGGACGGCCCAGTCCTTCCAGCTGTCGAGCGTGCGTCGTGCCCGTTCGCCCATCAGCAGGAAGGCGGCCAGTGGAACGAGCAGACCAAGGGATGCGATGGCCACGAACACGGCAAGCGATGCGGCCTGCTGTCCTGCGGGAATCCCGGACGAGCTGATCGTGGCACCGGCCGCAACGGTCAACGGGGCGTTCTTGAGGTTGGCGGCCGACAGGGCCAGGCCCAGGCCCAGGGTTTTGACCGGCGTGAAGCGGTCGACGGCAGCCATCCACTTCGGGAGCTGCGCCTGCGAGGCGTCGGCAGGACGCCTACGCCAATGCCGTACGGCGAAGAGCACAAGCAGGATTCCCAGGCCGGTTTTGAGACCGCCCACCCAAGTGGCCGGCTGTTTGCCGGTAGAGGAACCGGCTGACCCGCCAATCACCAGCATCACGACCCCCAGCGCCGACAAGCCCACCAGCCAGCCGATGACGAACAGGGTTCCGTTGAGCCGGGCCCGTGGTGTGGCCAGGATCAGGATGACGGCGACGATCGGAAGCGGGCTGATCGCGACACCTGCCGCGTAGCCCATGACATCACCGAGAGTTTGACCCATGGCGCCCTCCGGGCGGCGAAGAGGAACACGGCCGGCCGACAGTGCGCACGGCCCAAGACCCGTGCCGCACAGGGCACGGGCAGATGCGGACTTACCACTGACATGAGCGGCAGATCCTCTGCCGCTGGAGTGCCGCCGGAGACATCCGGACGGACGGACAACCTTCGCGCGGCCTGTACGGGCGTAAGTTCCCTTGCCGGACCGCCCACGCCGGCGAGCGACGATGCCGTCTTCGGCGTATGACAGCCCTTTGGCCGTGCCAATGCTGGGGTACGCGCAGCCTGCCTCGCAAGGCCCCAGGGCGAAGCACAGCGACGGACGTCTACATCTGCCCACAGCTACCGACTGGGAAGAGCTCGTACCGCCGCACCACTACGGGCACAGTAGCCACACCCTCGAAATCGCCCACTCAAGGTCTACCGCACCTCTCGAACACGGCACCGCTCCCGCTGAACCGCTCCGGGTTCGGTAGGGACTCGACCGGTGAGAGGATCGAGTTCTGGCACTCCTTCCCAGTACCCACTTGAGCTGCGCCTACGTACGGTGCGGATGGTCGCCGAAGTAGGGCCGGAGTACGACACCGAGTGGGCCGCGATCAGAGCGATCGCCCACAAGCCGGGCATCAGCACGACCGAGACGCTGCGCACGTGGGTACGGCAGGACCATGTCGACGCCTGGACCCGTCCGGGCACAACGGCATCCTTCCCACCCGCCCCACAGGGCAAGCCAGTTCAGATGTGCGCCTGCCGATAATGTCATCCGCGCAGCTCAAGAGCGTCTTCGACGGTGCGGCAGGATGCGCAGCCGACGATCTCCTCGCTGCTTCCGGCGCTGTACCCATTGGCCGTGTCGAGGAATTTGCCAGATGCACTGCGACAGGACAGAGAAGCGGGAGCTGATTTTAGGCGGCTGGGTGCCGCTACTCGTTCGGGGTGGCGCCAGTGCAGTCCATGCGCACGGGGTTGACCGTCTACTGCTTCGCGTCGATCTCCGCGATCAACGCCTCAATTCGGGTGCGGATCTCGTCGCGGATGGGTCGTACCGCTTTGACTCCCTGTCCGGCGGGGTCTTCGAGCTGCCAGTCGAGGTACTTCTTGCCGGGGAAGATCGGGCAGGCGTCGCCGCAGCCCATGGCGATGACGTAGTCGGATGCCTGGACCGCTTCGGTGGTGAGGACCTTCGGCTTCTGGTCGGAGATGTCGATGCCTATCTCCTTCATTGCTGCCACGGCGGCCGGGTTGACCTGGTTGCCGGGCAGCGATCCGGCGGAGCGGACCTCGATGCGGTCGCCGGCGAGGTGGGTGAGGAATCCAGCGGCCATCTGGGAGCGTCCGGCGTTGTGGACGCAGACGAACAGCACGGAGGCGAGCGGCGCGGTGTTCATGGTGGGTCCTTCGCGGGGCAGATCAGGGCGGACTGGTGCCAGCCTCAACTGATGTGAAAATATCAGTCCATGATGACGTCAGTCGACACTGAACTGATGCGGGTGCTGGCCGACCCGCTCAGGCTCCAGATCGTGACCCTGCTTGCCCGCGAGACGCTGTGCACCACGCACCTGGTCGAGGAGACCGGCGCCAAGCAGACCAACCTCTCCAACCACATGAAGGTGCTGCGCGAGGCGGGTGTGGTGGACACCGAGCCGTGCGGCCGGTTCATCTACTACAGGCTGAAGCCCGAGGTCATCGACGCCCTGGCCGCCTCATTCGCCGAGCTGGCCGCTGCCGCCAGAGAGACCGTGGGAACCGGCCGGAAGCGGGCCTGCTGATGACGACCACCGAACCCACCACGACCGGCACAACGGGCAGCGAGGACGCGGGTGTCGTCGCCAAGCTCTCCACCCTGGACCGCTTCCTCGCCGTATGGATCCTGCTCGTCATGGCCCTCGGCCTCGGGCTCGGCCGCCTGATCCCCGGCCTGAACGACGCACTCGCGAAGGTCGAGATCGGCGGCATCTCCCTGCCGATCGCCGTCGGCCTGCTGGTGATGATGTATCCGGTGCTGGCCAAGGTCCGCTACGACAAGCTCGACGCCGTCACCGGCGACAAGAAGCTGATGGTGTCGTCCCTGGTCATCAACTGGATCGTCGGCCCCGCGGTCATGTTCGCGCTGGCGTGGATCTTCCTGGCGGATCTGCCCGAGTACCGCACCGGCCTCATTATCGTCGGGCTGGCCCGCTGCATCGCGATGGTCATCATCTGGAACGACCTGGCATGCGGCGACCGCGAGGCGGCGGCCGTACTGGTCGCGCTGAACTCGGTGTTCCAGGTCCTGGCGTTCGGCCTGCTCGGCTGGTTCTATCTGGACCTGCTGCCCGGCTGGCTCGGCCTGGGCGACGGCGAGCACCTCGACATCTCCATGTGGAAGATCGCCCTGAACGTCGTCATCTTCCTCGGCGTCCCGCTCCTTGCCGGGTTCCTGACCCGCCGGATCGGCGAGCGCAAGCTGGGCCGCGAGAGGTACGAGTCCAACTTCCTGCCGAAGATCGGGCCTTGGGCGCTGCACGGGCTACTGTTCACAATCGTCATCCTCTTCGCGCTGCAGGGCAAGACGATCACCTCGCAGCCGCTGGACGTCGCCCGGATCGCGCTGCCGCTGCTCGTGTACTTCGCGGTGATGTGGTTCGGAGCCTTCGCGCTCGGCAAGGCGATCGGCCTCGCCTACGACCGCACCGCCACGCTCGCCTTCACCGCGGCCGGCAACAACTTCGAGCTCGCCATCGCGGTCGCCATCGCCACCTTCGGCGTCACCAGCGGCCAGGCCCTGTCCGGTGTGGTCGGCCCGCTCATCGAGGTGCCGGTGCTGGTGGCGCTGGTCTATGTGTCGCTGGCCTGGCGGCGGAGGTTCAGCGCCGCCTGACCTGCATTGGCACCACGAAGCGGCCGGGTCGCCCCCATCAGGGGCACCCCGGCCGCGTACGCATAGGGGCCGGTGTCGGTCAGCGAGCCGCCGCGGTCAACAGCTGGCCCATCGCGGCCAAGACGCTCGGCTCGACCCGGTAGTACACCCAGGTGCCGCGGCGCTCGGAGGCCAACAGACCGGCGTCCTTGAGCTTCTTCAGGTGGTGGGAGACGGTCGGCTGCGAGACGCCGACGTCGGAGATGTCGCACACGCACGCCTCGCCGCCCTCGTGGGAGGCGACCAGTGAGAACAGCCGCAGCCGCACCGGATCGCCGAGCGCCTTGAACATCTTCGCGGTCCGCTCCGCCTCCTCGGCACTCAGGGGCCGCTCGTTCAGCGGCGGGCAGCACGGCGCGACCGCCTCGTCCGACTGGTTCAGGACCGGCAACTCCACCACGCTCGAATTCGACATACATCAATATTGACATCCGTCGATGCCATATGGCAAGGTTCCCCATATCGACAGATGTCAAATCAGAAGATCGACGCCTCCTGACCTGCCCCTGGAGAACGTGATGAGCGAGAGCACGCCCGCCGCCCTGCCGACCGTGGTCATCGGCGCCGGCCCCATCGGCCTGGCCGCCGCCGCCCACCTTCTCGAGCGCGGCATCGAACCGCTCGTCCTGGAAGCCGGACCGTCCGCAGCCGGCGCTGTACGCGACTGGTCGCACGTCCGCCTCTTCTCCACCTGGGCCGAAGTCGTCGACCCCGCCGCCGAGAAGCTGCTCGCCCCCACCGGCTGGACCCGCCCCGCCCCGGACACCTACCCCTCCGGCGGCGACTGGGCAGACGACTACCTGCAGCCGCTCGCCGAGATCCTCGGCGACAAGGTCCGCACCGGCGCGCGGGTCACCGGCGTCTCCCGCTCCGGGCGCGACCGCATCGTCGACGCAGACCGGGAGGCCCAGCCCTTCGTCGTCCACATCACCCACGCCGACGACCGCGAGGAGCGGATCGTCGCCCGTGCCGTGATCGACGCCTCCGGCACCTGGGCCACCCCGTCTCCAGCGGGCGGCAGCGGCCTGCCCGCCCTCGGCGAAAAGGCGGCCGGCGACCACATCACCTACCGCGTGCCCGACCTCAACGACCCGTCCGTACACGCCCGTTACGCGGGCAAGCGCACCGCCGTCATCGGCTCCGGCGCCTCCGCCTTCACCGCCCTCGCCTCCCTGACCAGCCTCGCCAAGGCCGACGACGGCACCGGCACCAAGGGGGTATGGATCCTGCGGCGCGGCATCAGCGGATCCACCTTCGGCGGCGGTGAGGCCGACCAGTTGCACGCCCGCGGCGCGCTCGGGCTCGCGGCGAAGGCCGCCGTCGACGACGGCCACGCCGACGCAGTCACCGGCTTCCGCACCGACGCCATCGAGCGGGACACCGGCGGCCGCCTGATCCTGGTCGCCGAGGACGGCCGCCGCCTCGAAGCGGTCGACGAGGTCATCGTGCTCACCGGCTTCCGCCCCGACCTGACCTTCCTCGACGAACTCCGCCTCGGCCTCGACGAACGACTCCAGGCCCCCATCGAACTGGCCCCACTGATCGACCCCAACCAGCACTCCTGCGGCACCGTCTACCCACACGGCCACCGCGAACTGTCCCACCCCGAACAAGGCATCTACCTGGTCGGCATGAAGTCCTACGGCCGCGCCCCCACCTTCCTCGCCATGACCGGATACGAACAGGTCCGCTCGGTCGTCGCCGCCCTCGCCGGAGACGAGGAATCCGCCGACCGCGTCGAACTCACCCTCCCCGAAACCGGGGTGTGCGGCGGCGCCGGCCTCTTCGACACCCCCAACGCCGACGAGGAGGCAGCGGGCGGCTGCTGCGCCCCGGCCCCCGCCCTGATCCAGCTCGGTGCTCCCGGTACCGCCCAGACCCCCGCCTCCGGCGGCTGCTGATCCCGCACCACGCCCACGCCACCCATCACAGCAGGAGAACTGCCATGTCCCGTGTGCAACTGGCTCTGCGTGTGCCCGACCTCGACGCCTCGATCGCCTTCTACAGCAAGCTGTTCAACACGAAGCCGGCCAAGCTCCGCGACGGCTACGCCAACTTCGCCATCGCCGACCCCCCGCTGAAGCTCGTCCTCGTCCAGGGCGAGGCCGGGCAGGACACCCGCATGGACCATCTCGGCGTAGAAGTCGCCTCCTCCGAAGACGTCCACGCCGCCACCAGCCGCCTCGCCGACCAAGGCATGGACACCACGGTCGAGAACGACACCACCTGCTGCTACGCCCTCCAGGACAAGGTCTGGGTCCACGGCCCCGGCCAGGAACCCTGGGAGGTGTACGTCGTCAAAGCCGACTCCGACGCCCTCGCCAAGCAGCCCCAGAGCACCTGTTGTGTCGGCCAGGACGAATCCGCGGCCGCGGGAGCCAACTGCTGCTGACGCGTCCGACGGCAACCTTCACGCCGATGAGGCCGCACCCGACAAATGCCGTCGGGCGCGACCTCGTCGGCGTCCCGGTGACAGACACCTGGAAGATTCGGCACTGGTGCCAACCGCGGTGGCCATCTGGTGTCTGGTGCCAAGCAGCCCGAAAAACTCAGCTCACTGGCCCCGGTCAGTCTGGGGGCCAGGTGCCATGCAGCTCGAAAAGTCACATCAAAGGTCAGTCCGCGTCGCCCGATACGGCCGTCCTCCCGCGCGCACCGCACCCGACGCTGACCGCACGCGCATCAGCGTCACCACCGCGTGCCAGGTGGTGCCGGCCGCGACTTCGACGACCATGTCCCGGGCGAGCACCGCGTAGCTCTCGCCGGCAGTGGTGCGGGCACGGCGGGAAGGGCCCGCGGCTGCGAGGCAGGGGGTGATCTGAGCGGCGAGCACGGCGGTGAGGGTCTGCGTGAGGACGGTCCTGCCGTCGGGAAGCCGGACCGCAAGCTGCTTCGGGCGGGCAGGACTACCGGTGTAGCCGACGACGCCGGCGTCCACGGTCTCGCTGTGCCGGATCTTGCGCCACGATGCCCGCCCGGGGCGGTACGGGCTGGAGGCGCGCTGGGCCACGATTCCCTCAATCACCTGCGCCGGCAGCACCTCGAACCAGGTGCGCGCGACGTCAATGTCGTCGATGGCGGGTACGGCCTGCAGGGGCGGACCAAACCCTTCCAGCAGCTCCAGGAACTGACGCAGATCATCGGCCACTATGTCGAGTTCCGGTTCATCCAGTGAGGCTGTCCGCGTCCGATGGATCTTCCTGATCTCCGCGGGCGTCTGTCGTACGCCTTTTGCGCTGGCCGACCGGACCTACCAGTCGAGCGCCGCCTGCCGGAGGCGGTCGCGGACGCGGACCAGGTCGGGGTTGGTGTTGTCGCCCGGGCGCTGAACGAGGAACAAGGTATTGAGCGGGGGTTCCTCCGGGTCGTGCAGGAGAGCCAGATGGCCGGAGTGCAGGTACTCCTCGCACAGCGAGCGGGGTAGCACGCTGTAACCCGCGCCCGCGTTGACAGCCGAGAGCACCGCGTAGAGGTTGGGCACGGTGACCGCCGCGCGGGCGGTGAGCTGCTTGCCGAAGACAGTGCGCCAGTAGCGGCGCAGGATCGGCAGATCCTCCGCGTACGTCACCATCGGCACCGCGCTCAACGCCGCGCACGGCTCGTCGGCCCCCTCGACGCGCTCCGCCCATGCCGGGTTCGCGACCAACAGGTACTCCTCGTCGGCGAGCGGCACCGACTCCAGCGCCCGGCCGCGCGGACGGCGCGTGGTGATCACCAGGTCCTGTCGGCCTGCGCGCATTTCCTCCAGGAGCGGCTCCGGCAGCCCCTGAGTGACCCGCAGCTGGACACCGTCGGCGACCAGCGGCGCCAGCGCCGGCAGCACCCGCACGCACAGCAGCTCCGACGGCCCGGCCAGATGAACCGGGGCCGCCGTGGCGCCGGAGTCCTCCAGGGTCGCCAGCGAGTCCAACGCGCCGGCGATCTGTGCGGCGAGCTCATGCGCGTACGGCGTGGGCTCCACCCCGCGCGGCAGTCGTGTGAACAGGACCCATCCGGCCTGCTGCTCCAAGGTGCGGATCTGCGCGGTCACGGTCGGCTGGGACAGCCCGAGCCCGGGAGCCGCCGCTGTGAACGAGCCCGCGCGGTACACACCCAGGAAGGTGCGCAGCAGATTCAGGTCCGCGTGCGGCGGAAGCCGCTTCCCGCCCGCAGCTGGTGGTTCCTCCGCGGCGAATTGCTGGTGGCTCACGACATCCGAGCATAGCGCCCCTTGGCATCGGACTTCCGATAGCAGATATCGGTTCACCTATTGGCAGGTGGATGAACGTCCGGCCTACCGTCGGCGCTGTCGCCTCGCACGCGGACTGCCGCGGGGCGACGATGCGGCCAGGAGCACGGGAGGGAGCACATGGCGAGGATACTTTTCGTGATGACCGGCGCCGATGCGTGGACGCTGGCCGACGGCAGCAAGCACCGGACCGGCTTCTGGACCGACGAAGCGGTCGTGCCGTACGAGGCTTTCAAGGACGCGGGACACCAGGTCGTCGCGGCCACTCCGGGCGGCGTCGTGCCGCCCGTGGCCTGCCGGTCTCGCACCGGAGGCGCACGGCGGTGTGGAGCAGGCGGCGGCGGTGCGGGCCCTCGTGGACACCACTGCGGAATTCCGCAGCCCCGTGGCGCTCACCGATGTACGTCTCTACGACTACGACGCGGTGTACGTGCCCGGCGGCCACGGCCCGACGGAGGGCCTCGCCGTCGGCTCCGGCTCCGGCCCCTCGCGCGAGCGGTGACGTGTGGCCGGCCGCTCGGAGTGGTGTGCCACGGACCGGCCGCTCTGCTCGGGGCGGTCGGGGCGGACGGCACCAACGCGCTCGCCGGCTACCGGATCATCGCTCTCACGAACGCCGAGGAGCAGCTGGCGCGCAGCGCCGCGAAGGCTAAGTGGCTGCTCCAGAACCGGCTGACCGAAGCGGGCCTTCGGGTCGAGGTCGGTGAGCCATGGGCGCCGCACGTAGACGTCGACCGCCATGTCGTCACCGGCCAGCACCCCGCCTCCTCCTGCCTTCTCACCGCCGAGCTGCTCAAGAAGCTCGCCTGACTCCCGTACTCGAACCCCTCTCAAAGGCGCCTCATGACCACGCAGAACGCGATCCACTGGCCCGAGAAATACCTCCCCGGCACCGGCGACAACTTCGTCTCCAACGAAGTGATCGTCAAGGGTGTGACGGCCGCCCGGGTCTGGCACTGCCTGACCGACACCTCCACCTGGGAGTCGTACTACGACAACGTCGCCGACATCTCCTTTCCCGAAGGCGGCGGGCCGGTATTGACGGGCGGCCTCGTCTTCAGCTTCGGCACGTTCGGCTTCCCTCCCCTGGCCGCCCGGGTCGTCGAGTTCCAGACCCCGGACCAGGGTGTTCCGGGCCGACTGTCCTGGACGGCCGAGCAGGACGGCAAGCCCGAGGAACGGCTGGACGTGCTGCACGCCTGGCTGGTCGAGGACCTGCCCGGCGGCCGGGTGCGCATCCTGACTCAGGAGAGCCAGATCGGCGAGCCCGCAGCAGCCCTTGCGAACGAGCGCCCGAACCCGATGCTCAATGGCCACCAGGCGTGGCTGGACGGCGTCGTCCACGCCGCCTCCGCGTAAGCACGCCTCCGACGCCCTCGCCCCGTCCCCCACCCGCGACGAGGGCATGAACACACCGAAAACCGATGAGAAGGAGCACGAGATGTCCAGGCCACCTCTGCCGCCCGAGGCCCAGGAACTGCTGCGCGGCCCCAACCCCGCCGTCATGGCCACCCTGCGCTCCGACGGCGCGCCCGTTTCCACCCCCACGTGGTACGTGTGGGAGGACGGCCGGGCCCTGATCAGCCTCGACGAGGGCCGCGTCCGTCTGAAGCACCTGCGCCGCGACCCGCGGATCACCCTGACCGTCCTCGCCGGCGACGACTGGTACACCCACGTGACGCTCATCGGGCATGTCGTCGAGATGTACGAGGACGAGGGTCTCGCCGATGCCGACCGCATCGCCACCCATTACACGGGCAGGCCTTACCCGGACCGGGTCCGCACCCGCGTCAGCGCCTGGATCGAGGTCGAACGCTGGCACGGCTGGGGCGCGCACCGCGACAGCGACCAGGCATTCACCGGATGAGCCGAGACCTCCCGCCACCCCGAGAAACAGCCTCATGTCAGCGGCGGAATCCAGAAGCTTCCTGCAGCTCCGACTGAACGGTGGCGACGTGCTCGTGGGCCAGCCGCGCGGCCTTCTCGGGGTCGCGGTCCAGGAGGGCGTCGACGATTCCACAATGGTCGGCGTGGGCCCGTCGCAGACGTCCCGGCATGCCGATCACACGCAGCGAGTATTGCTCGAACTGCGGCGCGATCAACTCCCACATGTGCAGCAGCAGAGGGTTGCCGCTCGCTTCGGCGACCTGGCGGTGGAACCGCCCGTCGAGTGCGACGAAGTCCGGGTCGCTGATGTCGGGGATATCTGCGGCCGCCACGATGGACTGCAGCAGCTCGGCGTGGTGGTCGGTGAGCCGCCGGGCGGCGAGTTCGGCGGCCTTGCCCTCGATCGCCATCCGTGTCTCGAAGAGGTCGCTCATGCTGATGCCGCCCACCAGCGCCTGGTCGATCCCACCCACCGCCTGCGGCTTGTCGGTGACGACGAAGACCCCCACCCCGTGGGCGGTGCGGAGGAACCCGGCCGCCTGCAGGGTCCGGACGGCCTCGCGCATCGAGCTGCGGCCGACGCCGAACTGCTCGGCGAGGTCCTTCTCGTTGGGCAGCTTGGCGCCAACGGCGTACTCCCCGGAGACGATGAGCGCCTCAAGCTTCTGCGCCACCGCGTCGGACCGCTTGCCGCGCACAGTGGTCCGGTCACTTCCCGTCACGTGATTCGCCTCCCACAGCCGAGAGCATATCGATCGCCAGGTGCGGTGATCACACGAAGATGTCGGCCACGAGCACGATGGCCAGGGTCACGACCGAGAGCATCGACTGTGCCAGGGTGTACGTCTTCAGCGTGCCGCGGGTCGAGAGCCCGAACAGGCTGCGCACCATCCAGAAAGCATTGTCGCTGAACTGCCCACCGAAGCAGCCACCCGCACCGGCCGCGAGAACGACCAGCACCGGCGACAGCCCGAGGTCGCCGACCAGCGGGGCGATGATGCCGATCGCGGTGAGGCCCGAGACCGTCTGGCCGCCGATCGCCATCCGCAGCACTGCGGCCACGAACCACACGAGCAGCAAGGGCAGCGTCGCGTTGGCCTCGAACAGATCCTTGAGGACGCCCTGCATGCCGGTTTCGGTGATGATGACGCCGAGCGAGCCCGCCACGGCGGTGACGACCAGGATGGTGCCGACGATCTCGAGCGCCCGGTCGACCACCTTCTCCTGGCCGGCCAGGCCCTGCCGGGAGACGACGATTCCCAGTGCGACCAGCACGCCGGCGAAGAGGGCGATCACCGGGCTGCCGAGGAAGTCCAGGATCGCCAGGTCGATGTCGGCCTTCGGCGCAAGGATGCCCGCCAGGATCAGCACCAGCACGGTGACCACCGGCGCGAGCGCGGTGAACAGGCTGGGCCTTGCCACGTCCCGGTCGGCTCCTTCCCCGTCATCAGCCGGATCGGCCGCCAGGGAGGCCTCGTCCTCGTCGCGGGCAGAATCCCAGAAACGGAGCCGCTCGATCACCAGCACGTAGAGGAACGTGGTGATGGCCGTAGCCGGGATCGCCACCGCGAAGCCCTGGAGCAGCATGTCGGTCGACGAAAGCGACATCGCGCCCAGGTACGCGAGCATCGCGGCGCCGGGAACGACGAGTGCGTTGCCGGCAGCCAGCCCGAGCGCGACCGGCCCGGCCAGCGAGGCGATCGGCCGTCCCGACCGAGCGGCGACCCGGCGGGCGATCGGCGCGACCATCACCAGGAGCACGTCGAAGTAGATGGCCGGCGTGACGCTCGACAGCGTCAGGGCGACGGCATACGGCGAACCACGGCGTCCGAAGATCTTCAGGATGCCCTCGACGATGCGCTGCACCGCGCCGTACGACGACATCAGGAAGCCCATGACCACGCCGAGGCTGATCAAGAGCCCGACCTCGGCCATCAGAGCACCGAAGCCCTTGTTGAGCCCGGCGCTGATGTCGTCGAGGGAGACACCCGTCGCGACGCCGAGGGCGATGGTGCCCAGCAACAGCGCCAGCGCCGGATTGAGCCGGGCCTTCACGATCAGTAGCGCGATCGCCACGAAGACGATCACGAAGTCGGCGATCAGCCAGGGAGTGCTCACGGCGCACCTGCTTTCAAGTCCTCTGAGGACCTGAACGCTAGGTCGCGTCGACAGTCACGTCAACCCATCTGATAAGCGGTTTCTTTGATCCAAGCCCTCTGCCAGTCATCAGATGACCTGTTATGTTGGCGGCATCCCAACCCTCGGAGGGCACCCGATGAAGATCGACCGCGTGGAGACGTTCGTCCTCAAGGCGCCGCTGGGCGACGCCAGGTTCTACTCCTCGCAGGCCGCGTTCCCCGAACGCAACAGCCTGCTGGTCCGGCTGACCTCCAGCGACGGAGTGATCGGCTGGGGTGAGGGCGGCCAGTACGGCCCGCCCGAGCCGGTGAAGTCAGCGATCGACGACGTACTCGCACCGATCCTGCGCTCGCTTCCCGAAGCTTCCCCCACCGTCGCCTGGGACACCTGCTACGGACGCACCCGGGACTTCGGGCAGAAGGGCACCTTCGTCGAGGCGATCAGCGCGCTCGACATCGCGCTGTGGGACCTGTGGGGCAAGACCCTCGGCGCACCGGTATCGACGCTCCTCGGCGGACGATTCCGCGAGCGGGTCAAGGCCTACGGCACCGGCGGGTACTACACCCACACCGACTTCGACGCCTCCCGCGACCTCCCCGCGCTCGCCGAGGCCGCGACACGGTACGCCGGCGACGGCTTCGGCATGCTGAAGATGAAGGTCGGGCTGCTGCCGGTCCACGAGGACGCCCGACGCATCCGTACCGTGCGCGAGACCCTCGGCGACGACTTCGCGCTACTCGCTGACGCCAACCACGCCTACAGCTCCAGCACCGCGCTGGCGATGGGACGGATCCTCGAGGACGCCGACTTCCTGATGTTCGAGGAGCCGGTACCGCCCGAGGACCGCGCCGGTTACGCCCGGCTCCGCTCCCGCCTGGACGTTGCGATCGCCGGCGGCGAGGCGGAGTTCACCCGCTACGGCTTCCGCGACCTCTTCGAAAGCGGATGCGTCGACATCGCACAGCCGGACCTCTGCGTCTGCGGCGGCCTGAGCGAACTGCAGCGGATCACCGCGCTGGCATCAGCCCACAACGTCCGCGTCATCCCGCACGTCTGGGGCTCCGGCATCGCCCTGAGCGCCGCGCTGCACGCGTGCAGCACCCTGCCGCTCACGCCGTATGCACTCCGCCCGGTCCCGCTGCAGAACGAGCCCGTCATCGAGTTCGACCGCACCCCCAATCCCCTGCGCGACAACCTCCTGGTCGAGCCCCCGACGCTGCGCGACGGCTACGTGGACGTGCCCACCGGCCCCGGACTCGGCGTCGAGGTCGACCTCGACTTCGTCGAGCGCTACCAGGTCGCCTGACACCCCTCAAGGCCGCGACGTTCCCTCCGCGCTTCGCAATGCGCGCTCACACGATTGCCTGGTCGCTGTCCCGGTGCCCTCCCCAGCCGTGCCAGCGCTCGATCTCGATCATGGCGCTGACTCGGGTCCGGAGGCGGTCCGGCCAGATAATCGCTTCCAAGGGTGGGGCTGTGGGCCAGAGTTCCCCATGTCCTGGTCGGACGACTACGAACCAGGCTCCTGCGCAGGCAGCCCGCGGAGGAGTACGTCGAGGAACAGGTCGAAGCGAGGCGCGTCCGGGCCGACGTGGTGACCCATCTGCTGGGCGCCGAGCCACTGCACGACGCCCAGGCCGAAAATGTGCCAGCTCTGCTCTGCCATGTCGTCGGAGACGCCGGCGAGCCTGAACGCCGAGATGACGCGGTCACGTAGCCGGCCGAAGGCTTGCGGGTTGTGACGGTGCGGCATCGCCACGTGGACGGCGTAGCCGGGTACGGCGAGGAATTGGTCGTGCATCTGCCAGGCCAGGTCCGAAAGCCACCGCCGCCAGGTGTCGGCGGTGGGCTCGGCCGCCGGGAGGATGCGCTCGACGACGACCTCGCCGACAAGGTCAAGTAGCTCGTCACGGTTATTGACCCAGCGGTAGAGGGCCGAGTGGGAGACACCGAGCCTCTCCGCGATGTCACGCATCGTCACGGTCCGCAGGTCGCAGCTGAGCGCGGCCTCCACGATCTGCTCGCGGCTCAGTCGCGCGGG
The DNA here is from genome assembly GCF_040655895.1 of Streptomyces sp. NPDC050264. Taxonomy (NCBI): domain Bacteria; kingdom Bacillati; phylum Actinomycetota; class Actinomycetes; order Kitasatosporales; family Streptomycetaceae; genus Streptomyces; species Streptomyces sp. NPDC050264. The sequence goes on from NZ_JBFAKV010000041.1 coordinate 38,860, forward strand.
CCGGCCGAGTCTGGGTGTCTTCGCCTCCACGAACTCAGTGTACGAATGCCGCTCGACCTACTTAGTGACCGATGGTCATAAATGACTTAGGGTGCCCTTATCCATCACTGAGGAGGGGTAAAGATGAGCCGAACCACCGACACCGCTCTCACGCCGTGGCCGTTGGTCGCCCTCGGCGTATCGGCCCTCGATCCCGCAGCCGGGGCCCGTTGCACGGACGACCCGGCTGCCGCGCTCGCGTGGGCCCGCCGACAGGCGGCCGCGGCAGCGCCAGGCACCGAGGAGGAGCGCTGATGTGGGTCCTGGCCGGCTCGATCGCTGCGGTCATGTTCGTCGTACGTAAGCTCCGCCGGAGCGGTTCACGACGGCCCGCCGGCGGCTGGTCGCTGGTACTGCTGCTCGCGGCCTTCGGCGTGGCCATCGCGCAGACCATCGTGCTCGCCGCGCTGGGGGTGTACGCCCGCGAACTCAACGTCTCCGCGACCGGTGCGACCTGGCTCCTGACCGCCTTCATGCTCGCCTCCGCCGTCGCGACGCCGGTGGGCGGGCGGCTCGGTGACCTGTTCGGTCATCGACGTGTCATCGTCACCGGTCTCGCGCTGCTGCTGGCCGGCTCGGTGGCGGCCGCGGTGAGTACCCAACTGGGCTCGTACACGGGAGTCGTGGCAGGACGCGTGCTCCAGGGGCTCTCTGGCGCCGTCTTCCCCTGCGCCTTCGGGCTGGCCCGCCAGGCCATTCCCGCCGAGCGGCTGGGAGGCGTCGTCGCGGCACTCAGCGCGATGTTCGGCATCGGCGGGGCGCTCGGCATGGTCACCGCCGGTCCGCTCGTCGACGTCGCCGGTCCCGTGGCGCCTTTCTGGCTCATCGCCATACTGGCCGTCCTGGCCCTGACCGGGCTGGTCCGCGTGCCGTCGCTGTCCGCCTCCGCGTCCCCGGCGGGCCGGGTCGACATCGCCGGAGCAGTCCTGCTCGCGGGCACGCTGGTCGCCCTCCTGATCGTCATCGGCCAGGGCCGGGCATGGGGCTGGTCCTCGCCAGGCATCGTCGCGTTGTTCGTCACCACGGTCGCACTCGCCGCCGCGTTCGGGCTCGTGGAGCAACGCGTTGCCGCGCCGCTGGTCGATCTCCGCCTCCTGATCGGGCCGCGGCTGCTCACCACGAACGTCGCCACCCTGGTGGTGAGCGTGGGGATGTTCGCCGCGGTCACGCTCCTGCCACTGTTCGTCCAGACGCCCACCGCCCTCGGCTACGGCTTCGGCTACTCCCCTGCACGGACCGGGCTGCTGATGGCCCCGATGGCCGTCTGCATGCTCCTCGCCGCACCGCTCGCAGCACGGATCTCCAGCGCCCTGGGCGCGCGAGCGGCCTTCCGGACGGGCGCGATCCTCGCGGCAGTCGCGCTGGGCGGTCTCGGCCTGCTCCACGAGCACATCGCAGAATTGCTTGTCTGGTGCGCTCTTCTCGGTCTGGCCTACGGCCTTGCCTTCGCCTCGCTCGGCGGCCTGGTCGTCGGCGCCGTCGATCAGGAGCAGACCGGCGCGGCCACCGGAATCAACACCATCCTGCGCACCGTCGGCGGCGCTCTCGGCTCCGTACTCGCCGCCGTGATCGTGACGTCATCAGCGACCGCGCCCGGACAGCCACCGGCGGAATCGGGCTACACCGCCGCGTTCGTCGTCGCCGCCACGATCGCGCTCTGCGCAGCCGCCGCGACCGTGACCCGAGGCGCCGTCACCGCACAGCCTGGATCCGAAACCGTCAAAGCGGAACTCGGCGAAGACCGTTGACTCAGCAGCCGAAACGCGGCTACAGCCGTTTCACCCAGCGCGTTCGGGCGTCCAGTGAGGCGGAGACATCGGTGGTGAAGATTCCCCTTGATCGTGGACAGTTGGAGACTGGGACCTGAGGTTCCAGCGGAAATAGCACCAAGTAGGAAGCAAGTACACGAAGCGGTACTCGGAGGAGTTCAAGCGGGACGCGATCGCGCTCGTCAACTCCTCGGGGAAAACGGATCGAGCCGGGTCGGTCGGGGCGGGTGCCTCTTCCGCGGTTGCGGCCACGCAGACTCCAGAGCGCGCTGCACCGTGGGGTGACCGACCCCGTACTTGCGCATCAGGGCGCGTTCCTCCAGTCCGGCACGGCGGTCACGGCGGATCGCCGCGTACAGATCGGCCTTCGTATTTCAGAAGTTTCTGGTGTACGGGGTGGACCTTGGGGTGCGCCGTCGACCCATCGCGCGATGCGTCCGCCGAGGGCGGTCCGCGAACAGGTTCCGGATGGTTCCACGAGGTGAAGACTCGTCCGATGACCAATCCCACTCAATTTCCCTGGCGGGCTTTTGTGCTCCTCTTCTGAACAACCTGCCGCGAAAGGGGCATGCCAAGCACCGCCGACACGGGCCGGCTACACGTTGGGGGCGCCAAGGTCCTGACCGGGTACGGCGGTCAGCCACCGAGGCCGGCCGCGGGCACCGCCCCTACTTGGTGGTGTGGGTGGGGTAGACCTGCACGTCGGTGTAGGCGCCCTTGATGTCGCCCGCGGCCGCGGGCCAGTCCAGGGTCACGGTGTGGGTCTCGTTCGGGGGCGTCACCAGGATGTTGGTCGGCGAC
>NZ_JBFAKV010000042.1:0-32094 GCF_040655895.1 Streptomyces sp. NPDC050264
GGACGACACCCCAACAAGGGTAGACCGCGTCTCACCATGATCGTGTTACGAGCTCATAGCCGGCCCTCGCCGAATACGCCTGTCCACTCTCCTCGCGGACATGGTGCCCGGCGCACGCACCATCCGCGTATCGCAGCGCGAGCCCGGCCAGACATGGCCCAGTCCCTACGCCCGCGCGTACGACCGCTGTGGCCAGCTCATCACGATCAGCCGAGCCCAAGGACGGACCGCAGCACGCTGGATCATCAGGACCCATCCCGAGGCGGACTGGAGCAGGGCGCACGACCTCGATCTGACGACCGGATCCCTGCATGTCGCAAGGGCCGCCGCGTTCACCGTCGCCGAGGGAGGGCTCTGACCATGGCCAGGATCCGCACCATCAAGCCCGAGGCGTTCTCCTCCGAGTCACTGGCCGCGGTCTCTCTGACCGCCGAACGAACCTTCATCGGTCTGCTCACCCAGGCCGACGACCACGGATGCTTCCGTGATCAAGCCGCCGTCATCGCCGGGCTGCTCTGGTCGCTGCGCCCCGAGCACGGCCCGCTCGGTGTCGAAGAAGACCTGACGCAGCTCGCAGGCGAGAACCTGATCTGCAGGTACGAGGGAGACGACGGCAAACGCTACCTGCACGTCATCACCTGGAGCCTGCACCAGAAGATCAACCGACCCAGCGGTCTCCGACACCCCCGTTGCCCTCGCCACTGCGACGCGTCGGCGGATGCGATCCCGACTTCCCAGGGAGGCCTCCGTGAGCCCTCACCGCAGAATCACGGAGGACTCCCGGAGGACGCGAGCACGGTTCAGGGGCCCCCTTCGAACCACGAAGCCGCAGGTCAAAGGCGGGTCGGCGAGCTCTCCGTGAGCACTCATCCAGGACTCACCGCATCCTCGGTGGGCACTCACGCTCCGGATCTAGGACCTAGGAACCTGGATCTAGGAACTACTTTCCCTTCGGGGGACGCAAGCGCCCCCGCTCCTGCCGCCGCCTCAACCCAGCAGCTCATCGCCGAGTACGCCGCTGCCTGCGCTCACAGGCCGCCGCGCGATGTTCTGGGGCACCTCGGCCGCGAGACGGCCAAACTTCTGGCCGAGGGCATCCCCGCCGACCACATTCGCGCCGGACTCACCCGGCACCGCATCAAGGGCCTTCACCCCAGCACCTTGCCGAGCCTGGTCAACGAGGCGATGAACGCCGCGTCCCCAGCTTTGGCTCGGCCGGAATCCCGGCATAACCTCGCCGCCCACCGGCCCTGGGCCAACCCCGCGGACCCGGCCGCCGCCTACGCCGAGGAGCTGTGATGCGCGACTACGACGCCCAGCCCGTCGGCGGTCTCACCCGGCGCCTGGCCAACATTCTCAGCACCAAGGGCATCGACCCGGCAGCTGTTCCCGTCGAACGCCCAGAGCCGATCCCAGCGCTGCAGGCAGCCGACTCCCGTATCCCGGCCCGCTACCGCAACGCTCTCGCCGATCACCCGGCCGTCACCGCCTGGGTACGGGACGTCGCCGCGGTGGGACACCCCGGTCCCGGCGGCGCCCGAGGAATCGCCCAGGGCCGATCCCTGCTCATCGCCGGCACGACCGGCACGGGCAAGACCCACCAGGCGTACGGCGCGATCCGCTCGCTTCTCATCGCCGGAGTCCGGCTCCGCTGGAAGGCGGTCACCGCCGCTGACCTGTATGCCGAGCTTCGGCCGCGTCCCGGCCATGACGGTGAGCGCGAGTTCATGGACCTGGCCCGCTGCCCGCTCCTGTTCGTCGATGACCTCGGCGCCGCCAAGAACAGCGAGTGGACCGAGGAGATCACGATGCGGCTGATCAACCGCCGCTACAACGAGATGCTCCCCACCCTCATCACCACCAACCTCGGCATGGCCGACCTTCGCGCACACATCGGCGACCGCGTCGCGTCCCGCCTCACCGAGATGACGGACAAGGTCATCCTCGACGGCCCCGACCGCAGACGAGCCCTGGCCGTCGAGCGCCTGCGCGCCACGGTCGACAGCTGAAGTCCTCCGCGAACGCTGCCGGTTCGCCTCTCGCACGCACGAACCCCGGGGGCCACGCCTGCCCAAGCGCTGCCCCCGGGGCCGAACGGAGACGCTCACATGCACACCAACGAGCCCTGCACACCCCGCCTCCTCGGTGACCAGTCCTGGCAGGAGCACGCCGCCTGCCGAACAACCCGACACCACGAAGTCGACCTCGACCTCTTTTTCCCCGAGCCCGACGAGATGGACCGTATCCACGAGGCCAAAGCCCTGTGCGCCCAGTGCCCGGTCCGACGTACCTGCCTCGACGCCGCGCTCGAGAACGGTGACCGCGAAGGCATCCGCGGTGGCATGACCGAAGAGGAACGGGAGTCCCTGCACAGCAAGTTGGAACACCGCCTCGACTACGGGCGTGTCAACGCCACCCTGTCCGGTCGCGATGTCCATCTCACCAAGAGCGAGCGCCGAGCCGTCGTCCGCGCCGCCTACCAGACCGGCATCGCCGCTGAGCGCCTCGCGTGGCTACTCAAGATCACCGAGGAGCACGCGGACAAGCTGTACCGCCGTACACGGCGCGAGATGCGCAACCGCTCCGTGGCGGAGGTCCAGCTCGACACCAACGTGGAGGGGACGAGGGCAGAGTCCCGGGCCGTCGCCTACGCGGAAGGTCCCCGCCGTAGCCACCTCGGGGCGGCCGCGTGAACGAGGCCGCCTCCGTACCGAACGGGATCACGAGTTGGGACCGCGCCGCGATCGTGGCTCTCGGAGCCGCCGGTTGTGCCCTCTCGTACGACGCCCTGCAGCAGATGGCGACCGCCATCCATATCCGCGGACTCCTGACCTTCGTCTTTCCCCTCGTCATCGACGGCTTCATCGCCTACGGAGTCCGGGCCCTGCTGGTCCTGAGGACTGCGACGCTCGCCGCACGCTGCTACGTGTGGTTCCTGTTCGGCACGGCGACGGCCGCGAGTATCTGGGCCAATGCCCTGCACGCGGTCCGACTCAACCAGCAACAGCCCGAGGGCACCGGCCTCCGGCTCGGCGACGTCACGGTAGGGGTCCTGTCCACCCTGGCTCCGCTCGCACTTGCAGGGGCCGTCCACCTCTACATCCTTATCGCTCGCAGGGCCGGCGAAGTTGAGCTGTCCGCTGTGTCCGAGGACACGAGTGTCCGGTCCGACAGGTGCGCCGTGGCGCGCACGAACAGCGTGTCCGCACCGGACCCGATCGACGGCGGACAGCCCACCGCGAACATCGTCCGAGCTGCGGTCATCCAAGGCCCGGAAACGAAGAAGGCGGCGGACATCACCTTGCCCACCGCCGGTGGACAGCAGCTCGGACGCCCGCAGGACCTGCCGACCGAACCAGTACCGGAACACCATGGTCGCACGGCCGACCTGGGCGGACAGCCGGACATCAGAACGCGACCAGTCGCCTTCTCGCGCCAGGCAAAGCCACTGGTGACCGGCTCGGACACCAGTGACCGGAGGGGTGCGGCGGTCACCGATGAGGGGCTGCTCGCCCTTGCCCGCCCAGCGGTCACCGAGGCCGGACGACTCACCCGGAAGGTCGTCGGTGACGCCATCCGCAGCCAGGGCCACGGGCTCAGCAACGGTCGACTGACCGAGCTGATGGAGCTGCTACGCCAAGAGGCCGAGGTGCAGGACAACACGGTGACCGGCTGACCGGACAACCCACTCCGGGTGGGGTGCCCGGAACAGCGCACCCCACCCGGCAACCGCCGTGCCTCACCTCTTCATCGAACGGGAGACCCCATATGCGTACGTCCCCAGCCACCCCAGCCGAGGCCGATGCCTGGATGGCCGTACTCACCCGCTACGGACACCTTCACCGCGCGGAGCCTGGGCCGGACGGCTCCTGGACTGTGCAGCGCACCTCCGCGAGTACACCCCACACCCTCCATGACCCTGTTCTCGTACTCGACTTCGTTGCGGACGTTCTGCGCGATGTGCGCCGATCTGGTCTCGGCCTGCCCCAATGACCCCCGACCCGACGTCACACGCCTGCGAGCACCTGGGCGAGGCCCACTGCCCGGCACGTGGCCGAGCAAGCTGTACCTTCCGAAACTCCTCCGCAGCCACAGGCTGCGGAGGAGTTTCGGAAGGGCTTACCCCGGCCGCTGGGGCGGCAGGGGAGGCCCGGCACCAGGGGGCGCCGGACTCGGAGGCTGAGACCGAGGGCGGATCGCAGCCGGGGGGAGAAGACGACCAGACCGCAGCCGTGCACACGCGCCCCCGCCTGCGCCAGAGCGTGCTGCGCGACCAAGTCCGCAGCGTCCGCCTGACCCGCGACGAACTCGACCTAGTCCGCAGCGCCGCCGACTCGGTCGGCCTGAAGACCGCCGGCTTCCTCGCCGACGCCGCAGTCGCGGTCGCCCAGGCCCAAGGTGGCCCGAAGGCCTGGCTGTGGGACCAGCGCGGCCAGGTCGAGGAACTGATGGCGGCCAGCGCCCAGCTTGCCCGCGTCGGCAACAACCTCAACCAGGTCGCTCGCATCCTGAACTCCGGTGGTCACGTCGACCACGCAGACGAAGCCGTTGCCCGCGTCCTGCGCGCCGTTGCGCGCGTCGAGACCGCGGCCATCGATCTGGCCCGGCGGTAGACCGTGGTCCCCGACGTCTCCACCGGAAGCCGTACATACGGCCTCCTGGCCTACCTCTACGGTCCCGGCCGCCGGGACGAGCACGTCGACCCTCACATCGTCGCCGCCTGGATGCCCGAACTCGCCCCCGATCCCGGACGGGACCCGGCCGCCACCCTCAAGCAACTCACCGACCGGCTAGACCTCCCCGTTCTCGCCCTGCCCAAGGAGCGCCGGCCTGCCCGGCACGTGTGGCACTGCCCCGTGCGGACCGCGCCCGGTGACCGGCACCTCACCGACACGGAGTGGGCCGCCGTAGCTCGTCGCGTCGTCCATGCCACCGGTATCGCCGAGTACGGCGACGACAAGGCGTGCCGGTGGATCGCCGTCCGGCACGCCGACGACCACATCCACATCGTCGCCACCCTCAAACGCGAGGACGGACGCAGCCCCCGCCGCCACCAGGACGGCATCCGCGCCCAGGCCGAATGCCGCAAGATCGAAAAGGAGTGGGGGCTGCAGATCCTCAACGAGGGAGACGGCACCGCCGCTCAGCGCCCCACCAGCGCCGAACGCGCCAAGGCCGAACGCACCGGCCGCCCCGAACCGGCCCGCGACACCCTCCGCGAGCACGTCCGCCAGGCCCTGTCCGGAGCCGCAGACGAAGCCGAGTTCTTCCGCCGCCTCGCCGAGGCGGGCCTCCGCCTCGAAGTCCGCCGTGCGCCCTCCGGAGACGCCCTCGGCTATAAGGTCGCCCTCCCCGGCGACCGCAACCGCGACGGCCAGCCCATCTGGTTCCCCGGCTCCCGCCTCGCCCCCGACCTCTCCCTCCCACAGATCCGCCTCCGCCTCGCGGCCGACCTGACCGAAGACGAATCGTCCTTCGCAGTGCGTCCCGCCGAGCGCCCGGCCCGCGCCCGCCGCACCGCCGCCCACGTCGCCGAGCAGGCCGTCACTCACCTCGTAGACGGCAGCGACATGGTCGGCGCGGCCCAGCTCGTCGGTGTCGGTGAACTTCTCGACGCCGTCGCGCAGACCGCACCCGCAGCTACCCGCAAGGAACTCGCCGACGCCGCCCGTGCCTTTGAACGCGCCACTCGCTCCCACACCCGCGCCGAACATGCCGACCATCGCGCTCTGCGCTCCGCCGCACGCGGCATCGTCCGTGCCGGCAGTGCCCTGGGTAAGGGCGAGGACGGCGGCACCACCGCGATGCTCCTGTCCACCATGGTCCTCGCCGCAGTCGCGGCCATCCGCTGGCACTCCGCCCGCGGACACGCACAGCAGGCCGCAGCCGCCCGGCGGGCTGCCGAGCACCTGCGTGCCGCCTACCGCACTGCCGCCACCCCACCCATGGCCACGATGCGAGAGCAGGGCCGCCGCCTCCCCGCACCCCAGCGAGACCGCTACGCCCACACGCTCGAAGCCGCCCTGCCAGATCAGGCCCCACGCATACAGCGCGAGTCCGGCTGGGACGCGCTCACCGCCACGCTCGCCCAGGCCGAACAAACCGGACACGACCCCGACGCACTGCTCCAACAAGCCATTGAGTGGCGGGAACTGAACACGGCGGACAGTGTCTCCGACGTACTCGTCTGGCGCTTGCGCCGCATTGCCGACCTGCCTGCCGCACCAGCTTCGAACCGCACCTCGACCACCCGCAGGAAACCACCTGCAACACCGCGAGCCCCACAAGTGGCGCCACAGCCCCGCGCCGTGCAGCCCGACACAAGCCCCCATCGACCACGAGGGTCTCGGCACTGACGGCACCACAAAGGGGTGGACATCTGCAATCGACACCTGTTACGGCTGGTCAACAAGAGGACGAGGAGGACGAAGACCATGCTCAGCGAAGACGTCCACACCCCCAGAACCCTTCCGTCGGCCACCGTCGGCACTGACGACCCCCTGCTCCGCCTGCAGCAGGAGACGCAGCTCGGCGACGGCCTCATCCGTCTGCGCGCTACCACTCATCCCGAGGAGATCCGCATTACGGGCATCCTCGTCATGTGCTCGAACTGCGGCGCGCGCCGCGACTGGATGGTCATCTGCGACCGCAGCACGATCCGCATCCGCTGCCGCTGCGCCCACGAGTGGGTCGAGCCCGAGCTGACCCGCGCGGACTACGAGGCCATGATCGACGTCGGCGGTCACGACCACCCGAGCCTGGAGGCCGGCGCCCAGGCCATGGGCTACGACGGTTCCCTCGCCGGGACGTACTTCGCGGAGCCGCGCCCCGAGTAGCTATCCCGTCCCGACACCCCCAAGGCCCTCTGGCTGCATGGAGGTTCTGAGCGAGTTCGGATCTCGCAGCGTAGCCGCTGGTCACGCCCGGCCTCATCGCCGATGGACTGCGGCGCCCACGCACTGTTACGCCAAGACGCCGATCTGCAGGATCAACTGGCCCTCATCTGGGCCGATGGCGACTGCACCGACCAGCCCACTCCTTCGCGCCATACCGGCATCTGCGAATTCGGCTTCGCGGCCGTCGTCGCCGACGGTGTCTCCTCAGTCCGCTCCTCACGCGGCACCGTTCGGTCAGCCTGCTCGCGATCCCGCGACGGCCTGAGCCTCGGCGACCGGACGAGGATCAGTACCCGGCGAGCAGCTTCACGGAGACGACGCCCAGGCCGATCGCGGCATTGAGCGCCGAAGTCACCACGGCGTGCAAGAGGCCCACGCCGGCCCGGCGCCCGCCGACGAAGCCCCACAGTGCGAGCGTGAGGACCTCGGAGCCCGCGGCGATCCACAGCGCCGTGGTGAGGTCTACGGCCCCGAGCGCAGACATGCCGATCAGCAGCAGCGGTCCGATCGCGCTGGTGAGCAGCGGGCTGCTGGTGAACAGCTCGTGCCGGATCTCGTGCCGGGTGGACCGCCTCCCGTGCACGACGGGATGCGCCTGCAGGTCCGCCACCAGGGTCGCCAGCCACAGGCCGAGCGCGGTGGCGGCCACCGCCACCGTCGCCCCCTTGTGGGTGACGTGCCCGCCCTGCGCGAGGCCCACGAGGACGGCGAGCAGGGTCAGGGATGAGTAGATGCGCTCCTTGAGGCGCTCGCCGAGCACCGCGGCGCGGTCGTACGCGGTGGGTTCCGGCGATGTGCTTTCGCTCATGATCGGAACCCTATCGGCGCAGGGCTGGGCGGCCTCGGCGATGCGCCCGGTGGCGTTCCGTCACGCCGCTGTGTGGCGCCGGGAACCGAACATCGGTCAACCTCTATCCGTACACATTCGCCGTAGTCCTTGGCGCACACCGACAGGGCTGTCCCATTGTGGGACAGCCCTGTCGTCGTACGACTCGAAGAACGGAATCAGGCGTCGGCGAGGTGATTGGCCAGGTGCAGTGCGTTCGTGGCCACGGACAGTGCGGCGTGCAGCTCGATGACCTCCAGCAGCGTGGGGCGGACGACCGGGGGCCAGCCGTCGTGAAGGTTCGGCCAGGTCGCGAGGAGGACCTCTGCCGATGACAGACCGAGGCGAGCGGTCACGTTCATCCCACCCGGCGCTGAAGGCGTCCAGCTGAGGAGGAGGGTGCCAGGGCGGAGCGGAGTGCGGTCGCAGGCGCAGACCCAGCGCGCGAGAACCGGAGCGGAAGCCCGCTGGGGGACAGAGCGGATCAGCGCCCCACGCGCACCCGAGGGCATGGGCCCTGCAGCAAGCAGATTGAGGGGCACAGTGCCGCTCGACGAGTTCATCGAGCGGCACTCGTGGTCCCGGGAAGTGCGGCGGTTCACGCCGTGGACCAGTTGAGCTGGGAGCGGACGTTCGGGGACAGCACCTCCTGCTGGCCGTCCTCGGCGATGTACACGGCCCCGCCCCCGAACGCGGAACGGTCCTCGACGACGCTCCCGATGCGGTGAGCGAAGGGCCAGTCGGGGTTGATGGCGAGGTACGCGGGGAGATCCGGGTCCAAGGTCTGGAGCTGGTGGATCAGTTGTCCGATGGTGATCGTCTTGGGCAAGGGAGCCTCCAAGGCTGCGCAGTTGGCGTGGATCAGTAGGGGAGCGGGCGGTTCAATCCAGCGGCCAGTCGTGCTTGGCGAAGACGGTGTATGGGAGTTCGGTAGGGGTGTGCACGAGGTTGCAGGTGATCAGCGATACGCACAGGAATCCCTTTGTTAACCTGGGGTTTTTCGAGACGGTCGTACGTTGGCATGGTCGCGAAGCAGGTCTCCAGTCCTTTGCCGCGGTGCACGTCTGCCGTGGGCGAACTCGGCTCGGCGCCACCCCCCCCTGTGCCGTCCCACGATGGAATGAATCGGTCGCCCCGAGAGCTGTGCCCGAGGCGACCGACGGAGAAGGAGAAGAAGTTGCGGGACGAGGAACAGCTCGCCTACACGGAGGCTGTTGATGACGCGGCGGCGGGTTCCTTGGGAAGGGCCCGGATGGCGGACGGCCGACGTGTCGAACTCAGTGTCGAGGAGCTGGCGACGGCGGTGGGCGCGGTCACCGGCCAAGTTCCCCCTGCGCGGCATGACGGCGGCACGGACTAACGCCGGTAGGCACACGCCGGTTCGCGGGCCGGGAAGGACGCCACGACGGGCAATGCTTCGCGGCCAGCTGCGTGGTCGGCCGAGGGTTCCGAGGATGAACGGTCGTGTGCTGCGTCTGCTCGGGGCGTGGCTTCTTTGCCGAGCGAGCGGGCAAGGCCGTCGGCGAGGTACCCCGAAGGGAAGGCGCCGATAACGGATGGGGTGGCGTGCATACGGGCCTGGCTTCCCGCAGCGCGGCGATCCAGTTGGTGGAGGCGGCCTCGATCCGGTCGGACTCGTGGAAGACGGGCACGCTATCCGGACGCGTCATGTGCTGGAGACGGGCCTGCTGCATGGCCATGTCGCTGTCGTCCATGACGAGGGCGATACGGATGCCCAGCACGGCGACCAGCGCCGGATCCTTCGAGCGGCCCTCACGCAGGAGGTCGTATCACTCGTCAACGGGATGACCCCAGGCTGAGGTGATCATGACGTCGGCGGCGGCAAGGCCGGAGTCGTCAGGCATCGAGGGCTCCCGCGTGTAGGGCGAATGCGAGTGGTGGAAGAGGGGTGGGGCGGCGCCCTCCAGCCGCGAAACGGCAGGCAGAAGCTGGCAAGGTTGCCTGCTCAGAGGCGAGCGGCAGCAGCAGGGCGGTGGTGCGTTCGGACGGGCAGGGCGGCGCTGAGGGTACCCGCCGCGGTATGAGCGACCGCCCTGGTGGCCGCGAGGCGGTGTCCTTGGGAACGGGCGCGGGCCGCCGTGGCACGTTGCACTTCCAGCGGAGTCGGGACCGGAGGTGGCACGGGGCGTATGCGGGCGGCGGAGCGGTTGAGCTTGGGTATCTCGGGTCCGTAGCGCAGCACCGGATCCTGGCTGGCCAGGCGGGCGGTGGTCGCCGCGATGAGCGGCTTCGGCACGCCGGAGGTGAACGTGGCGCACCAGCCTGAGTGATATCCGTCCTGGCCGCCCCAGAGCACCCAGCGCTGCTCATCGCCGTGGAGTTCGGCCTGCCGGGTAAGGAAGCGTCCGGAGTAGGCGAGGCCGGCGAGACGGTCGGGGGCCGTGGACACCGTGATCAGACGCCCGCTGTCCAGCTGCCAACCTGCGTCCTGCAGGGGGAACCAGCCTTCCTGCATCTGTTGGTGAGGGCTGAACAAGGTGGTGTCAGGATCGTTGCGGTACCCGTCGGCGAGCGTCGAAGTGAAGGCGGTGACCAGCTCCGTTGGGGTGCCTGCGTCGAAGGTCGCCATCCACTCCGGTTCGTCGAACGGGTGCCGATGCGCGGTGATCTTCCACAGGATGTTGTCCGGGCCTTCGGGCAGGTAGCCGAGCCGGAGGCACTGATCGGGCGAGGTGACGTAGGCGTTGCCGAGGTCGTCGTGGGCGAGGGTGAAGCCGAGGCCGAGAAGTGGCTGGAGGCCTGGGTCGCCGATGGTCCTGGAGCCGGCGAGGTAGACGGGGGAGACGAAGAAGTCGCCTTCGAGGCGTGTGGGCATGGTGGGACTCCGGACCTTGGGTGATGCTCAGCGCTGACGGCGGGAACGGCCATGGGCGGGACGGGGGTTCGTGGTCAAGGTGGGCGCGTTGATGGCGCTGGTCGGCTTTGGGACGTGGGGCGTGCGGGTCAGGGCTGCCTGTGCGCGGACGGTGGCCGTGGGGGCGGTGCGGTGTACGTCGACCAGACGGTGGTGGTGCTCGGGAATGTCGGCAGCGAAGCGCGGGACGGGGGTGCTGCTGATGAGCGCGGCGATGGCGGCGGCACGGAGGTGCGGGTGCGTCTTGCCGCTGAAGAACGCACGCCAGGTCGGAGCGTGCACAGGGTCGGGTCCTGCCGACAGGCGCCACAGTGACTTCGCCGGGACCAGCAGCTCGTTGTACTCGTGGACCCAGCCGTCTCGGGTGCGCAGGGCCATGTGCCCGTCGGGAGCGACGTTCAGATGGGGGCGGCTGCCGCGGACGAACTCCCACTCGCCGTCGCGGATGAGTTGTTCTGGTCCGGGGCCGTAGTGCTTGCCGTCGCTGAAGTAGTCGCGGAAGTTGCCGGGGAGGCTGTGGACGAGGACCCGGGCGAAGGCGGCGACGGCCTCGTTCGGGGTCCCGCGGTCGAAGGTGGAGATCCAGTCCGGGACGCCGAGCGGGTCTTCGGAGAAAGTGATCGTCCATCCGCCGTAGTAGCTTTCCAACGGGTTGGCGATCCGTACGCGTTGGCATGGGCTGGTGTAGTACGTGTCCGTCTCGAAGGCGACGGTCTTCGACCAACCAGGGGCAGAGTCAAGGATATTGAAGACGACGTCACGGCTTCCGGCGCCGGCGAGGTGCACGGGAGAGACGAAGACCTCGGTGTTGGGATCGAGATCGTCGAGAGGCGACGGGGGCATGGCAGAGAACCTCCGAGGTGGTGCGCGAGCGTCGGCGCGGCGCGGGGCTGGCGCCACGCGGACACTTGGGGGCTAGGGAGGTCTGGCGGTCGCCACGGCGTCACCTCGCCCGGGAGGGATAAGGCAGCTGCGCCACAGGTGCCGGGACGCGCGGCTGGGGCGCCGGTGCCTCTTGGGACGGCCCGGCACTTCCCCGGGGAGAACGGGAGCGGGCGGCCTCTGCACGCTGACTGTGCGAAGGGTCGGCCGGGGCTTGGCGCTCGCGCTCCAGACGGCGCGAGGCCAGGCGGTACGCGGCATGGTCCTGGCGCTCGCCGACGGCCAGCAGGTAGATCTCGCGCCGATGCTGGGACGTGGTGGGGGCATCACGGAACTGGATGACCATCCGCCACCGGGTCTCCGGATCGACGTAGACCTTGTGGCAGCCCGACAGTTCGCGGGTGAGCGCCGCGCCGCGTTCGTTGCCGTGGACGAGGTGTTGCAACTCCAGTAGAGCGAGGTCGCGGATGTTCTCCGGTACGTCGCGCAGATCGGCGAGGGCCTCGGGGTGCGCGGCGAATGCGTACCGGGCCGCCTTCATCGCGCACCTCCGCGAGTCCGTGACGCGGTGGCCGGAGGTGTTCGGGGCGCGGCGGCCGCAGCCGGTGGAACGGCCAGAGGGGCGGGTCCCTCGGTCGTGGAGCGGGCACGAGCGGCTTGCACCCTACGCGTGGAGGGGTTGCCCGGTGCCGGGGCGAGCGGGAGCGGGGCACTGCGGTTCATGGCCCAGTCGTCGGCTTCCTCCGCAGTTGCGAAGGCGACTTCGCGCACCGTGTACGTCTGGAGGTTCTTGTCGGTCTCTTCGAGGAACAGCCGGTACGGGGCGGACGCCGAGTCGGGGTGATGGTCGTACACGACCAAGCGTGTTTCGACGCCGAAATCGGAGGTGCACGGGTTGTCGGTGAAGTCGTCGAGGACCTCGTACCGGTTCTCCGCGTTGGTGCGCAGCAGGTCTTCGAGCCGTGAGGTGAGAGCATCGGCCGGCCGGGGCCCATGGTTACGCGTGGCCAGGGTCGCCTCCGGTGGGCAGCCCTGCCGGATGAGCCAGTTCTGGGCCAGGGGGACCACCGCGGCCCGCTCGATGTCGAAGGTGTACGTGCGCTGGTCGATGTCCCGAGTGATGCGCAGGGCGACGAACTCGGCTTGCCCGGGGACGCCCCAGATGGCTGCCCGGTCGTAGAACAGCAGGTAGCTGTCGCGGCCATCGGCGCTGTGGTGGGCGGCCATCGGCACGAACATGTCGTCCGAGATGGTGACGTGGATGAAGTCGTCCTCGACCCGCTCGGTGGCGGCCTGGAAGCCGGCGAGCCGGTAGTCGTATTCCAGGCTCTCGTACAGGTCCTCCATGTCAGGCCACCAGATCGACATCGGGCGCCGCCAGGAGCCGGTGGTTGGGGCGCGCGCTGCTTGTGGTGCATGCCCCGAACGGGCCATCGGGAGCGCGGAGTTGGAGAAGGGTTGGGTCGAGGTGGTCGCGGTGCCACGTTGATGGACCGGTCAGCCCGGCCTCGACGTCGGTGAGCTGCTGCCAGGCCAGCCACAGAGCGTGCAGGCGAGCGACAGCTTCGGGATGCTCGTACCATTTGCGGCACCACGGGTGCGAGGTGCTGACCTCTCGCCCGTAGACCGGCACCAGCAGGTGATGCACCCAGTTGGTCAGCGCGGCGAGTTCTTCGGTGTACGACGTGCCGTCGAGGGCCAGGATGAAGATCGACGTTGGACCCTCTTGTGAATCCCCCGGTCCGGCGGACGCGGAGGCGTCCCCCGGACCGGCAACGCCGGGATTCTCGGAGTCGTCGCTGCCGCCGGCCTCGGCGAGGGGTGCCTCGTCGGTGAGACGGGCGAGGGCCTCGCCCTGCTTGCGGCTCTCCGTTACCAACCGGGTGACCGTGGAGACCAGGTCATCCAAGTCGTGGTCCGGTACGCGTATCGGCTCGTTCTCCTGAGCGGGATCAGCCATCACTACCCCTTGGCGAGTTCGAGTGTTCGGGGTGGCGATGGTCCGGAGAGTTCCGGGTTTGGCCCGGCCGGGGATTTGCCGTAGAAGCCGCTGATCACGCTGGCCGCCGGTGTCGGCATGAGCCGATGGGTGGTGCCAGCAGCCGCAGGGAGCGGGCAGCCTGCTGCGGCACAACGCCGTTGCCCAATGCGGCGAGTTGAGCAGGCCGACCGAGCCCCGGGGTGGCAGTCACCCACCCCGGAGGGAGGCCCTGCATCCACTCCACGAACAGCGAGTCGAGTCGACCGGCCTCGTCGGTCGGGCGGGGCGCCGGACGCGTGACCCGCTCCCAGCGAGCGATAGCCCGTACGGCCCCCAGCTCAGAGGACCTCGGCCTCGAACAGCGTCGGCGTCCGCGACGAAGGCGCCGCGAAGCTGGCTGCTGGGTGGCCGCTCAGCGGGCGTGGCGGGGCTCCGGAGCAAAGGCGAGCCGTATCGGAGAAGAGGCGGCGGCCTTGGCCGTGACTCGGTAGATCGAGTTCGCCGGGAGGGAGGACCTGCTCAGGGCAGCGAGCACGCGCGGCGGTGTCCCGTCTATTCGGTCGGAGGAACGGCGCAAGGAATCGACGGTCTCCTCCAGCTTGCCCACGGCGTTGTCCAGCCCGTCCTGACTCACGGCGAATGCCGCCCGACGGGCGTCCTGGAGGTCAGGGGTGGGCCGACCTTCCTCGTACCTGCGCAGGAATCCGAGCTGCGCGAACGCTTCGGTATAACTCGCCAGCGCATGCCCAGCCGGATCAGCGGCACTGGTGTACGCGAGGATGACCGGGCCGAAGTCGAGGCCGGGGTCGGTGTCGGCTGCGCGGAAGAGCACGGCGTCGGACACGTCCTTGACCAGGCTCGTCAACGTGGTGAGGTGGTGGGACGCGGAGGTGAGGTCGGGCAGTGAGCGGGACGTGTACGAGCCGAGGATCTCGGCGCGCAGCCCTTCGAACTCCCGGGCCATGGCATACAACTCGTCCTTTTCGAGGCCGGCGAGGCCCGTGTGGTCGGTCATGACGGACTCCGTCGGTTGTGGCGGGCAGGGGGAGCGGCGCGAGATGGCGTCGGTGCCAAGACGGGCGAGCCATCTGCGACGTGGCTGCGCGCGAGGGCGGCATCGGTGCGGCTCGAAGGCGGCGGTCCTCCGGGACGGTCGTCGGCGTGGCTGGGGCCCGGCTCGATGCCTTGCGCGATACGCAGGCGGCGGCGGACATCCTCCAGCGGGCCGAGGGCGTACAGGGCGTAGTCGAGGAGCTGCCCGGGGGCGAGTGCTTCATGGTCGGCCAGGGCGCCGACCTGGCGGGCCGCAGTCGCGGCGGTACGCACGAGTGAGGCGTTGACGATCTGCTCGCCGAAGTGCTCGGCGGCACCACTGACCAAGGGATCGCAGACCCGTTGGACGCGATCGGTATCAAGCGTGCCGTCGGACAGGGCGCCGCGCCGCTGGGCCTCCCACAGCACGGTCAGCTGGTCGATGGGCTCGCCGCGATGGAGCAGTGCCCTGAGCGCGCGGTAGATCTGTTGATGCCCTGGATCGATGAAATCGTCGGGACGGAGCCAGTGCACCAGGTCCAGCAACTGCTCGGAGTGGGAGGAGAGGCATCCGAGGAGGAACTCCTCATCGGCCAGCACCTGATCGGCGACCGAGTGGGGACGACCGGGGTGGAGCGAGTACGCGTCGGGCGGCGCGACTGGACGAGGCTCGGTCCCCCAGACGCGGGCCAGCTCGACGAGTACGTCGGACAGCACCTGGGCGTGGTGCACCGTCTCGTCGACGGAGCCGCGGCGCAGATCGGCGAGCGCGGCCTGGTGCAGCCGACCGGCGTGCAGGGCGACGCTGCGGTGGATGGCGCCCTCCAGCACCATCCGGCCGTATATCGGGGCGTGTTCGGGGCGCGGGCACGCCGACACCAAGAGGTGCGGGAACACTGCAGTCAGCCCCCGCGTATGGCCGCTCGCCTCTTGGACGGTGTCAGTGATCCAGGCCAGCGGCACTGGACCGTCGGCGCCGGCGGTCGCCGCGAGATGGCCCTCGGCCCGGAGCTTGAGCATGGCCGCGTACAGCGCTGCATGCACCGGGCGGTCGAAGTGCTCCGGGCGCAGCCACCCCGAGAGACCGATGAGCTGCCTGGGATCCAGGAACAGGGCGCCGAGGACGGCCTGCTCGGCTTGGACGAGCGGGGTCACAGCCGTGCCTTACGTGCTTGTTTCCGCTGGGCACGTAGGGCGGTGACGGCCTGCTCGGCACCGGCCAAGTCGGTCGCGAAACGGTCGAGTTCGCCGACGAAGGCCGGGTCGGAGGCGAGGAGCGTGCCGGAGGGGGCGACAAGCCACCAGTCGGCGCCGCGTCGTACGACGGGGGTTCCGGCAAGGCGTTCGGAGCGGCGGACGGATGCCCAGGACGGGTCGGCATGGGACATAGCGGTACCTCAAGAAGGGGAGCGGGAGCCGGGTGTGGGAGGGCCTGGGACACCTGGGTCTGGCCCGCCCGAGGCGGACGACCGGCGGGGTCATACGGCCGGACCGAAGTCGTCCCGGCCCAGGGATTTCGCCAGCGCGCGCTCGGTGATAGCGGCGGTCTCCTTGGCGGAGGCGGCGCCGAGGCGGTCGGCGTCCGGTTCGCGGTACCACGGCTTGAGATCGAGCAGGGCGGGCCTGATACCGGTCGCGAGCAGCAGCGCGGAGCCCTTGGGCAGGGCGCGGATCGCGTCGGTTGGCAGTACGCGCTCTTGGCGCATGGAGACGGACGTCGACTTGCCTGACTCGCTGGTTGATACCGACACGCTGCGGACGTCGTGGTCGCCGACGAGGCGGGAGAGCTTGTCGGCGAAGTCGGCGTCGTCGATGCCGGATCCAACGAGCTTGATGGTGGCGGCGGACCAGAGGGCGTCCATGCCGGCCTCGCCCCACACCCGTACGCCCTGGCGGTAGGACTGGAGGATCGTGACCGGGATGACGCCCCGGGAGCCGAGGTGCGAGTAGAGATCCGGCAAGTCGGCGATCTTGCAGACGTTGGCGGCCTCGTCGAGGATCGCCAACAGTGGTGCGTCGAGCCGTCCGCCGTCGCGCTCGGCCTGGAGAACGGCTGCGCGCATCACCGCGTCGGCTGCCGCCGCAATGATCGCCGAGGCGGAGCCGCCACCGTCCTTGGACAGCAGGAACAGTGTGTCCTTGCTGGTGGCGAACGCCTCGGGCTTGAACTCCTGGATCTTCGTCAGCCCGTCGGGCGGAGTGACCCAGGCGGCGATCGCCGGGTCGAGGAGGCAGCTGGCGTACTGCCGGGCCGTCTCGAAGATGCCGTCGCGGGTCTCGACGGCGCCGGCCACGGTGCCCTGCAACTGGGCGGCGACCGCGTCGAGCCTGGCGTCCTGGAGCAGGTCTACCGGGGTGCGGTCCGCGGGTGAGGCGAGCCAGGCCAGCACGTCAGTGATGGGACGGCGGTCGCGGGCTGCGGCGAGAAAGAGCGCGGTGAGGGTGTTCGCGGCGGCGGTGGACCAGAAGTCGCCGGCGCTCGACTCGTTCACAGACGCGGTCACGAAATGCCCCGCCAGGCGCCGGGCCCCGGTCAGATCTCGGGCATCGGCGAGGATGTCCCACCACACCTCCTGGCGCGCGTGCGCGATTTGCTGCGGGTCGAACGTCCACACCGTGCCAACCTCGGCGCGTGCGGTAGCCGTCGCAGTGAATGCATCCCGGGCCGCCTTGTTGCTGGTCAGCAGAACGGGACCGGGGGCGCGCAGGATGGCTGGTATGGCCAGGCCGGACGTCTTCCCTGATCGGGGCGCCATGATCGCGACAATCACGTCCTCCCAAGAGGAGCGGATTTCCCGCTTCCCCGACGACAGCGTCCCGAGCAGCACGCCGCGGTCGTTCGGGGCTACAAGCTTGGGCTTGGTGCTTTTCAGGCTCGGGCGGAGGTCTATCGCCTTGGCCGCGACCTTCTTGGGCAGGAGGTCCGCGAGATCCTGCTGGTCAGCCAGGCCCTTCGGGTTGCCGCGCAGCTGCAGCCACACCTTCGCGCAAAGCAGCGCGGCAGACAGGAGGACGAGCGCGGGGAGGAAGTAGCACCCGGCGATCACGGCGGGCGGGGCCAGGTGCGGCCAGACCTGATCTGGGTGCAGCAGGGATTCTGCTGGGAGGTAGGCGGCCCAAGGATCTGAGCCGAAGGTGGCGTTGGCGAGATTGCCGAAGAGCCAGGCGAGGCTCCCGCCGCCGATGCCGAGCGCTGCGCTGGCGATCAGCAGGTACAGGAGGGCGTCGGTGCCGGTGGTGGTCGAGGGCGTGCTGGTGGTGCGTGAAGGAGACAAGGCGCGGTCCCATGACGTGGTGCGGGGAGGAGGAAGGGCTGGGGCCGGCGGGTTCTTCTGGTGATCACGGGCTGTCTCCGTATGGGTGCGGTCGGGAGATGAGTGGGCGCGGCGAGTTATCGGGATTGGCCTGGCTTGGGCGCGGGCGGTGGAGCGGCGGAGGGAGCGCCGGTCGGGGCGGTGGTCCTCACCGGGTGCTGGGCGGCCGGGGCGCTGCCGTAGTAGTTCGCGATCTGGGCCTGCCAATTCGGCCTCGGCGGACGGTCGAGCGCACGGAGCTGATCGGTGGCGATGTCGAGGCGCTCGCCCAGGGAAGTCAGTGTGGAGGCGGCCTCGTTGAAGTCGTATGCCAGGTCCCAGCCCTCGTCGGTGCCGGTCTCCTTTGCCTTCTCGGCTGCGGCCTCGAAGAACTCGCTGAGCCGGACGAGCACTCCGTCGTTGACATCTAGGACGTGCTCGGTGAGCCCGGCCGCTGCCCCGGCGGTTTCGGCACCGTTGAGTTGGTCGGTCAGGTTGAGGATCTGGTGTCCGTAGAGGAGGCGGCCCTGAGGGTCCGATGGTGTGGTTGTCGGGCCGACGAACAGGTCGGGGGCGATGTCGACCCGGTAGCCGACGGCGGTGAGCAGCTGGGCGGCGTGGCTGGCCATTTCGTTCTCGCGCTTCTCGCCCATGTCCCAGGGCAGCCGGTACCAGAAGGAGCGGATCGCTTGCTCGTACTGGAAGCCGGCGCGCTTGAGGAGGGTGCGGGCGAGTTCGTCACCGCCCTCGGCGATGACGTTGCCGTCGTGTTCGCGTGTGATCGTGATGTCGGGCGGGGTGAGCATGGCAGGGCTCCGGTGGGGTGCGGGATCGACGGGACTAGAAGTGGGGGTTCTCGGTCGGCCGGTCGGCGGGGGAGGCCGCCTCTAGCAGCTCGGGTAGATCAACGGGGTCGGCGTCGCGCTGGTCGATCCACCAGCCGGCACGGGTCACCGGACGGATGAGGTCCTCGATCGCCTCCCACTCGGCCTCACTGGTGGCGCCCTCGACGACGAGTGCGGTGTAGGCGGCGGAGACGAGCTGGTGGCGGCAGCGGACGGCCCAGGTGACGGCGCGATCGGTGCCCTCCAGCGGTGGCATGCGGTACTGATCGGACCAGGACTTGGCCTCGTCCTGCTCCGCGGCCCGCCGGGTCGCGAGCCACTCGGCCTTGGCCTCTGCGTCGTCGTCGCGGGCGGCACGCCAGCAGCCGATGCAGTCGCGTTCGGCGAGCCAGCGCGCGTATCCGGCCCGCCGGTCGGCGGCGCGGCCGGAGAGGTCCGCCTCGGTGGTGTGTCCGCAGGCGTGGTCGATGGTCCACAGCTTCTTGACTGCCATGAGCAGACTCCTTGGAGTCGGTGAGTGGTGGGATTAGCGCGTACGGCTCTTCTTGTCCGACGCGGTGTGGGTGGGTGTTGCTGCCCGACCCTGGCCGTGGGGGATCAGGGCTGGGTGGCCCTCAGAGGGCGCCTTGGCGGCGCGGGCCGGGGAGATGGACGTGGCGGCCTGCGCCCGTCGTTGCTCCGTGACCGGGCCCGACTCGGGGCGCCCGTTGCCCCGGATGTAGGAGACGGCGACATCGGTGCTGGGAAGGCGCGATTCGACGTACCGGAGGTCATCCTCGCTATGGAGCAGGACACCCCCGCGCGTCCGCGTATTGCTGCTGACCGTCCTCAGCGTGCCTTCGGGACTGTGGCCCTGGTCGTGCGTGACGATTCGGCCGGCCTGGATTATGGCGTGAGTAGGGGCAGCGGCAGCGGCGGTCTCGGGGATGGAAGGAGCCGCTGAGGGCGTCTTCTCCAGCCGGTCGAGGAGACCGGAGGTCTGCGACAGGCGAGTTTGGGGCTGAAGGTCGTAGGCCGCGTCGGAGCTGACGTTGTACTGCGCGGCCCGCAGTGACTGCACCGCCTGTCCGCCGCGCCGGACAAGGTCATGGTGTGGGTCGGTCAGGGCGTACAGGTCGCTGTCGGGCAGGCGCTCGAAGCCGACGAGTCCCAGGACGTGCTCGGCGACGTGGTTGTCGTGGGACGTCGCGGCGACGACACCGTACTGAGCGTGGTGGCCGATGGTGATGTGCGGGCGTGTGTCCGCCACGAAGATGCACCTCGCAGAGGTCGGAGCCATGCTGAGGGATGAGAATGAGGCCCGAAGGCGGGTTTGGTGGTGCCGGAGATCTCCGTTAGTCAGCGCGAGCGCGGCGGCTTGCTCTCCGGAAAGTGCTGGGCGGCGGCGGGGCGGACCGAGGACGACTCGATCGCCGCATTGATGTGCCGGAGCGCGAGCGGGGACCAAGAACGGGCCGCCTCGGGCTGCCGCGACGGAGCGGGGCCACTGTCCAACTCCCGCTCGGACTTTGTGATTTCGGTGAGCGCGGCGCTGTGCTCGACCCAGGTCAAGGCGTAGTGCCAGCCTTCCGTGTTGCGCAGCGCGACCGCTCGACTCCACGTCTCCTGGAACGCGGGATGATCCTGGACCAGGATTTCGGATACGAACTCGAGATTGCCCTGGACCTGCGCTGCGCCCTCCAGCGCTGCGCGGAGTTCCCGAAGCCGGTACGGCCTGTCCGGCCAACTGGACGTCCGGGTCGAAGCGGGCCAGGGCCGTCTCGGCGTGTGCGAGCAGCGCAGGCGCCTGGCGGAGATAGGTCAGTACGGCGCCCACTATGAGGTGATTGAGCAGGTGATGACGGCGGCTCAGAAGCTGGAGTTCGGGGCCTACGTCGGGTACCTCGCGGAGTACGGGATCAAGCTCCGTGAGCTGGCCCGGAAGTACGACGATCTCGAGGGGGCGTACCGCCGCCTGCTCGCGTACTTGGACGAGGTCCTCGAGCGGCTGAACAGATGGAGGCGGCTTCGTGCGTACCGCGCTCAACTCAGTTGCCTGAACGGCACACTGATCCGATGGCATACGACTTCTCGAAGGGCTTACCGTCGCCCCAGCCCGCAGCCCAGGTCTTCAAGGGGTACGTCGCGGCCGTCACGCTCCACGCGGACCGCGCTGAGATCAAGCGCAAGCTCATGGGGAAGGTGACTGGGGCCAAAGACTCCGTGATCCCGCTCAAGGACGTCATCAAAGTTCTGTTCAAGGAGCCGACCCGTCTCGCGAACGGATATGTGCAGCTCGCCACCGAACAAGACCGCGGGCAGCTCCGCACTGCTACCGCCGAGGCGGAGAAAGCCGTCGCGAACAACTCCCGGACCGTCATGTTCACCTGGAACCAACGCGAGACCTACGCCGCCTACCTGAAGGCGGCCACAGCCGGGGTTCAGGCGCAGGGCGGCAACCCCTTCGGGTAAGACGCACGATATTCCGTTATGTGGGATTCTGTGGCCCCCGTCGGCCCAGGAGTTGACGGGATCAGCCCCATGAGGGCTGGCCCCGTCGGCATGATTCCGCCATGAGCCAATGGATCGACTTCCTGTCGGGGAATTTCGTCTCGGGTCTTATCGGTGCCGGGATTGGTGGGGGAGCGAGCATCTGGGGAGCCCGGATGCAGGCCAAAGCGTCCGACCGGACAGCACGGGATACAGCAGCGAGGACGGCAGCGCAGGAGGCGTACGACCTTTTGGGTGAGCTGCTGAGCAAGATGCAGGGCAAGGCCGCGATCTCATCGTCCGACGACAGGGCGGCATGGAACCGCGAGCAACAGGTCATGGTCGTGCGGGCACGTACCGGCGTGAGCCTGCTCCCCGTATCGGAGGACGCGCGCCGCAGCCGGTGCCGGGAGACCCTCAAGCTGATCCGGGTATTCGACGGTTACGTCACGTGGGACGACCACGTGGTCCTCACTTCGATCGCGTTGAACGACGCGATGAAGTACCTCGGGACCTATGTCAGTGGGCGCCCTCTTCCGGCGCACGACGACGTGAAGGCGCGAATCGAGGCGGAGCGCAACAAACGCCGACGCATCAAGCTCGGGCTCACGTTGATGCGCTTCGAGGAGGCCGCCGAACGCTACGGACTCACTGCCGACGAGATGATGGAGGCCGACGAAATCAAGGCCGAACTCGGCGTTCAGCACAGCCGTGAGCTGACGACCGATGAGCGTGCTGCGATCAATTCGTGAAGTCCACTAGGTGGGCACACTGTGGGAGCTGGCGGCCCGGGCCACTGAACTGGAATTACTGAGACCGGCTCCCGCAGGTCTGTCCAGTCGGCATGATGATCAGCATGCAGGCAGAAGTACTCTCCGGTCTGATCGGTTTCGGCGGTGCCCTCGTAGGTGGCGTAGCGTCCTTCGGTGGCGTCTGGTTCACCCTGACTCATCAGAGGAAGCTGACCCAAGAGGCCCGCCTCTTGGAGATCGGCCTGGTTGCGGCGGACAAGGCCTTGAACGAACTGATCGCCCTCGGCGACTTCTTGGGGTCAGTCAGAGGTGATGTCGCAACCCTGCATACGGACGAGCGGGCGCCGTACCTGGATACCATGTTCGACCACATGCGGAACGTCGAGAGGGCCGTGGCCCGCATCCCAAGCCGTGAACTCCGCGACCGCGTGAAGTCCCTCTTCGTCGTCATGCGACAGTTCAGGGCTGCTGGTGTCCGGCACTTCTTCGCAGTGGGCTGGCTCACGGAGCTGACAGACGAGCTGACCGAACTCCTGGCGGCCTACATCCGTTCCGACCCCCTTCCACCCTTCTCTGAGCGGACAAAGGAGAAGCGCCGCAGAGCCGCCGAATACGAGCAGAACCAGCGGCGTCGTTACGAACTGTTCCAGGACCGCGATCCCGCCAACGTCGACCCGCGCGAGGAAAACGCGATGGACGAAGAACCCCCGGCGTCATGACGGCCGTCAGATCAGGTACTTGCGGACACATTCGCCTCACCGCGACCCGCGTCCGGAGGTGAGCCGTGGGCGGGACCAGGGATCGAACAGAGCCCACATCTTGGCGTCGCGCTGCTGCTGACGCACGCCGTAGCGGTCATCGAGCGGCCAGCCGTCGGCGTCGGAGAGGCTGTCCGAGACCGTGTCCCACTCGGAAAGCGCGCGCTCACCAGCAACCGCTGCTGCGGACAGGCGGGCGGTCCGGATGTACGGCGCGCTCACGGACCTCTATGGCAGCCAGGGGGAGGCAGGCGAGATCTACGTCGTCGATGACGACCCTGTGACCGCCAACCTCGGAATAGAGCCGATTGAGGGCGTGCTCGAGGAAATGCGGCTCCGTGGCACCCAGCACGTACGCGAACTCGGCTTGCCCCACGCAGAATCCGGCGTCGGGAAGAAGGCCGTTGGCTTCTTCCCGGTCGTCGTTGGACACGGAGGCGGTCACACCCAGGGCGGTGTGGCGGGCGAGCGTGATCCAGGCGGGGTCAGTCATGGTGAGCCTCGGAGGCGCACGTGGCCAGCACCCGGTCGGTAAGACGGTGGGATTTGTGCAGGGCACCGAAGGGGCCGGTGGCCAGTGGGATGGTACGGTCGCCGGCGCGGTCGGTGATGGCGCTGAGGTAGAACCGGGCCAGCCGACGGACGGCACGGCGAACAGCGGGGTACTTGGACATGAGGGCGCCTGTCTTTGAAGAGGTCGTGCGGGGGAGCGGGAGGCAAGGGGCGCCCGCAGGGCACACGGCCCCCCTCGCGGTGGCCTCGGTGGTGGCCGGGTCAGGCAGCCATCCGAAAATCTGTGTCGAAGAGTTCGCGCTCACGCGGGTGAAGCAGGTGCTGTGTGATGAAGGACCGGCCCGCCACCTTCCACAGTCCGCGCCCCTTAGTCAGCGCGGAGACAGCCTCTGTCTCGATGCCGGTCAGTCCCAATAGCGCTGCTGACGAGACGAGTTGGTCTGCCTCCTGGCGGTAGATGACCCGTGTGGAGCAGTCGGTGAGCAGGCCCTCGGCCAGCGCGCGTCCACGAGATCCGGCGTCGCCCGCAGCCAGCAGGTCGGAGAGGCGGTGAATAACCATCATGTTGGCGATGCCCAGGCCACGGGAGAGCTTCCACTGGCTCTGCATGCGCTCCAGCAGTGCAACGTGCCGCATGACCCGCCATGCCTCGTCGTAGATCACCCAGCGGCGACCGCCGGTGGGGTCGGCGAGCGCGGACTCCATCCACGCCGAGGCGCAGGTCATTGCCAGGACGAGCGCGGTGTCGTCGCCTGCGCCGCCGAGCCGGGACAGGTCGATGGAGAGCATGGGTGCGGACGGGTCGAATGCCACGGTGGACGGGGCGTCGAACATGCCGGCCAGGTCACCGTGCACGAGACGACGCAGTGCGTGGGCGAGGTCCTCGGCGGCCTGGCCCAGACGTCCGGAGAGTTCGCCGAGCGCGTCGTCGAGGCGCTCGGGGGAACCCAGCACGTGTGCGATCTGACCGAGCAGGGGCGTGGTGCCGGTGGCTTTGGCGTGAGCGACGACCTGGTCGAGTGCCACGTCGAGTGCGGTGTGCTCCATCGGGTACAGCTCGCGGCGTAGGACTGTTTTGGCGAGAGAGCCGAGCAGGAGAAGGCGGCGCTTGCGGACCTCGCCCGTCCAGTCCTGCTCGTCGACGCCGGACGGCTTGGTCGGGGCGTCCAACGGATTGAGACGGCCGGGCAAGCCGGGGCCGAGCGCGATGGTCTGCCCGCCCAACTCCTGCGTCACGATGGTCCATTCGCCCTTGGGGTCACAGGGGACGTAGATGCGGTAGCCGAAGCCGACGGCACGCACGGCAAGTGACTTGGCGAGCGCGGACTTGCCCATGCCGATGATCCCGGCGAGCAGGATGTTCGGGTTGGTGAATCCGTCGAGGCGTCCATACAGGGCGAACGGGTCGTAGGTGAAGGCGGCCTCGGCGTGTACGTCGCGGCCGACGTAAATGCCCTGGGCGCCAAGGCCGCCCTCGGCGAGGAAGGGGTAGGCGCCGGCGGCGATCGCGGTCGTCATCCGGTGGGCGGGCAGCTTGAGCTTTCCGCCGCGCGCGGAGGCCGGGCCGGGGCGCCCGGCAGCCGGAAAGGTGGAGCGCAGGTCGGGGTCGTGGCCGGGCTCGGTTCGGCGGGCTTCGGACCGACCGGCGTGGCGGGCCTTGTTGCGGGCGGCGGCGAACTGGTCGCGGGTGGCACGCGCGGTGCGCCGGTTGGACTTGCGGGGGACGAACAGAGGGCTGGCGCTGGCACGGGTGCGAGAGGACATGGCGGTGTGCTCCAGAGGTCAGTGGCGGGCGAGGCCGGTGAACGGGTCGCGCAGGTCGGCCGGGGTGTGGTCATGGCGGACCCGGACGGCGGTGGCCAGATGGCGCTGGCAGGCGGTGAGGTTGGGGGTGCTTTCGGGGAGCCGGGCCCGGCGCGCCTCCAGGGAGGGGAGGCGGCCGGTGCCTGGGTGCGGAGCTGCATGGAAGGCGGCGTGCAGGTGGTCGGCTGCCTGCCACAGCCGGATCCGGCAGGCCCACAGTTGGTCGCCTTCGGCGCCGGCGACCGGCCTGGTGCGTACGGCGTGCGCGTCGAGCAGGTCGTACAGGGCGATCACGTGGGCGTGCAGGGAGTCCAGCTCGGCACGGGTGGCGGCGACTTGGGCGACGGGCATGTTGAGAGCCCGGTGGAAGTCGAGCGCGGCGGTGGCGAACGGGACAAAGTCCGGGACCAGATCGGGCAGGGGCTCGGTCGACATGAGGGGGGTGCCCTTCGGTAGAGCGCGGAAATCGGTGGTGCGGGTGCGCTACGGGCGGGCGAGCGGCAGAGCGGCGTTGGTGAAGGCTTCGGCCTGCTGCCAGGTCAGCGGACGCAGGTCGATCAGCGCGGCGACGGCGGCCGTTTCGATCGCGGCGCAAGCTGCGTTGAGCTGCTCGTCGGTGTCCGCGCTGACGGTGAGCAGGCCGGTGAGGGCGACATCGGCGTGCCCGGCGATCAGCTGGCGCTCGCGCTGCTTGATGTCGGCGTACTCGACCGAGTCCTCCTCGGAGTCGACCTGGCCCTTGCGGGCGCGCTCGGCCGCGTCCGCGATGACCGTGGCCTTCTTGCGCTGCACATCCTTGAGCGCGGCATCAAGACCCTTGGGCGCGTAGGTGAGGGAGAGGCTGCGTCGGACCTCGGTGGTGAACAGGAGCTGGTGCAGGAAGCCCGGGTTGGTCTCGATGCGCGGCCAGTTCTCTATCCAGAACGTGGCGTGGCGGGCGGAGTCGGTTTGGATACGGTCGGCCTTCTCGACAAGGACGATCGGGCCTGCGGCGGCGGGGTCGGCCTGCGGTCGGCCGGATGAGGACCAGCGGTCGAGTGCGGCGGACGCCTTCGGGTCGTACGCGCTGCGGATCACGCCGGCGATCTCGGTCGCGGGCAGCCAACCAGACGGCATGAGACCGGAGTTGCGGGCGGCCTGATCGAAGGTGGCGGTGAGCTGTGCCAGGACCGCGAAGCCGCCGGCCAGTCCGCCACCGGCCTGGTTGATCAGACGACGGGCCGCCTTGAGATCGAGGGCGAGGGCCACGTACGCCTCGTGCGGGGCGGCGGCGGGCCCTGCGGCGGCCAACAGATCCGAGTAGATCGGCCCGGCCAACGGAGTTGCCGCATCGCCGTGCTCGGTCCAGTACCGGTTGAGGGCGTCACCGGAGTCGGGGACCGTCCGCTCCAGGACCTGCACGCGGGCGACGTGACCGGTACGGGCGAGCGCGGCCAGAGTGCGGCCCCAGCCGGAAACGTTGCTGGACTGGGTGGCCGGGTCGAGCAGGGCGAAAGCCCGTGAGGAGACCTTGACCACGGCAGTCAGCGTGCCCGTGTGCGGGTCATGCACAGCGCCGAAGCGTCCGCCCGGCGCGGTGACCACACGTAGCGAGGCGGCGGTGCCCGGCAGGTGCAGCAGGCCCTCACGCTGCGGCCGGGTGGAGGGCCGGGCGAGCCAGATGAGCTGGCCCCGGAAGCGGCGCAGTACGTACCGGATCACGATCGGCGCCCAGTCGGCGAGCGCACGCCCGCGGTGACGGATGAAGACACCAGCCAGCACCAACGCCCACACGGGGATCAGCTTGAGGGCTCCGGTTACGCCGGAGGTGAGCAGCACCGCGAGCAGCACCAGGCCGGTGGACGAGACGACGACCAGTTGCGGTGCGGTGAGACCGAGCAACAGGCCACGGCGCGAGCGGTGTGGGAACTTTACGGTGGCGGGACTGTCGGGGTGGGTAGCGTCAGAAAGCATGGCGAAGCCGTCCTTGGAACGCGAACAGAGGGAACAAGAAGGGGGGAGACGGGGCGGCCGGGCCGGGATCCGGTCCCGGCCGCCCCGTCAGCTACGGGCTACGAGCCCGATCCGCCAGGCGGGGAGGGATAGACCCACCGCTGCGGCGTGGCGCCGCCCTGCGGCGGAGGCCCGCCGTGCCGGGGCGCCGGCGGGTCCTCGTGCAGGACCTGCGGCGGGGTGACGGACGCGCCCTGCGGGGTCGGTCCGGAGGAGACCGGAGCCGCTTCCGCCCCGCTCTGGCCGAGCCGCTGAATGAGGGGGACCCCGCGGTCACCGTCGGTGGGAGGCCGACGGATCAGGGCCCGGCCCTTGTCGCCGCCGGCGTTCGGGTCTTCGCCGAAGCGGAAGCGCGTCTGCTTCGGCTCGCTGCCGGAGCCGCCGGTCGGGTCGATACCGGAGGCCACCCCGCCGGAGTCCTGGCCCGGCACCTTCGACGGGCCCTGCGGAGCGGGCGTCCCGGTGCCGGCCTGCATGGCGAGCTGGCCCGCGGTCTTCGCCGCCCCCGCCGCCACCGCCATACCCGCGACACCGGTGCGGTGCAGGTCATCGTGCCCACCGCCGTCGGCCGCCCAGTGCACGAACTTGTACGTCGCGTACGGGCAGAGCATCACCAGGACCATCACGACGATGCCCGCGAGCGCGTCGGACAGCGCGCCGAGTCCGTCGTGGGCTTCGGTCTTGCCCATGGCGGAGACACCCAGCAAGAACACAATCGTCATCAGGAGTTTGGAGACGATCAGAGTGCTGGTGGCCTCGATCCAACCGCGCCGCCAGCGCTGTGCGACCTCCCAGCCGCCGCCCGCACCGGCGAACACCGCGAGCGAGACGAGGATGAGGATGCCGACCTTGCGGGCGACCATAACGGCCCAGTACAAGAACGCGCCGACCGCGCAGCCGAGCGCGATGAGTGCGGGCACGCCCCAACCCAGGCCATACATCGCCCCTAGTTCGTTGACCTTGATGATGCGGCGCACCGCGTCGTCCACCGAACTGTTGGCGGCCTTGAACAGCCCCGCGCTCAGCGCATCCACCGCGGTGATCGCGACCGTGGTGCACGCGATGGCGGCGAACGCGAACAGGACGCCGACCACCGTGCCGTAGACGGCTTGGACCAGGGCGCGCTCGTCGCGGCGCCAGGCTGCCCGGGTGAGCTGCAGACAGAACGTACCGACGGTCAGCACCAGACCGATGGGTAGGAGCAGCTCGTAGTTCTGCCGGAACCAGTCGGCGTTCAGGTCGATGGCGGTGGTCTTGTCGACGGCCTTGGTCGCCAGGTCGGCCGCGGCCTGGGCCATCTCGCCCATCGACTTGGCGATCCAGGCGCCGATGCCGTCAGTGACGGCCTCGCCGGTCGCGCCAGCCACACCGCCGACGGCGTCGCACACCGTATTCATCAGAGGAAGGTCACAGGCCCCCATCAGGGCACCTCCGTTCGGGAGTTGAGGGCCGTGATCACGGCGATACGTTCGGAAGGACCCCGACCAGCGCGCAGTCGTGATGCGAGCGGCATTGGACGGCGAGGGTCGTGGACCGGGATTCGGCTCCGGCCCCGGAGCCCTTCCAGCCGATGGACTGCTTGCCGGAGACCGTGACGGCGTAGACGTACGACTCAGTGATCGCGCCAGGATCCTGCGCCAGAGCGGTCTTGAACGCCTGGGGGAAATGGCCCTCGCCGACTGTGGCCTCGGCATGCTGGTGGTTGTCGTGCATCCGCGACCACAGCACAGGGCTGGGGACCTGCTCGGTGACCGACTTCCAGTCGGCGATCTTGTCCTCGCCCGCCATCCACCGCTTGAGCCCGACCAGGTGCGCGGCCTGCGAGAAGGAGCGTGTGTCATAGCTCCACAGGGCCTTGGTGGCGGCTTTCGCGAAGGCGATCGGATCGCTCGTCTTTGGCGGCGCGGCCACAGCCGAACCTGTCTTAGACGCGGAGGGCGGGGAGGAATCGGCCGACGAGGACGACGGCTCGGGAGCCGACTTTGCCGGGGCGTCGGTCTCGGTGCGGGTCAGGTAAGCGATTAGGCCCGCGACCGCCAGCAGCACCGCCAGGACGACGCCGCCGATAGCCGCGCGGCGGCCCACCGAGGAGCGGCCCCGGTGGATCTGCTCGCTTGAGGAGAGGAGTCGCTTCTTCGGCATCAGTGGACCTGCGTCCCCATTGCCGAGAAGAACGCGACGATCCCGTTGGCGGCGCCCAGCAGAAGGGCGCATCCTGCGGCCACGACCGTGCCCTTCTTGCCGTTGGCCTCGGCCTGGTGGCCGCCGCTGTGGTGTCCCCAGGCCCAGACGAGGGCGGAGATCGCGAGCGCACCGACCACGGCGATGATCCCGAAGAGGTTGATGCTGTTGATGACCTTCTTCAGGACGTCGAGGCCGGGCAGGCCGCCCTCGCTCGGGCTGACGCCGGGGTTGTACGCCAGGAGCTGGGCATGCTGAATGAGCTTCACTGGAACTCCAGTTTGATTTTGACCGCGCGAAGGCCCGGAAAGAGGCGGAGGGGAGGGAGGAGAGGAGCGCCGGTCAGACGATCCGGCGGACGGCGAGCACGCGTGGCCGCCAGTCAGCGAGGGTGGAGATCTTGACCACGTCGCCGGTGTGCGGAGCCTGAAGGATCAGGCCGTCGCCGATGAACATCCCTACGTGTTCGGGGACTTCGGCCGTGCCGCTGGTGAACAGGAGGTCACCCGGCTTGAGGGCATCGACGCTGACCGCCTTGCCTTCCTTGACCTGCGTGTACGTCGTGCGGGTGATCGAAACTCCGCCGGCCTTGTACGATGCCTCCATCAGCGACGAGCAGTCGCAGCGGCCCATCGGGTCCTGCCCGTGCGGATCGCTGCATTCGCCACCCCACTGATACGGAGTGCCGAGCTGACCGAAACCCCAACGGATGGCCTTCTGGACCGACGTGGGTGCATCGCTCGGGATCTTGTAGCCCTTGGGGACGGCGCCGGCGGGGATCGGCCCGAACTTGGGGCCGTCCTCCCCGGTGCCGCACTCGGCGGCCGTCGCGGTGTCGGCGGAGTCTTTGGCTCCGTCCTTGTCGGAGCCGGAGCCCGACTGCTTCGGAAGGGAGGAGGCGATGGCCTTCTGCAGGGCCGTCGCTAGCGGCTCCCACTTGGCGTAGGCATCGGGCAGGCCGCTATGCTGCACCGCTTGCGCGGCCTGCGTCACGGTCATCGACTGCCATCCTGAGACCTTGAGCAGCGCCTCGTAGAACTTCGTCGACGCGTGCACCGGATCACGGACCTGCGCCGCCGAACCCCAGCCTTGGCTGGGGCGTTGCTGGAACAAGCCGAGTGAATCCCGGTCTCCGTAGCCGAGATTGCGAAGTCCCGACTCCTGGAGGGCGGTTGCGAGGGCGACCACCTGGCCCCGGACAGGGATCTTCATGGCGACCCCGGTGGCCTGAATTGTCTTGGCGTTCGGAATCTGCTCGGTCGGCTTGTCGAGCCCAGGGACCGACACCGAAGCCATGCCGTCTCCCTTGAGGATCGACGCCACCTGCTTGGTAACAGCTGCGGAATCCACAGCCTGCGCATCGTCCGGTGAACAGGACGTGGCCTGCGCAGAGTTCACGCCCGCCACCGCCACTGCCAGTGGGGCAACCAGCAGAAGCGGGCCGAGGGTTACGGCCCCGATGATGACCGGAGCCATCTTCACGACCGGGGCTCCATCGCCGGGCTGACGGGTATGAGGCGCGCAGCCGGGGACGGCCGTGCCTGGGCGTGCTGCATCAGCAACTCCTTGCTCGTAGGCGGCGCGGCAGGGCGTTCTCGTCGAAAAGGTCACCCATGCGGAGCCGGTCAGAAATGCGCAATTCCGAGATTCGGGGAGGGAAGCCGGACGGCCGAGAACGTCTAAATCTCGGCCGTCCGGATCCTCATGAATGCGGAGCGGCAGCCAGCCGCCCTCGTAATCTCACACGCCACACGGAAGACCACTCCCGCCCAATCCGCGGACCGATTTCCGGGTGCCGAGACCGTGCCCGCTGGACGGGCAACGCGCATCAGCACAGCTCAACCGGTACGGAACGGAGCCCCGTCCGTCGAACATGGCAGGACTGTAGAGACGAAATACGGCCGCCCCAAACGGCCCCAACCCGAGGAGCTCCAGAGGCCTTTTCGTTGACGGGAGTCGATTAGGTCCGGCCGAAAGGGACGGTTAACCTCCGGCTCATTGCCCGCTTGGCCGATGCATTCGCATGACCAGGCTCGGCATGAACCGGCCCGCGCCGTCCGGCGAATAGCCAGATGCGCCAACGGCCCTCCTGCGGAAAGGAAGAGCCACCCCATGCCGTACACCCTGCACCGAGGCGACGCACTCACCGCCCTCGCCGGCATCCCCGGCAACAGCGTCGACGCCCTCATCACCGACCCGCCCTACAACAGCGGCGGACGCACCAGCGGCGAGCGCACCGGCCGCAGCGCCCGCGCGAAGTACACCTCCGGCGACGCCGACCACGACCTCGCCAACTTCCCCGGCGAGAATCGCGACCAGCGCTCCTACGGCTTCTGGCTCACACTCCTGCTCACCGAGTCCTACCGGGCCACCGTGGAGTCCGGCACCGCCCTGATCTTTACGGACTGGAGGCAACTGCCCACCACCACTGACGCGTTGCAGGCCGCGGGCTGGACCTGGCGTGGCATCGCGGCCTGGCACAAGCCGGTCTCCCGCCCTCAGAAGGGCCGTCTCAAGCAGTCCTGCGAGTACATCGTGTGGGGCACCAAGGGCCCTGTCGATGCCAACCGGAATCCCGTCTACCTGCCCGGCCTCTATACGGCGAGCCAGCCCCGCAAGGACCGCGTCCACATCACCCAGAAGCCAGTTGAGGTCATGCAGGAGCTGGTGAAGATCTGCCCGGCTGGCGGTACGGTCCTCGACCCATTCACGGGCTCTGGCACGACTGGCGTCGCGGCCCTGCGCGAGGGCCGTAAGTTCGTCGGTATCGAGCTGTCTGATCACTACGCCGACATCGCTGAACAGCGGCTGCGCGGCGCAGTCACTCAGGAGGACTTCGTGCTGGCCGGGCCCGAAAAGTGAGAGCGAGAGCAGGACTGACGGGCCGAAACGTATGAAGGGCTGTTGCTCCACCGTGATGGTGGAGCAACAGCCCTTCTCGTAAGAGCTCGTAACACGATCATGGTGAGACGCGGTCTACCCTTGTTGGGGTGTCG
>NZ_JBFAKV010000043.1:0-22318 GCF_040655895.1 Streptomyces sp. NPDC050264
TCACACCCGTCACGGCCAACCAGCACGTTTCACCAAGATCGTGTTACGAGCTCTAAGCGGGTTATCCGGCCTCTACGCTGCGTCGGATCAGATCGGCCGCGCGGTCGAGATGCTCGCGGGAAGCTATGCGCACCTCGACGACATCGCCCTGCAGCCCGAGGCTGCCGAGCCCTCGCAGGTCCCGGGTGAATCCGTCACACAGATCAACGGTGTCCGGATCGAGGCGCAGATTCACCACGAGCAGCCTGTTCCTCGGCTGGACGCGCACCGTGGCGACGTTCTTGATCCGTCTGTACGAGAAGTAGTGCACCTGCGACTCCATCTGCACGGCTTGGTTCGACAGCAGCAGCTTGTCGAGATCTCCGTACAGTTCGCGAAGGTCCTGTGGTGACGCGTCGAGATGCTGCTGGACCGACTTCTGTGCTGCGGAACCCGCGCGGGCCGGCGACGATGTCTTGCCGCGCGCCGTGGTCCGGATGCCCCCAGTCGCGGTGACGAGTTGCAGCGCGACGGAGTCGTCGAAGACCCGGTACGCCATGAGGTCAATCCGGTGCGGGATCATCTCCACCGCCACCGTCTCGTTGTAGGTGAAGGCGCCGGCGATGCACACGATCCGCGGGGCGCCCCAGTCGATTTCTTCGGCGGCCTTCTCGCCGAGCCGGGCGTGGACCAGGCTTTCGAACTCGTGGTGGTGATCCTGGAGCCAGCACAGGTACGAGAGCCCCTGGACGACGACCGCCTCGTCGCGGGTCCGCTTGTATTCGACGATGACCGGCGCGCCGTTCTCGTCTAGACCGAGCGAGTCGATCCGACCTCCGTGGCGCCCTGTTCGGTACTCAGTGGCCAGGAAGCGAATACCGAGCATGGCCTCCATGTTGGCTTGAATCAGCCGCTGCAGCTCGACCTCCAAGCCTACGGCTTCACCTGGGATCTCCGTGGCATCCCGGCCCCTGATCTTGAAGACCTTCAGGTTACTCATGAGCCCTCCCCGCGATGTCACCGATCCTTGTTGATGAGTAATCCAGGTCAGGAAGCAGCTATTCCGGACGCTGAGGTTGCTTGCCTACCGCGCCGCACGACGGGGCCGTCGAACGGGGCGAACCGATCGACGGAGTAACAAGCGCCTACCACAGAAGAGGTGACATTGACACCGGCTTTCACAGGGAGGCGCTGTGGAAGAGCATTCAG
The DNA here is from genome assembly GCF_040655895.1 of Streptomyces sp. NPDC050264. NCBI lineage: Bacteria > Bacillati > Actinomycetota > Actinomycetes > Kitasatosporales > Streptomycetaceae > Streptomyces > Streptomyces sp. NPDC050264. The sequence continues at coordinate 1,189 of NZ_JBFAKV010000043.1, forward strand.
CAGACGCTGACGACGTAGGGGACGGCTCTACCGAAACACCCGACCGCCGCGCCTTGGGCGTTGAGCCGCAGGTACACGGCGGAAACAATCCCGCCGCCAGTCACGTCGAACATCAGAGCGATTTACGTTCGGTGTGGTGGTGGAACCACGCGCCGACTCCTCCAGGAGTGATTCTGGGAATCCTGAGTCACACCAGCCTCCTGTCGTATAACCTGTGCGACCAGCCTGGCGGAAGAGTGACCCAGGAACATTGAGGGATGTGGATTCAGTGCACATTAAGTCTTTTCGAGTGCAGAACTTTCGTCGCCTCAAGGACGTGCGGGTAGACCTGGATCAGCAGACGACGATTTTCGTCGGGGCGAATAACAGCGGAAAAACTTCCGCGACTCATGTATTTCAGCGTTTCCTTGACCCTAGGGTCCACTTTCAAATTTACGACTTCACGGCAGACTGCTGGGAAGCATTCAATAAATTCGACCCTGCTACCGACGATGAGGAGAAGGACTTACCGAAGATCTGCTTCGACCTCTGGTTCCATGTGGATGATGAGAACATTCACCGAGTTCTAGATTTGTTGCCCGGTCTAGATTGGAGTGGGGAACCGGTAGGCCTTCGCATGGTCTATGCTCCAAAAAGCCCTGAGGTGATGCTGTCGAATTATCAGCAAGCGCGCGGTGAGAGAAGATACCCTGAGCAGACAGCCGACGCCTCATACAAGCCTTGGCCCCAGGATCTCACCGATTACCTACGCAAGAGGCTTACTAGCGAGTACGAAACGAAGTACTACGTACTCGATGCCCGAGAATGCGATGAAGACCTTGTACCCAAGCAAGGCTACGAACCATTCTACGTGGGATCAAGTTCCTCTGGTGCCAGTGCGATGGTCAGCGCGCTCATCAAGGTGGATTTCCTCAATGCGCAGAGGCATCTCACTGACGCAGAATCTCACGGCCGAGCCGAAGACCTATCTCGTAGACTTGGTAGGTACTATCAACGCAATCTTGAGAAGTTCGAGACAGATCTCGAGGCACTGAGCGCGATTGCTAATTCCGAGTCTGCCCTGAACGAGCATTTTGCTCAGGCATTCGGCTCTATTCTGGGCAGCATTGAACATCTTGGGTACCCAGGAGCGAGTAATGCTGGGCTGGTCGTAAAGGCCTCGTTCAATGTGCAGAGTATGTTGAGTACAAGCGCTCGTGTGCACTACGTACTTCCTGCTGCGCACGGATCCTCTCCTGCTGAATCATCCCAGGTGTTGCCAGACCAGTACAACGGTCTTGGGTTCAAAAATCTGATTTACATGGCTGTTGAGATTCTTGATTTCCATCATGCCTGGGAAGACGTAGAGGGCGAGCGTCCTCCGGTGCACCTAGTCATGATCGAGGAACCAGAAGCTCACCTTCACGCACAGCTCCAGCAGGTTTTCATCCGCAGGGTATTTGAGTTACTGCCTGAGGCCAAGCCCGGGTTCTGCACGCAGATGGTTGTGACTACACATTCGTCGCATATTCTGTATGAAAGTAACTTCCATCCGATCCGTTACTTCTGCCGGGATAGGAAAGAAGGTGCGCTGCACCGCAGCGAGGTGAAGAATCTGTCTGTCTTCTACAACGGAGAAGAAAAGGCAACGCGTGAGTTTCTGCAGCAGTATTTAAAACTCACTCACTGTGACCTCTTCTTCGCCGACGCGGCAATTCTCGTAGAGGGAAATGTTGAGCGACTGCTCCTACCGCTGATTATTGAGCGTCACTTCCCGGACCTTCAGGCAAGCCATCTCACTATTCTTGAAGTGGGAGGTGCATTTGCCCATAAGTTTCAGGAGTTGCTGAACTTCCTGGAAATTACGACGCTAGCCATTACTGATCTAGATAGCGTTGAGGCAGCACCGGGTGAGGCAGCCCAGAAAGATTCTGGACGGAGTTCGGCGTGCAAGACTACGGTTCCCGAATGTGTCACCTCAAACGAATCCTTGAAGTATTGGTTCCCGAAGTTGGCCACGATCGACGATTTCTTGGAGCTTCCATACGCTGAAAGAGTTGCCAAAGGCAAGGGAGGGAAAACAAATATTCGAGTCGCCTTCCAAGACCGACGGCCAGTCGTATGGGGCACTGAATCAACCCAACTAGCAGGGCGCACACTTGAGGAAGCCTTCGCTCTTGAGAATCTGGCGTGGACTCAGAAGCAGTCGAGAAAGATCCTCGGCCTCTATATTCAAAAGTCCGAGCAGATGAAGCTTGGTGAACTTCACGATGCAATCTTCACACGTGTGAGAAACCTCGAAAAAACGAGGTTTGCTCTGGGGGTTATGGCAGAGCAAGATAAAACGTGGACAGCTCCGCATTACATCATGGACGGGCTGCGTTGGCTTCGGGACCGTCTTATTCCCGTCCCGTCCTTCGGCCCTTCTGCTGCCTCCCTTACGGTCGAGGATCCTGAGTGAGCTCCAGACTTGCTGCGCCGGATACGTCAGCCGATATTAATTTGCGCGGGCTCTTGGATGGGAGGGAACTCGGTTGCTTTGTCATGGTCGCCGGCGCCGGTTCGGGTAAGACAACCTCGCTTGTCAAGGCGCTAGATCACGTGATTCAGACGCATGGAGCACGTCTGCGAAATCGAACCCAGCAGGTAGCCTGCATTACCTACACGGAAGTGGCAGCAAAAGAAATTCATTCAGACGTAGGAAACAGCCCCCTGGTTGCGGTTTCTACCATCCATAGCTTTCTCTGGTCACTCATTAGACCATTCCAAAAAGACATCGCCAAGTGGGTTCGTAGACGTATAGAGAAAGCGATCGCCGAGATTGAGGCGAAGCAGGCTAATTATTCCTCAAGGACGCGAGACGGAACGAAAAATAAAGATGCGTCCGACTTGGGCAAGCTCAATTCTCAACTTGTTCTTATTGAGCAAGTAGGACGCTACGGCTACGGCACCGGGAGCGATTATGGCAAGGGGGTCCTTGGCCATGAGGATGTAATTACCATGGTTCCCGAACTAATCCTCGCCAGTGATCTGCTAAGCAGAATCATTGCCAGAAAGCACCCCTACATCTTCGTCGATGAGAGTCAAGACACTTTCCCCAACGTTGTCGAGGCGCTCAAGCACATTGGTGCTCAGTCTCCCGGCGCCGTGTGTCTTGGTTTTTTTGGCGATCCTATGCAGCAGATCTATCAACGGGGTGTGGGGCCAGTAATCCCCGAAGAGGGATGGTCCCAGATCGAGAAGCCGGAGAACTTTCGCAGCTCAGAGCAAGTCCTCCGCGTGATTAATCAGGTGCGATCTGAGGCCGATGGCGTGACTCAAGTGCCCGGACGACGCGTTGAAGACCGATCGGCTGGGGAGTGCTTTGTATTTGTCCTGCCTGCCGATGGCCAACGGAGTGAGCGTCTGGAGCGGGTACGCGTATGGCTTGGACGAAACAGTAATGCTGGCAGTTGGTCCGCGGATTCAGTGGACAATGGCGAGGGTGCAAAAATCCTCATGATTGTCCACAGAATGGTCGCGAAGCGCATGGGATTCGCGCACCTCTACTCGGCGTTCCATGACGGGGGATCTAAGAGTTTGAAAGAAGCGTTTGAAGAGGGCACCTCTTGGGCGCTACGACCGTTCGAAGAAGTGATCCTTCCCATCTGTGCGACTGCTGCCGTTGACTCGCCCTCTGTGATTTCTGTTATTCGCAAGCGCGGCGGGTTGCTTAATTCGGAATTGCCCGACTTGGACGTTAAAAGAAGTCTGGCTTCTGCGCGAAATGCCGTCAAAAAGCTTCGTGAAACTGTGTCGATGGGTGGCTCCGGATCCGTAGGTGACGCGCTGAGGGCGGCAGTCGATTCTGGACTTGTAACTCCGGATCCGCGACTCTCTGCATACTTGGAACCAGACGGTGAACATGCAGGAATCATACTTTCTGACCAGGTAAAGGAGACTCTCGACGCCTTTGTGGCGTGTGACGTGGGTGAACTGGATCCGTACTTCAAGTACATTCAGCAACAGTCTCCATACTCCACGCAACACGGAACCAAGGGCTCAGAATTCTCCAAGGTGATCGTGGTGCTGGATGACGAAGAAGGCGCATACAGTCTCTATTCCTACGAAAAGTTGTTCGGAATTAGAGAGCTCTCGGATACCGATAGGAGGAACTTGGCCAACGGTAAGGACTCGGTTTTGGAGCGAACGCGGCGCCTTCTATACGTCTGTGTGTCGCGCGCAGTCGGCTCGCTCGCCATTGTCATTTTTGCAGCCGATGTGGCAGCGGCTAAGGAGGCAGTTGAGGAGTCAAATATCGTGTCGCCAGAGAAGATGCTGACTGTCGCTGACCTGAACTAAGAGTCCGTAGTGCGACCTTTTGATCTCAGGCTCTGCACCACTGACACACGGCCGCCTACTCGCTCGTAATACTTGGACTGTGGACAGTCGCAAGGGCACCGCCACACTTGAGTGGTGGGACAATCGATCGACGTGTCTGGGCAGCCTTCGTGTGCGGTTGGGGTCCATGCCGTCGGAGACAATTGGACGTGCGAGGCAACTCTCGAACTGCCCTGGTCTCAGAGGACAGGGAGAGCTTCGACTTCTTGATACAGCGCGATCCGCACTTCACCCTTTGCCCTGCGCTTTGATGACGCGAGCGCGCTGTTGGTCGATGTCGTTGAAGCAGGAGTTGAGGAACCGCCTATCCTCCCCACAGCCGAGCAGGCCCTGTTCTCCTGATCCTGCAGCTTGATCCGCTGGCGCGCTTCCCGTGGTTTTGTGTTGTCCTGGCTAGTCGTTCCAGAGTTTGTCCCTTCTTCGGTGTCCGTGCGCCGCATCCATTTCTGCAGCGTCATCGCGTGGACTCCGGAGGTGGCCGGCGCCTGCTCGATCGTCACGCCCGGGCCGTGGGTCCTCACGACCCGCACGACGTCCTGACGGAACTCTTCCGGATAGGGCTTGGGCACAGCTGCATGCTTCCTAGTCGCCCTACAGGGCGCGCCAGTTCAGATGTCACCCGAGCGTGCCGTGCAGCAGACTCGTTCTCTCCTACCTCAGACGGGGGAGCCCTGGTGAGGCGTTGGACGCATCGAGTGGCGTCGAACGCCACAGACCACAGCTTCACGAATGCCCGCCGAAAGCACCACCGGGGAGGCAGAGTGCCGCACAGTGTTGGAGCAGATGCTCGCCTCGCCAACTTTTCGACTGGTACGCCCTCTTGCCCCCGCTACTTGCCCCTTGCACTCTTTGAAACGGGTACTTCGCGATCCGTGACTGGGGGAGGACGGATGACGGGACAGCCCGGCGACCACTTACGGACACCACCACCCGCATGGGACCTGCTGCAAGACAAGATTCTCGTGCACACCCGGACTGGCAACGGAGTTCGCGCCGATCTCGCGCAAATGGGGCAGACCCATGACGGGCTCACCTTGTGCGGAACGGACGCCATCCAGACGGCCAGATCGTTCCATGGCCACAATCCTGGCGAACTGTTGCAACTCGTCGACCCCGCAGCCTATGAGGAATACGCCACGTGCGAGGAGCCCTTCAGACCTGACCTCATCCGCCAGTCGGGGCAGCTGTCATTCCTCGACGACGAAGACGGCAGCAGCCTGCAGGGCCTTCTCGACGTGCAACTCGGCAACGGCGTCGCAGCAGCGCTTACGCCCACCCGCTACATCAAGGCAGGCAAGCGCGCCATCATCACTGCCGCCGTGGATGCCGCCGGCGAACTGGAAGCCGAACGGACCATCCTCACCGTCCCGCTTGATCACGGATGGTTGCGCAGCGACGACGACGTCGACTGGCTGAGCGGAGAACTCGGCCGATTGCCCCACATCAAAGCCATTACCTTGGGTTCCATCTACAACCCACTCAAACTCAAAGGAATGGCCACTGCACTGAGCAGACTGATCGGCGGCCTAGAACGGGCTGCTCTGATCCGCACTGACCTGGCCGGGCTCGACGCCTACGCACGCGGCGCTGTTTTCGCCTCCATCGGCATGCAGACGCCGCTCCGCCACGTCCGCACCCCAGGCGCCCCGCCGCCCAAGAATCGGACGCACCGGGCTGTCACCACGACCGTGCTGCACCCACAGCTCCTCCGCTACTTCAACGCCGACACCCTGGAGATCCTCTACGGCGACACTGACCCACCGAGGTGCGAATGCAGCGAATGCCAAGGCGCATCCCTCACGCGCTTCCAGCATGAGAACCGCGCTCACCAAGAAGCAGCCAACCGGCACAACATCGCCACCTGGCTGCCCTGGGCCCAGGAACTCCAGCGCGCGGCGCCAGGACAAGCCCGGCTCGCCGCCTGGCAAGAAATCTGCTGGAACGCTGTCGAAGCACACCGGAGACTCCGCGAAAAACTCTCCGCACCCGGCGAACTGGAAGTACCCCAGTGGCTCAGCGAGTGGATTCAGGAACCCGGTCAGGACCTGCCAGCTCACTGAACACCTGCTCCGCCAGCAGCCAGCCCGCCGCGGTATGCCGCGGCTGTGGCAGCCCGCGAGGCGCCACCAGCAAATCTGGCGCCTCGTCGGCTCGGCCTCGTACTACACCGATGCCGTACACCGCTGCCTCCATCACCAGCAGTTCCACATCCTTCGCAGACCCGTTCAGCCACACCGACGTGGCCGCGTAGGCGCCGAACCGGCCCGCCCGCCGCAAACAGCTCATCGTCGGCCGCAGTGACCGCACTACCGCTGCGTCCACACGCAGCGGCCGAACTGCTTGACGTACCAGCGTCCCGTCCCGCCACTGCACCGCTCCAGCCGGACATTGCCGCAACAGCTTCCGCTCGAGCGGAGACAACGACGACGCGGGCACCGGCAATCCGGCGGGCAACTGCATCAACCCGTCGAGGACAGCGATGTCCAAAAGCGGTGCCATACCTTCACGCTGTCGACGTTCCACCTCGGCCGTGTTCAACCGGACGGCCAGCACCGTCTGCACGCCACGCGCCCGGACCTCCACCACCGACGAATCCGTCGACAGCGAGCCACCAGCCGCCACCTCACAGACTCGACGAGCAACATCAAGGTCCAACTTCGACGACATCACACACGTCCCCCAAGAACGACAGCACACGGCACGCAATCACAGGAACGCCCACCCGCAAAGCAGAAGGAGCGAACAAGCCTCACACGCAACGGAAACGTGGCAGGACCCGAAGCCCCGCCCCAACGTGATCAGACGGCCGCTCTCGTCATCCGCCCGCCCGCACTTTGACCAGCCGACGCTGAGTCGGAGATCGCGTTCCGCGGTGGTGGACTTTGACTACCCCTCGCCACTGCCGTTGGCGGAACAGTGCGGCATGTACATGTAGGCGGATGTCTGATGTGGAGGGACTGGTGAAAGACCCTTGCGGGCCTGTGTCGGTGGGCACAGACGTGATCGAGTGAGTGTGATGAGCCGCGCCAGGCGGCCACGCCGCCGCTGTGGTCCTCCGTATGCGGGGCGAACTCGTGAGCATCCTGGTTCAGGGGACGGGGAACAGCTGCGGAGCCGCCATGAAGAATCCCTGCGCGGCGGCTCCGCAGCCAGTTGTGGGAACCGTGCAACCGGCTCCTCAAGTCAGCATCGTTCCCCCGAAGGAGGTTGCTCCTCAGCGCTTGGGCCGCCGCGCGTCGAGGCGGGGGCTCAGTTCTGGCTGCAGAAGCACGAGCTCAGAAGGCTGGGTCGGGGGAGAGCTCGCACGCCGAACTAGACCTGACGAGGTGTCACGAAAGTCAGCATTGGGTCAGCATCAGTCCGACTAAAGCTGGCTACAGCTGACGAAACTTGCGACTCGCAAGTGCGGGCCTGGGCGTCGCAAAAGGCATTTGCGATCGTGTTGAAGGGAACGCTGGCGGGTCAACGTTGCTGTTCGCCGATCCATGCTTTGGTCACGGCGAGAACAGTCCGTTCAGTGCACCCGACCTCGGGGTTTAAGCGGCACAGGCGGCAACTCAGGCGCGTCCAGCCGCCCCCCGTCGTACCCCTTCACATCCCCAAATCGCGACCCACTCATCCAGTCCTCCCGGGCCTGAGTGATATCGTCCTGCGACCTGCCGATGAAGTTCCACCACATCACCAGTTCCTCCTCGAAAGGCTCCCCGCCCAGCAGCATGAGGCCCGCGTCCGACGTCGCCCGGACCGGGAGTTCGGTGCGGCCGCAGCCTAGGTAGAGCATCGAGCCGGGCCGGAGCGGGACGTCGTCGACGTGGGAGTCGCCGGACATCGAGAGGACCGCGTACTCGAAGTCGGGGTCCAGGGGGACGCGGACGTCGGCACCTGCGGTCAGGGTCAGGTCCGCGCCGACGAGCGGGGTGTATGTGGTGCCGGGGGACGTCGCCCCGTCGAGCGTGCCCAGGACGACCGTGGCGGTCAGGCCGGGGGCGGTCACGCGGGGCAGCTCGGCGTGGTGCTCGAAGTGGGGGTCCGTGTGGCGGTGGGCGTCGGGGAGGGCCACCCAGAGCTGGGCGCCGTGCAGGAGGCGGGCGTGCCGGCGGGGGCTCTCCTCGGAGTGCGAGATCGCGCGGCCCGACGTCATCAGGCCCAGCTCGCGGGGGCGGATCGTCTGCAGGCCGCCGGTCGAATCGCGGTGCAGGACCTCGCCGTCGTGCAGCCAGCTCACGGTCTGCAGGCCCATGTGCGGGTGCGGCGGCACCTGCATGCCCGGCTCGTCCGCGATGTCGTCGGGGCCGTAGTGGTCGACGAACGCCCAGGCCCCGACCATCCGCCGGCCCAGGTTCGGCAGCAGTCTGCGTACCTCCGTGGAAGCGCCGAGCCGGACGTGGCGCGGGCTGAGGAGTTCACGGACCGGTTCGGCGACGACGAAGCCACGCCCGCCGCACACCGAGGGAACGGCCTCGCGGTCAAGATTGCTCATGCCCGACAACCTAGACCCGCCACGGCGGCCCGTCAGGCCCGTACGGGGAAGTCGCCGCGCCCGTGCGGCGAAGTCGCCCCGTCGGTCGGCGCGCGGCTGGGCGCGTCCGCCGCCCGTACGGGTCACCCCAGCGCGCCACCCGTCGCCCTTGCCACTGGAATGGACGAGTGCCCCTCGTGACCGCGGTGCCCGACACCCTGCCGCCGGACGACTGCCTCGCCCGCAACGACTGGATCTGCGGCGCGTATCTGAGCACGCGCCGGCACATCCTCGTCGACGCCGTCGTGCAGCATCTGCAGATCACCCTCCTCGCCGTCGCGATCGCCCTCGTCATCGCCGTGCCGCTGGCCGTCGTCGCGCGCCGCTGGGGCTGGGCCGCCGGGCCCGTGCTCGCCCTGACGACCGTGCTCTACACGATTCCGTCGCTGGCCATGTTCTCGCTGCTGCTGCCCGCCTACGGGCTCTCCGCCACGCTCGTCGTCGCCGGTCTCGTGCTGTACTCGCTGACCCTGCTCGTGCGGAACATCCTCGCCGGGCTGCGCGCCGTGCCCGAAGAGACCCGGCAGGCCGCCCGCGGCATGGGCTACGGGCCGATCCGGCTGCTGCTCACCGTCGAACTGCCCCTCGCCCTGCCCGCCGCCATGGCCGGACTGCGCATCGCGACCGTGTCGGCCGTGTCGCTGGTGACCGTCGGCGCCATCGTCGGCCACGGGGGCCTGGGGAACCTGATCTACGCGGGCATGAACACGTACTTCAAGGCGCAGGTGCTGACCGCCTCCGTGCTCTGCGTCGTCATCGCCATCGCCGCTGATCTGGCGCTCCTCGGCGTGGGCCGACTCCTCACCCCCTGGACGAGAGCGAGCCGCGCGTGAAGACCCTCACCGACGCCTGGCACTGGCTGGCCGACGCCGCGCACTGGTCCGGCGACGACGGCATCTGGCACCGGCTCACCCAGCACCTGGTGCTCACGATCGTCTGCCTGGTCCTCAGCTGCCTGATCGCCCTGCCCGTCGCCCTGGTGCTCGGGCATCTGGGCAAGGGCGGGGCGCTCGCCGTCAACATCTCCAACGCAGGGCGTGCCGTGCCCACCTTCGCCGTCCTCGTGCTGCTGCTCCTCACCCCTCTCGGGCAGTACGGCGAAGGACCCACCGTCGTCGCCCTCGTCCTGTTCGCCGTGCCGCCGCTGCTCACCAACGCGTACGTGGGCATGCGCGGCGTCGACCGGGAGGTCGTCCGGGCCGCGCGGGGCATGGGCATGACCGGGCGGCAGATGCTGCTGCGGGTGGAGGCCCCGCTCGCCCTGCCGATGATCATGAACGGGGTGCGGATCGCCGCCGTGCAGCTCGTCGCCACCGCCACCATCGCCGCGCTCGCGGGCGGCGGCGGGCTCGGGCGCATCATCACCGCAGGGTTCAACCTCGCCAGCACCCCCCAGGTCGTCGCGGGCGCCGTACTCGTCGCCGTGTTCGCCCTCGTCGTCGAGGGGCTCTTCGAGATCGTCGAGCGGCTCGCGCCGTCCCGGGCGCGGGGGAGGGTCGGGTGAGCGGGACGGTGCGCAGGTTCGTGGCGTCGCTGGGGCTCGGGCTGCTCGTCGCCGGGTGTGCCACCGGGCCCTCCCTGGAGAACCAGGGCGAGGTGACCGCGCCGCCCGGCGACAGCAAGCACCTCGTCATCGGCTCCGCCGGGTTCACCGAGAGCGACCTGCTCGCCACCATGTACTCGCTGCTCCTGAAGAACGCCGGCTACGGCACCGAGATCCTGTCCGTCGCCAACCGGGAACTGTACGAACCCGCCATGGAATCCGGGCAGATCGACGTCGTCCCGGAGTACGCGGCCACCTTCGCCGACTGGCTGAACGCCAAGACCAACGGGGCCGACGCCGCGCCCGTCGGCTCACCCGACCTCGCCGCCACCATGAAGTCCCTGCGGTCCCTGGCCCGCCCCCGCGGCCTGGACGTCCTCGACCCCGGCAGGGCCGTCGACCAGAACGCCTTCGCCGTCGCCGAGTCCTACGCCGCTCAGCACCGTCTGAAGACGCTCAGCGATCTCGGCGCCGCCGGGTTGAAGGTGCGGCTCGCCGCGGGTGACGAGTGCGTCCAACGCCCTTACTGCGAACCGGGGTTGAAGAAGGTCTACGGGATCGGCATCACCGGTGTCGACCCGAAGGGCGTCGGCACCACCCAGTCCAAGAAGGCCGTGCAGAGCGGGCAGGACCAGATGGTGCTGACCACGAGCACCGACGCGACACTCTCCGACTTCGGGCTGGTCCTGCTCACCGACGACAAGAAACTGCAGAACGCCGACTACATCGTGCCCGTCGTGAACCGGGCGCGGGCCGGCAGCGAGAAGGTCGCCCAAGCCCTCGGCGCCCTCAACTCCGTACTCACGACCAAGGATCTGGCCTCCATGAACCAGCAGGTCGACAGCTGGCGGAGACTGCCGGAGGACGTCGCCAAGACCTACCTGGAGGACAAAGGGTTGCTGAAGTAGGCCGGTACGGGAGGGTGTGCGGGGGCCGCGACGCGGGAACGTGAAACGCCCGCCCCTCGGTGAACCCTCCGAACAGGATCGCCCATGGAATCAGCTGTCGTCGTCGGCGCCGGCGTGCTCGGTGCCTGCGTCAGCTATCACCTGGCCCGCGCGGGCGTCCGGGTCGTCGTCGTGGAGGAGGAGGCGCGGCCCGCGGCCGGCACCTCCGGCGCCACGTTCTCCGCGGACGTGACCCACCTGAAGACCCCGTACGCGTACTACCGCCTGAACCGGCAGGGCTCCGATGAGCATCGCTTCCTGTCCGAGGCGCTCGGCGGTCCCGCGTGGCGCCACCCCGCGCCCCTCCTGCAGTGGGCCGACGGCGACGCGGCGCAACAGGCGCTGCGCGAGCGGGCCCTGCGAGCCCAGGGCTGGGGCCAGGACTGCCGCCTCGCCCCGCCGTCCGTGCTGCGCGAACTGGCACCGGCCGTGGACCCCGCCGCCTGTGGTGCGGACGAGGTCGTGGTCCACGGAAGCGCCTGCTGGTTCGACGCGCCGCGCTTCGTGCACACCCTGCTCGACGCCGCTGTGCGGCACGGCGCCGAGACGCGCCTCGGGGTCGCCGTCACCGGCCTGACGCGGGTGGCAGGGCGGATCACCGGGGTGGTGGCGGGCGACCGTTCCTTCAGTGCCGATGCCGTCGTGAACTGCGCGGGTCCCGGGGCCGATCGCGTCGCGGGGTTCGCCGGGGTGCGGTTGCCGATGCGGCGGGTCCCGGGGCTCGTGACCGAGAGCGACGCGCTTGCGGGAGCCCCGCTCACCGCGATCGTCGCCGCCCCGGACATCGATCTGCGGCCCACGCCCGGCGGCGGGGTGCTGGCTCTGTCCTGGGACGTCGACGCGCGGCTCGACGGCGCCGTCCAGCCGCGCGTCGACGGGCTTCCGCGGGAACTGCACCGGCGCGCCGGAACCGTCCTGCCGGGCCTCGCGCGGGCCCGGATCGAGGACGCCCGGATCGGCGTGCGGCCCGTACCGCACGACGGACTGCCACTGGTGGGCGAGGTGCCCGGGGCGCCCGGTCTGTACCACCTCGTCTCGCACAGCGCGGTCACCCTGGCCCCGGTCCTCGGCCGGCTCGCCGCGCAGGAGATCACCACCGGACGGCCCGCCACGGAACTCACCGCGTACCGGCCGGACCGGGCCGTACCCGGCGACGTACACGACGAGAATCTGCGTGCGATGAACCGCCGACGCCCGCAGCCTCAACGTGAACCTTAGGGTGAGACTCCCGGGGAGCGGAGGGCGCCTCAGGCGTCGGCGACCGAGTCGAACTCCACCTCGTCGCGCCCGATTCCCTGCGCGTCCGCGTCGACCGAGCGGCGCAGCGCCTCGTGCAGTTTGGCCGGGGTGAGGACGCCGAGGAAGCGCGAGCCGTCGAGGACCGCCACCCACCCCGCGTCGTGCTGGAGCATCACGCCGAACGCCTGCTTGAGCGGCGCGCCGACCGGTACCCACGCGTTCATCCGGTGCGCGAGATCGCGCACCCGCCCGTCGGGCCCGGCCTGCGTGGCCTCCTCGACACCCACCCAGCCGTGCAGATCGCCCCCCTCGTCCAGGACCACGGCCCACCGCGCGCCCTCGCCCCGCATTCGCGCAACGGCCTGCGCCGTGGACTCGTCGAGGCGGGCCACCGCGGGCTGCTCCAGGTCATGCGGTTCGATCTCGGTGACCGACAGACGCTTGAGCCCGCGGTCCGCGCCGACGAACTCGGCGACGTACGGCGTCGCGGGCGTACCGAGGACCGCGCCCGGGGTGTCGTACTGCTCGATGCGGCCCTGCCCGTACACCGCGATCCGGTCGCCCAGCCGGACCGCCTCCTCGATGTCGTGCGTGACCAGCAGGACCGTCTTGCGCACCGCCGCCTGCATGCGCAGGAACTCGTCCTGCAACTGCTCGCGCACCACCGGGTCGACGGCACCGAACGGCTCGTCCATCAGCAGCACCGGCGGGTCCGCGGCGAGCGCCCGGGCCACGCCCACGCGCTGGCGCTGGCCGCCCGAGAGCTGCTCCGGATAGCGGCTGCCGAACGTCTTCGGGTCCAGGCCCACCAGATCGAGCAGTTCGGCGGCGCGCGCCCGCGCCTTCGCCTTCTTCCAGCCGATCAGCGCGGGCACGGTCGCCGTGTTGTCGAGGACCGTGCGGTGCGGGAAGAGGCCGACCTGCTGGATGACGTAGCCGATGCGGCGGCGCAGCCTGACCGGGTCGAGTGTGGCGATGTCCTCGCCGTCGACGTGGATACGGCCGGACGTCGGCTCGATGAGCCGGTTGACCATCATCATCGTGGTGGTCTTGCCGCAGCCGGACGGGCCGACGAGCGTGACCAGTTCGCCCTCGGCGACCTCGAAGGAGAGGCCGTCGACCGCCGTCGTGCCGTCCGCGTACCGCTTGGTGACCTGATCGAACCGGATCATGGACTTACGCTAACCGCGCCCGTTACTCCGCGCTCACCAGAATCACCTCGAGAGTGCGCGGTCCGTGCACGCCCTCGACCCGGTCGAGCTCGATGTCGCTGGTCGCGGACGGGCCCGAGATCCAGGTGAGCGGGCGGGTCGGGTCGAGGCGTTCGAGGGCCTGCGGGACGGAGGAGACGACCTGGTCGGGGACGCGCACCACGACGATGTGGTGGTCGGGGACGAGGGTGATGCGGCGGCGGCCCTGGTCGGGGGAGCCGTCGAGCACGATCGTGCCCGTTTCGGCGGCCGCCACGGCGCAGCCCGTGACGACGCTGTCGACTCCGTCGAGTTCGGCGGGCGTGTTGGCGGCCTCGTCATGGATGCGGGTCGCGTCCGTCCCGGCCAGCCAGTCCTCGGGCAGCTCCGGGGGGACGACCACTGTCCGCGAGCCGTGCTCGGCCAGCAGGCGCGTGATCGTCCGCCCCAGTTCCGCGCGCGTGCTGCGATGCACGATGGCCCGGTAGTCGGCGAGGTTCTCCGCGAGCAGTTCGACCGTCCGCTCGGTCGTGCGGGAGCCGTGCTCGCGCAGATAGCCCCGGGTGATGCCCTCTTCGTACTTCTCGTACGTCGTCGGGGCCCCGGCCGGGTCGCCGAGTGCGCGGCGCACCCGGCCCAGGATCACGTCCCTGCTGCTCACTTGTTCCCGTCCTTTCCACCGTTCGTGCGCTGCCACCAGTCGCGGAAGGGTTCCGCGGGTACCTTCAGCAGGTCCCGGGTCGCGGTCCAGGCCTTCCCGGGGCCGGGCACCGTGCGCGGGTGGAAGCGGCGGGTGCGGGAGGCCAGGCGCTGGCCGGTGCCGAGTGCGGCCGGATGGGTGAACGCCCAGCGGGCCGCGCGCATCGCGGCCCGTTCCGCCGCGTGCCCCTTCGCCGGTTTGAGCGTCACCTTCGCGCCGTTCCGGGTCGCCTCGCCGCCCTGGACGACCCGTTCCCTCAGATGCACCAGCACCTCGGGGATGTCGATGGCGACCGGGCACACCTCGTAGCAGGCTCCGCAGAGCGAGGAGGCGTACGGGAGTGAGGCGTCGATCTCGCTTGCGGTGCCCCGGAGTTGGGGGCTGAGGATGGCGCCGATCGGGCCGGGGTAGACCGAGCCGTAGGCGTGGCCGCCGGCCCGCTCGTAGACCGGGCAGACGTTCAGGCACGCCGAGCAGCGGATGCAGCGCAGGGCCTGGCGGCCGACCTCGTCGGCGAGGGTGTCGGTGCGGCCGTTGTCGAGCAGGACCAGGTGGAAGGTCCGGGGGCCGTCGGAGTCGGTGGTGCCGGTCCAGGTCGAGGTGTACGGGTTCATGCGCTCCGCCGTCGAGGAGCGCGGCAGCGTCTGGAGGAAGACCTCCAGGTCG
This sequence comes from Streptomyces sp. NPDC050264, assembly GCF_040655895.1. NCBI lineage: Bacteria > Bacillati > Actinomycetota > Actinomycetes > Kitasatosporales > Streptomycetaceae > Streptomyces > Streptomyces sp. NPDC050264. The sequence continues at coordinate 16,352 of NZ_JBFAKV010000043.1, forward strand.
CGCCAGGTCGGCACGATCTTCTCGATGCCGACGACCGAGATCAGCGTCTCGGGCAGGGTCAGGCACATCCGGCCGTTGCCCTCGGACTCGACGACGACCAGGGTGCCGGTCTCGGCGACCATGAAGTTGGCGCCGGAGATGCCGACCTTGGCGCGCAGGAACTTCTCGCGCAGATGCAGCCGGGCCGCCTCGGCCAGTTCGGCCGGGGTGTCGGTCAGCCCTTCGGGCGCCGGGCGGCCCCAATGACCCATCTCCTGCTCGAAGATGGCGCGGATCTCACCGCGGTTGCGGTGGATCGCCGGGACCAGGATGTGCGAGGGGCGGTCCTTGCCGAGCTGCACGATGAGCTCGGCGAGGTCGGTCTCGTAGGCGGCGATCCCGGCCGCTTCGAGCGCCTCGTTCAGCCCGATCTCCTGCGTGGCCATCGACTTGACCTTGACGACCTCCGACTCGCCCGTCTCCTGCACGAGCCGGGTCACGATCCGGTTGGCCTCAGCCGCGTCGGCGGCCCAGTGCACGGTGCCGCCCGCCGCCGTCACCGACTCCTCCAACTGGACCAGATAGTGATCGAGATGGCGGAGCGTGTGGTCCTTGATCTCCTTGCCCGCCTCGCGCAGCTCCGCCCAGTCGTCGAGCTCGGCCACCGCGCGGGCCCGCTTGTCGCGGATGGTGTGGGTGGCGTGCTTCAGGTTGGCGCGCAGGGTGGTGTTGCGTACGGCGTCGTGCGCGGCCTTCGGGAAGGCGGGCATGCCGAGATACGTGCCGCTCATGACAGGGGCTCCTCTTCGGTGCTCGCCAGGATCTCCGCGATGTGGACCGGCCGCAACGCCGTGTGCAGCCGGCTCATCGTGCCGCCGATGTGCATCAGGCACGAGTTGTCGGCGGCGCACAGCACGTCCGCGCCCGTCGACTCGGCGTTGCGCACCTTGTCCGTGCCCATCGCCGCCGAGACATCGGAGTTCTTCACCGCGAACGTGCCGCCGAAGCCGCAGCACTCGGCCGCGCCCGGCAGCTCCACCAGCTCAAGTCCCTCGACCGCCCGCAGGAGTTGAGTGGGACGGTCACCGAGGCCGAGGGAGCGCAGGCCGTGACAGGTCGGGTGGTACGTCACCTTGTGCGGGTAGTAGGCGCCGACGTCCGTGACGTTGAGGACGTCCACCAGGAACTCCGTCAGTTCGTACGTCCTGGGGACCACCGGTGCGAGTGTCGTGGCGAGGCCGTCGCCGCGGCCCTCGGCCCGCGCCCGCTCGCCCATCCGCGGGTACAGCTCGCGCACCATCGCCGCGCACGAGCCGGACGGCGTGATGATCGCGTCGTACTCACCCGAACCGATGCCCGGCCCGAAGACATCGGAGAAGTGGCGGGCGAGAGGTTCGGCCTCGTGCCGGTAGCCGGTGTTGTAGTGGGCCTGCCCGCAACAGGTCTGGGCGGCCGGGAAATCCACTTCCACGCCCAGTCTGGTCAGGAGTTTCACCACGGCACGGCCCGTGTCCGGGTAGAGCGTGTCGTTGACACACGTCAGGAAGAGCGCGACACGCATCGTGGCCCCTTCGGCTCAGTTGTTTCGGCTCGGTCATCGGATGGGTGCAGGGTACGTCGTGAAGGGTTTCCGGTCACGGGCCGGCGACACGGGCCTCGGCCGCCGCCCACTCGGCCCTGTCGCCGCGCGGCGCGTAGCGCGTCAGCGGCTGGGTGTCGGCGACCAGCCGGCGCATCGCCGCCCGGTCGCCGAGGAGGCCGTCGGCGCGCGCCTGGACGAGGACGTTGCCGAGTGCGGCGGCCTCCGCGGGGCCCGCCACCACCGGCAGCCCGCAGGCGTCGGCGGTCAGCTGGCACAGCAGGGCGTTGCGGGCGCCGCCGCCGACGATGTGCACGACGTCGACCGGGCGGTCGGCCAGCCGGGCCGCCTCCGCGACGGCCCTGCGGTGGGCGAGCGCGAGTGAGTCGAGGATGCAGCGGGTCAGTTCGGCGCGGGTGCGGGGCTCGGGCTGGCCGGTGGCGCGGCAGGCGGCGGCGATCCGGTCCGGCATACCGCCGGGGGCGAGGAACGCGGCGTCGCCCGCGTCGACGACCGAGCGAAGGCCTGGCGCCCGCGCGGCCGCGTCGAGCAGCTCCGTCAAGTCCGTTCCGCCCCAGGCGCGTTGGCACTCCTGGAGCAGCCACAGGCCCATGATGTTGCGCAGGTAGCGGACGGTGCCGTCGATGCCGAGCTCGTTCGTGAAGTTCGCGGCACGGCTCTCCTCCGTCAGGACGGGAGCGTCGAGTTCGAGACCCGCGAGGGACCAGGTGCCGGTGCAGATGTACGCGAAGTTCCCGCCCCCGGTGGCCGGGACCGCGGCGACGGCCGACGCGGTGTCGTGCGAGGCCACGGTCGTCACCGGGACGGGTCCGGTGAGGCCGGTCTCGTCCAGGACGTGGGGGAGCAGCTCGCCGGCCCGGTCGCCGGGGCGGCGCAGTGGGGCGAAGAGGTTCAGGTCGATGCCCGTGCGGGCCGCGAGGTCGTGCGCCCAGTCGCCCGTGCGCGGGTCGATCAGCTGGGTGGTCGAGGCGTTCGTCAGCTCGGTGCCCTGCTGTCCCGTGAGCCAGTACGTGAGGAGGTCCGGGATGAGCAACACGCGGCTCGCTGTGCGGAGTTGCGCCGTGTCGCGGGCCGCGGTGAGTTGGTAGAGGGTGTTGAACGGGGCGTATTGGAGGCCGGTCGTGGCGTACAGCTCCGGCGGGGGCACGCTTGCCCAGACCTTCTCCGCCGTGTGCTCCGTGCGGGTGTCCCGGTAGTGGAGCGGGTTGCCGAGGAGGGCGCCGTCCGCGTCGAGGAGGCCGTAGTCGACGGCCCAGCTGTCGATGCCGAGGGAACGGATCTGGCCTGCCCTGCGGAGGCCTTCCAGGGTGCCTGCGTAGAGGCTGAGGATGTCCCAGTGGAGGTGGCCTCCGACGCGGACCGGTCTGTTCTGGAAACGGTGCGCTTCGTTCAGGGTGAGGGAGTGCGGGGTGACCTGGGCCGTGATGACTCGGCCGCTCGATGCGCCCAGGTCTATCGCGGCGTAGGGGGTGGTGGGCATGGGGGTCGCCTTTGCGCCGTTGCGGGTTGGTGGATCGTTGGCGGGTGCCGGTGCCGGTGCCGGTGCCGGTGCCGGTGCCGGTGCGGCTGCCGGTGCGGGTGCGTCGTGGTTGCTTGCGCAGTTCCCCGCGCCCCTGGCGGGGTGCTGGGCGGCCGGTGCTTCCGTGGTGGGGCTGTGTGGATGCTGTCGCGCGGCCCGCCGTGGAGCGTAGGGGCGTGGTTGGCGCCTGCGGGTGCGTCGTGGTTGCTCGCGCAGTTCCCCGCGCCCCTGGCGCTCGGCGCTTCCGCGGTGGGGTCGGACGGACGCGGTCGGCGTCCTCGGAAACAGTCCCGCGACCCGCGGCGAGCGGAGCCGCGTATCGACGCGGCCCCGCGGTCCGCGGTGGGCGGAGCCGCATGTGGAGATGGCTCCGCCCCCTCCCGCGGTCAGCGCAAGAACGCCGCCGCGACTCCCGCGTCCACCGGCACGTGCAATCCCGTGGTGTGGGTCAAGTCGCCGCCCGTCAGGGCGAACACCGCGTTGGCGACGTGTTCCGGGAGGACCTCGCGCTTGAGCAGGGTGCGCTGGGCGTAGAACTCGCCCAGCTTCTCCTCCTCGATGCCGTACGTCGCCGCGCGTTGCGCGCCCCAGCCGCCCGCGAAGATGCCGGAGCCGCGTACGACACCGTCCGGGTTGACGCCGTTGACGCGGATGCCGTCGGCGCCCAACTCTGCTGCGAGCAGCCGCACTTGGTGGGCCTGGTCGGCCTTGGTGGCCGAGTAGGCGACGTTGTTGGGGCCGGCGAACACGGCGTTCTTGGAGGCGATGTAGACGATGTCGCCGCCCATGCCCTGCTGCCGCATGACGCGGGCCGCCTCGCGGGAGACGAGGAAGGAGCCGCGGGCCATGATGTTGTGCTGGAGGTCCCAGTCCTTGGCCGTCGTCTCCAGCAGCGGCTTGGAGATGGAGATGCCGGCGTTGTTGACGACCAGGTCGATCCCGCCGAAGGCGAGCGCGGCGGCGCGGAACGCCTCGGCGATCTGCTCCTCCGACGTGACGTCCACCTCGACCGCGACGGCCTTGTCCGGGCCGCCCAGTTCCGCCGCGACCGCGGCCGCGCCCTCGGCGTTGAGGTCGGCGACGACGACACACGCGCCCTCGGCGGAGAGCCGGTGCGCGATGGCCTTGCCGATGCCGCTGCCCGCACCCGTCACGAGCGCCACACGCGTGGCGAGCGCCTTCGGCTTCGGCATCCGCTGGAGCTTGGCCTCTTCGAGGGACCAGTACTCGATACGGAACTTCTCGGACTCCTCGATGGGCGCGTACGTGGAGACCGCCTCGGCGCCCCGCATCACGTTGATCGCGTTGAGATAGAACTCGCCCGCCACGCGCGCCGTCTGCTTGTCCTTGCCGAAGCTGAACATGCCGACGCCCGGGACGAGCACGATCGCCGGGTCCGCGCCGCGCATCGCGGGGGACTCGGGGGTGGCGTGCCGCGCGTAGTAGGCGGCGTACTCCTCGCGGTACTCGGCGTGCAGCTCCTTCAACCGGGCCACGACGGTGTCGAGTTCGGCCGAAGGCGGCAGGTCGAGTACGAGGGGGCGCACCTTGGTGCGCAGGAAGTGGTCGGGGCAGGAGGTGCCGAGCGCGGCGAGCCGCGGGTGCTCGGCGCTCGCCAGGAAGTCGAGAACGGTCTCCGAGTCGTCGAAGTGCCCGACCTGGGGGCGGTCGCCGGACGCCAACCCACGGACCACCGGGGCGAGTTCGGCGGCACGCGCCCGGCGCTCGGCCGCGCCCAGGGCCGCGTAGCCCTCGATGACCGGACCGAACGGCTCGGGCTTGCCGCGCTCGGCGAGGAACGTCTCCGCGGTGCGGATGATGAACAGCGAGTTCGCCTCGCACTCCTCGGCGGTGTCGCCCCACGCGGTGATCCCGTGTCCGCCGAGGATGCAGCCGATCGCCTCGGGGTGCGCGGCCTTGAGGGCCGCGATGTCCAGGCCGAGCTGGAAGCCGGGGCGCCGCCACGGCACCCAGGCCACCTTCTCGCCGAAGCACTCGGCGGTCAGCTTCTCACCGTCGGCGGCGCAGGCCAGGGCGATGCCGGAGTCGGGGTGCAGGTGGTCGACGTGGGCGGCGTCCACCAGGCCGTGCATGGCGGTGTCGATGGACGGCGCGGCGCCGCCCTTGCCGTGCAGGCAGTAATCGAACGCGGCGACCATCTCGTCCTCGCGCTCCACCCCCGGGTACACGTCGGTGAGCGCCCGCAGGCGGTCCAGGCGCAGCGCGGCGAGGCCGCCCGCGGTGAGGGTGCCCAGGTCGCCGCCGGACCCCTTGACCCACATCAACTCGACGTCCGTACCCGTCACCGGGTCCGTGTCGGTGCCCTTGGCGGAGGTGTTGCCGCCGGCGTAGTTGGTGTTGCGGGGGTCGGCGCCCAGGCGGTTCGAGCGCTCCAGGAGCGCGGCGACTTCGGGAGGGGTGGCGGAGGCCATTGCGGGTTCCTTCGAGAGTGGGGTGAGCGGGTGGAGCGGGCGGGAAGAGGGTGCGGGCTCGTCTTCAGCTGCGGGCGGGGCGGTGAAGCGGTGACGTTCCTGGCCGTGGTCGGCAGGAGTGAGTGACGCGCCGCCCGGTCGCGGGCGGCGGGAGTGACGCGGTCACGCCCAGTCGCGGGCGGGAGAACGACACGGCCACGCGCCCTCGGTCGCAGGGGGCTGCGGTGACGCCCCTGACCGTGGGCGGAGAGGTGCTGTGGTCACGCCCCTGGCCGTGGCGGGCAGGAGTGTGTCGGCACGTCCTCCAGCCGCGGGCGGTAGGAGTGACGCGGTCACACTCCCCGCCGCGGTCGGCAGGAGTGACCCGGTCACACCCCCAGCCGCGGTCGGCAGGAGTGACCCGGTCACACCCCCAGCCGCGGTCGGCAGGAGTGTAC
>NZ_JBFAKV010000043.1:22414-22644 GCF_040655895.1 Streptomyces sp. NPDC050264
GACGCGGTCACACCCCCAGCCGCGGTCGGCAGGAGTGACCCGGTCAGACCCTCCACCGTGGGCGGGAGGTGCTGCGGTCACGCCCCCGGCCGTGGCCGGCGGGAGTGTGTCGGCACGTCCTCCCGCCGCGGGCGGTAAGAGAGATGCGGTCACACTCCCCGCCGCGGTCGGCAGGAGAGATGCGGTCACACTCCCCGCCGCGGTCGGCAGGAGAGATGCGGTCACACTCC
>NZ_JBFAKV010000043.1:22742-30765 GCF_040655895.1 Streptomyces sp. NPDC050264
GCCCGCCGCGGTCGGCAGGAGTGACCCGGTCACACTCCCCGCCGCGGGCGGGAAGGGGCTGCGGTCACGCCCCCCGAGCGCGGGCGGCAAGAAAGACACGGTCACCCTCCGCCGCCGACACGAGGAGGCGTCACGCCCCCCAGCCGGCCTGCTCGCCGCCCACCCGCTCGGCCACGATCCGCTCCTGCCACCCGCTGGCGTGGTACGCGGCGACGGGGTCAGGGGCGAGGCCCTGTTCCTCGCGCAGTTCGCGCAGCAGCGGGCGCACGTCGGTGTTGTAGGCGTCCATGAGCACGGCGTTGGCGGTGAGGACGTCGCCCTCGCGCTGGGCCGCCGTCAGGGCGTCGCGGTCGACGAGGAGGGCCTTGGCGGTGGCCTCCTGCACGTTCATCACGGAGCGGATGACCGCGGGGATCTTCGCCTCGATGTTGTGGCACTGGTCGAGCATGAACGCCACGTTCGTCTCCGCGTCGAAGCCGCCGTTCTTGGCGACCTCGTGCAGGATGCGGAACAGCTGGAACGGGTCGGCGGAGCCCACCATCAGGTCGTCGTCCGCGTAGAAGCGGGAGTTGAAGTCGAAGCCGCCGAGCTTTCCCTCGCGCAGCAGCAGCGCCACGATGAACTCGATGTTGGTGCCCGGCGCGTGGTGCCCGGTGTCCACCACGACCTGGGCGCGTTCGCCGAGCTTGAGGCACTGCACGTACGAGGTGCCCCAGTCCGGCACGTCCGTCGTGTAGAAGGCGGGCTCGAAGAGCTTGTATTCGAGGAGCAGGCGCTGGTCGTCGCCGAGCCGCTCGTACACCGCCGCGAGGGACTCGGCGAGGCGGTCCTGGCGGGCCACGATGTCGTCCTGGCCGGGATAGTTGGTGCCGTCGGCGAGCCACAGCTTCAGGTCCTTCGACCCGGTCGCGTCCATGATGTCGACGCATTCCAGGAGGTGGCCGACGGCCTTGCGGCGCACCTTGGGGTCCGGGTGACAGACGCTGCCGAGCTTGTAGTCGTCGTCCTGGAAGGTGTTGGAGTTGACGGTGCCGAGTTCGACACCGCGCTCCTTCGCGTAGGCGGCGAGCGCCGCGTAGTCGTCGACGGTGTCCCACGGGATGTGCAGCGCCACCTTGGGCGCGACACCGGTGAACTCGTGCACCTTCGCCGCGTCTTCGAGCTTCTCCTGGGGCGTGCGGGGCACGCCGGCCTGGGCGTACACCTTGAACCGGGTGCCGGAGTTGCCGTAACCCCAGGACGGCGTCTCGATCCGCTGATCGGCGAGTGCGGCCTTGACGGCAGCGATGTCAGGCATGTCCACCTCTGAGTGCGTGAATCGATTCACTTCGCTGGGGAAGTTAACCCCGGGCGATCCGGCAGTCAAGGGGGCGGGCCGGGTCCGGCGCGAGGTCAAGTGCGTTACGCAATCGTGCTGTTCATGGTTCCCGCGCGGTCTTCACCGCTTTTTCCTCGCAGTTCACGAGTGGGCGGGGGTGGGCGAAGGGGGCAATTCGCCGCAGCTCGGCGAATCGGGTCCACTCCGGCCCCTTGACCTCTCCGGAGGGACGGAGCTAGCTTCCGGGCAACTTCACTGAAACATTTCACGCCGGTGATCCACCCGGCGCCCGCGGCCACTCCCGTGCGCTCGGCACGGCCCGGCCCACCCATGCACACTCACGGAGACATGCAATGACGCATCCTGAACCGGAGACCACTCCGGTGCTCGCGCTGGAGGGGGTGAGCAAGTCCTTCGGTGCCGTGCGCGCCCTGCGCGACGTCAGTCTGCGCCTGTACGCGGGAGAGGCGCACGCCCTCGCCGGTGAGAACGGCGCCGGCAAGTCGACCCTGATCAAGGCCCTCGCCGGGGTGCACAGGCCCGACACCGGCACGGTCCTGCTCGACGGCGCCCCGGTGGAGTTCCACGGCCCCGCCGACGCCCGGGACGCCGGCGTCGCCGTCATCTACCAGGAGCCCACGCTCTTCCCCGACCTGTCGATCGCCGAGAACATCTTCATGGGCCGCCAGCCGCGCCGCTCGCTCGGCCGCGTCGACCACCGCGCGGTCAAGGAGGCCACGGCCGGGCTGTTCAAGCGGCTCGGTGTCGCGCTCGACCCGGACCAGCCCGCGCGCGGCCTGTCCATCGCCGACCAGCAGCTCGTGGAGATAGCCAAGGCCCTCTCGTTCGACGCCCGGGTCCTGATCATGGACGAGCCGACCGCCGCGCTCACCGGCAGCGAGGTCGCCCGCCTCTTCGGCGTCGTGCGGACCCTGCGCGAACAGGGCGCCGCCGTGCTGTTCATCTCGCACCGCCTCGAAGAGATCTTCGGGCTCTGCCAGCGCGTCACGACGCTGCGCGACGGCGCCTGGGTGGCCAGCGAGCCCCTTGATGGCCTCACCGAGGACGACCTCGTACGCCGCATGGTCGGCCGCGACCTCGACGAGCTCTACCCCAAGCAGGACACCGAGATCGGCGAGGTGGCGCTCAGCGTCCGCCGGCTGACCCGCGAGGGCGTCTTCACCGACGTCTCCTTCGAGGTGCGGCGCGGCGAGATCGTCGGCCTCGCGGGCCTGGTGGGGGCCGGCCGCAGCGAGGTGGCCCGCGCCGTGTTCGGCGTCGACCGCTTCGACGGCGGTGACGTGGAGGTGCTCGGGCAGAAGCTCAAGCCCGGCGCCCCGAGCCTCGCGATGCACGCGGGCCTCGCGCTCGTCCCCGAGGACCGCCGCGCCCAGGGCCTGGTGATGGACATGTCCATCGAGCGCAACATCGGCCTGACCGGCTTCGCCGACACCAGCCGCGCCGGACTCATGAACCGCAAGGCCGAGCGCAGCCGCTCCCTCGACTGGTCCGTCAAGCTCCAGGTGAAGTACGCGCGCCTCGCCGACGTCGTCGGCACCCTCTCCGGCGGCAACCAGCAGAAGGTCGTCCTCGCCAAGTGGCTCGCCACCGGGCCGCAGGTACTCATCGTCGACGAGCCGACCCGCGGCATCGACGTCGGCACCAAGGCCGAGGTGCACCGGCTGCTGTCCTCGCTCGCCGCCGAGGGCGTCGCCGTCCTGATGATCTCCTCCGACCTGCCGGAGATCCTCGGCATGGCCGACCGCGTACTCGTCATGCACGAAGGACGCCTCACCGCGGAGCTCTCCCGCGCCGAGGCGAACGAGGAGTCCGTGATGGCCGCGGCGACGGGGAGGGCCGCCTGATGCCCGCGAACTCACCCTTGTTTGTTGCCCGTTCGTCGGCGACTACGCCACACATGTGGTCGCTCGCGCCCCTGAGGCACGTAGAGGTGGCTGGATCATGACCGTTACCACTCAGCCTGTGCGGGAGGACACCGCACCGGAGCCCACCGCGGGCCGCCGCCTGATCGACAAGGTCTTCAAGGCCCGCGAACTGGCCGTCGCCGGCGTGCTCCTCGTGATGCTGCTCGCCACCCAGGTCTCCAACAGCGAGTTCCTGTCCGAGCAGGGCGTCAAGGACCTCCTCCTCAACGCCACCATCCTCGTCCTCGTCGCCACCGGCCAGGCCGTCGTCGTCATCACCCGCAACGTCGACCTGTCCGTCGGCTCCGTTCTTGGTATCTCCGCCTTCGCCGCCGGCGACTACCTCCATGGCGGCGGAAGTTCACTGATCGCCGTGCTCTACGCCGTCGCGATCGGCGCCGTCTTCGGCGTCCTGAACGGGGCGCTCGTCAGCCTCGGCAAGGTCCCCGCCCTCGTCGTCACCCTCGGCACCCTGTACGTGGTGCGCGGCATCGACTCCATCTGGGTCGGCTCGCAGCAGATCGTCGCCGCCGACCTGCCCGACTCCTTCGTCGACTTCGGCCACGACGGCCTGTGGGTCGTGCCCTACCTGGCGCTCCTCGCCGTCGCCGTCCTGCTCTGTGTCGGCTACTACCTGCGCAGCTACCGCAGCGGCCGCGACATGTACGCGCTCGGCTCCAGCCCCGAGGCCGCCACCCTCGCCGGTGTCCCGGTCCGCAAGCGCATCATGACCGCCTACGTCCTGTGCGGCGCCCTCGCCGGACTCGCCGGCGCCCTCTACCTGGCCCGCTTCGGCAACGTCGACTCCGCCACCGGCAACGGCTACGAACTCACCGTCGTCAGCGCCGTCGTGGTCGGCGGCGTCGCCTTCACCGGCGGCTCCGGCACCGTCTACGGCGCGGCCCTCGGCGCGCTGCTGCTGACCTCCATCAACAGCGTCCTGCCGGCCATCGGCGTCAGCTCCGTCTGGGTCACCGCCATCAACGGCGTCCTGCTGCTGCTCGCCATCGCCGTCGACCGGATCCTGGCCCTGCGGGTCGCCGCCGTGCTGCGCAAGCAGGCCGCACAGATGAGGAGCGCCCGCCATGCCTGACACCTTGAAGAACGCCGTGCGCTGGGACACCGCCGTCGGCGCGCTGCTGATCGTGCTGCTGCTCTGCTCGTTCTCGTTCGTCGACAACTTCGGCAACGCGCTCAACATCTCGTTCCTGATCGGCAACACGCTCCCGATCGCCCTGATCGCGCTGCCGATGACGATGCTCGTCATCTCCGGCGAGGTCGACCTGTCGGTCGGCTCGACGGCCGGTCTGTCCGGCGCCGTCATGGGCGCCCTGTGGAACAACGGCATGGCGATCGAAACGATCATCCCGCTGTGCCTGCTGCTCGGCGTCGTCTGCGGCCTCGTCAACGGCCTGCTCGTAACCCGCCTCGGTCTGCCCTCCCTCGCCGTCACCATCGGCACGATGGCCGCCTACCGGGGCATCGCCCAGATCGTCCTCGGCTCCGACTCGGTCACCGACTTCCCCACGCAGTACCTGGACTTCGGCGCGGGCCGCTTCGGCGAGACGTTCCTGCCGCGGGCGGCGCTCCCGTTCATCGTGCTTCTCGCCGTTGCCGTCGTCGTCCTGCACGCCACCCGCGTGGGGCGCTCGCTCTTCGCGATCGGCGCCAGCGAGGAGGCGGCCCGGTTCTCCGGCGTCCGCGTCAAGCGGCTCAAGCTGTCCATGTTCGTGACGACGGGCGTGCTGTCCGCGCTCACCGGAGTGTTCTGGGCGCTGCACTACGCCAGCGCCCGCTACGACAACGCCACCGGCCTCGAACTCTCCGTCATCGCGGCGGTGCTGCTCGGCGGCATCGACTTCGACGGCGGCAAGGGCACCCTCGGCGGCGCGATCGCGGGCGTCTTCCTGCTCGGCTCGCTGCAGAACGTGATGAGCCTGCTGAACGTCTCCGCGCAGTCCCAGATCGTCGTCACCGGCGTCCTCCTGGTGATCTCCGTGCTCGCCCCCCGCGTCGGCCGCCAGATCGCCCAGGCCAGGGCCCGGCGCAGAACAACCGCGGCCCCGCCCCCGGCACCGGCCACCTCGTAACACGCCCGCGCCCTCAGCTCCGTACAGCCCACCACCCGTAAGGAACCGCCATGTCCCGGACCGTCACCGCCAGAACCCGCCGGCTCTCCGCCGCGCTCGCCGTCACCACGGCCCTCGTCCTCGGCGCCACCGCCTGCGGTGGCACCACCAAGGACGACGCCGACAAGGGCGCGGCCAAGTCCAACGCCGCCGGCAAGGCCGACCCGAACGCGGCCACCAAGAAGGGCCTCACGGTCGCCTTCCTGCCCAAGCAGGTCAACAACCCGTACTTCACCACCTCCGACAACGGCGGCAAGAAGGCGGTCCAGGAGCTCGGCTCGACGTACAAGGAGGTCGGCACCAGCAGCGGCACCGACACCTCCGGTCAGGTCTCCTACGTCAACACCCTCACCCAGCAGCAGGCCGACGCCATCGCCGTGTCCGCGCAGGACCCGGGCGCCCTGTGCACGGCACTCAAGCAGGCCATGAAGAACGGCGTCAGCGTCGTCACGTACGACTCCGACACCAAGGCCGACTGCCGCAACGTCTTCGTCTCGCAGGCCAGCGCCGAGGACCTCGGCCGCACCCAGGTGCAGCAGATGGCCAAGCAGATCGGCAACAAGGGCGAGATCGCGATCCTCTCGGCGGCCCAGACGGCCACCAACCAGAACACGTGGATCGATTACATGAAGGACGAGCTGAAGAAGCCCGAGTACAAGGACATCAAGCTCGTCACGACCGCCTACGGGGACGACGACGCCCAGAAGTCGTTCCAGCAGACCCAGGGGCTCCTCCAGGAGCACCCGAAGCTGAAGGGGATCATCTCCCCGACCACCGTCGGCATCAAGGCCGCCGCCCAGTACCTGTCCGGCTCGAAGTACAAGGGCAAGGTCAAGCTGACCGGACTCGGCACCCCGAACGACATGCGCGCCTACGTCAAGAACGGCACCGTCGACGCGTTCGAGCTGTGGGACCCGGCGAAGCTGGGCGCGCTCGCCGCGCACACCGCCGTCGCCCTGGAGTCCGGCCAGATCACCGGCAAGGAAGGCGAGCAGTACAAGGCCGGCGACCTGGGCGAGTTCACCATCGGCAAGGACGGTGTCGTCTCCCTCGGCAAGCCGACCGTCTTCGACAAGAACAACATCGACCAGTTCAAGTTCTAAAGGAGTGTCGATGCAGCGCGTCTGTTTTCTGCTCAAGGTCAAGGCCGACCGGATCGACGAGTACCGCGCCCGCCACGAGGACGTGTGGCAGGAGATGCGGGAGGCACTGACCGCCACCGGCTGGCACAACTACTCCCTCTTCCTGAGGGACGACGGCCTGCTCGTCGGCTACCTGGAGACGGAGGACTTCGACAAGGCCCGCGCCGCCATGGACGCCACCGACGTGAACGCCCGGTGGCAGGCGGAAATGGGCGCGTTCTTCGAGGAGTTGGACGGGCAGGCCCCGGACGCCGCGATGCGTCCGCTCACCGAGGTCTTCCACCTTGCGTGAGCGCGCGTCGGTCGGCATCAAGGACGTGGCCCACGAAGCGGGAGTCTCCGTGGGCACCGTCTCCAACGTCCTCAACCAGCCCCACCGCGTCTCCGAACCGACCCGGCGCCACGTCCAGCAGGTCATCGCACGGCTCGGCTACGTACGCAGCGAGTACGCCCGTCAGTTGCGGGCCGGGCACAGCCGCATCATGGCGCTGCTCGTCCTCGACATGGGCAACCCGTTCTTCGTGGACGTCGCGCGCGGCGCCGAGCGCGCCGCCCGCGACGCGGGGCTCGGCGTCATGGTGTGCAACAGCGCCCAGAACCCGTCGGAGGAGGCCGAGTACCTCTCGCTCTTCGCCGAACAACGGGTGCGCGGCGCCCTGATCACCCCGGCCGACCCGAGCGGCGCGACCCTGCGCGACTTCCGTCGCCACGGCATCCCGTACGTCGTCGTGGACCGGGTCGCCGGGGACGAGGAGGGGTGTTCGGTCTCCGTCGACGACGTGTCGGGCGGCGCGCTCGCCATCCGCCACCTCATCGCCGGGGGCCACCGCTCCCTCGCCTACGTCAGCGGCCCGGCCCACCTCAAACAGGTGCAGGACCGCCGCGAGGGCGCCCTGAAGGCACTCGCCGAGGCGGGCCTGCCCGGGGAGACCTTGCGCGAACTGCCCACGGAGCGGCTCGACGTGGCCGCCGGGCGTGACGCGGGCGCCCGCCTCCTCGGCCTGGCGCAGCGCCCCACAGCGGTCTTCTGTGCCAACGACCTGCTCGCGCTCGGCGTCCTGCAGTCCCTGTACGCGGCGGGGGTCAAGGTCCCCGACGACATGTCCATCGTCGGCTACGACGACATCGAGTTCGCGGCGGCCGCCACGGTCCCGCTCACCTCGGTGCGCCAGCCGGCGCTCACCCTCGGCGCCATCGCGGCGGAGCTGCTGCTCCAGGAGACGGGCGAGCGCGCCGCCGAGCACCGGCATCAACACGTCGTGCTGCGGCCGGAGTTGGTGGTACGGGGATCGAGCAGAGGACTCAGCTGATGCGGCCGCCGCACTGCCTCAGCCGCGTACCGTCGTCAACACCTCGTCCCGCACGGCCCGCATCATCTCCTCGTCCCGCGCCTCCACATTGAGCCGCAACAACGGCTCGGTGTTGGAGGGGCGGACGTTGAACCACCAGTGGGCGGAGGTGACGGTGAGGCCGTCGAGTTCGTCCAGGGTGATGTCGTCGCGGTCGCCG
>NZ_JBFAKV010000044.1:0-30059 GCF_040655895.1 Streptomyces sp. NPDC050264
CTATCAGATCTTTCCGATCCGATTTCCTCGGGATTTTGCTCCGCTTTCCAGGAATCCCGCTTTCGCGTTTTCCTTTCCGGCGACTCCGACTTTATCAGAGATCCTGAGTCGGAATTTCCGACCCTCTTGGGAACGTGTCCGAGCACGGCGAGTGCGCGGGGTTCCCCCTCGGGCGGAGCCGTAAACCTACTGGAGCGGGGCGCCACGATGCAAATCGTGCCGCCCCGCTCCTGAGTACTGCGGCCGCGGCCTCAGACCTCGACGACGACCGGGAGGATCATCGGGCGCCGGCGGTAGGTGTCCGACACCCACTTGCCCAGCGTGCGGCGGATGAGCTGCTGCAGCTGGTGGGGTTCGACGACGCCGTCCTGGGCCGACTTCTCCAGGACTTCCTGAATCCTCGGGACGACGGCGGTGAACGCCGAGTCCTCGATACCGGAGCCGCGCGCCTGGATGTTCGGGCCGCTGGTGATCTTGCCGGTACTGGAGTCCACCACCACGAAGACCGAGATGATGCCCTCGTCCCCGAGGATCCTGCGGTCCTTGAGCGCGGGCTCGCGGACATCGCCGACGGAGAGGCCGTCCACGTAGACGTATCCGGCCTGGACCTTGCCCACGATCTTCGCCTTGCCCTCGACGAGGTCGACGACGACGCCGTCCTCGGCGATCACGATGCGGTCGTGCGGGACGCCGGTGAGGGCGCCGAGCTCGGCGTTGGCGCGCAGGTGGCGCCATTCGCCGTGGACCGGCATCAGGTTCTTGGGCTTGCAGATGTTGTAGAAGTACAGGAGCTCGCCCGCGGACGCGTGGCCCGAGACGTGCACCTTGGCGTTGCCCTTGTGGACGACGTTGGCGCCCCAGCGGGTCAGGCCGTTGATGACGCGGTAGACCGCGTTCTCGTTGCCGGGGATCAGCGACGACGCCAGGATCACCGTGTCGCCGGAGACGATGCGGATCTGGTGGTCGCGGTTGGCCATCCGGGACAGAGCCGCCATCGGCTCCCCCTGGGAGCCCGTGCAGACCAGGACGATCTGGCTGTCCGGAAGATCGTCGAGCGTCTTGACGTCCACGACCAGGCCCGGCGGAACCTTCAGGTAGCCGAGGTCACGAGCGATGCCCATGTTGCGGACCATTGAGCGGCCCACGAAGGCGACCCGGCGGCCGTACTCGTGCGCGGCGTCCAGGATCTGCTGGATGCGGTGCACATGGCTGGCGAACGACGCGACGATGATCCGCTTCTGAGCGCCGGCGAAGACACCCCGGACCACGTTCGAGATGTCGCGCTC
Organism: Streptomyces sp. NPDC050264; assembly: GCF_040655895.1. NCBI lineage: Bacteria > Bacillati > Actinomycetota > Actinomycetes > Kitasatosporales > Streptomycetaceae > Streptomyces > Streptomyces sp. NPDC050264. The sequence goes on from NZ_JBFAKV010000044.1 coordinate 1,287, forward strand.
CGGCGGGACGAAACCCGGGACCTCGGCGTTGGTCGAGTCGGTGAGGAGAAGGTCGATGCCTTCCTCGCCGAGCCGCGCGAAGGTCGGCAGGTCCGTCAGGCGACGGTCCAGCGGCAGCTGATCCATCTTGAAGTCGCCCGTGTGTACCACCATGCCGGCCGGGGTGCGGATGGCGACGGCCAGCGCGTCCGGGATGGAGTGGTTGACCGCGATGAACTCGCAGTCGAAGGGGCCGAGCCGCTCGCGGTCGCCCTCGGAGACCTCGAGCGTGTACGGGCGGATGCGGTGCTCCTGGAGCTTCGCCTCGATCAGGGCGAGAGTCAGCTTGGAGCCGATGAGCGGGATGTCCGGCTTCTCGCGGAGAAGGTAGGGGACAGCGCCGATGTGGTCCTCGTGGCCGTGCGTCAGGACGATGCCCTCGACGTCGTCGAGGCGGTCCCTGATGGACGTGAAGTCCGGCAGGATCAGGTCGATTCCGGGCTGCTCCTCCTCGGGGAAGAGCACTCCGCAGTCGACGATCAGCAGACGGCCCTCGTACTCGAAGGCGGTCATGTTGCGCCCGATCTCACCGAGGCCGCCGAGCGGCGTGACGCGCAGGCCGCGCTTCGGGAGCTTCGGCGGGGCGCCGAGTTCAGGATGCGGATGACTCAAAAGACTCTCCCTTAAGCACGCGCGCCACGTACCTGTAGGCACGTGGCGCGCGTGACGTTCGTGCAGTAGCAGTTGTCGATGGTTCTTCGGTGTTGCTCGTGTTCTGTTGATTCAGTTGTGAAGCTTTGCGAAGTCTGTGATCAGAGCTGTACCCCGCCAGCGGCAAGGTCGACCTTGAGCTGCGCTGTCTCGCCGGCGGTGAGCTCGACGAGGGGCAGGCGGAGCGGTCCGGCCGGCAGGTTCTGCAGAGTCAGGGCGGCCTTTGTCGTGATGACGCCCTGCGTGCGGAACATGCCGGTGAAGACGGGGAGCAGCTTCTGGTGGATCTCCGTGGCCTTGTGCACGTCGCCCGACAGGTAGGAGTCGAGCATCGCGCGCAGTTCGGGCGCGACCACATGGCCGACGACCGAGACGAAGCCGCACGCGCCGACCGAGAGCAGCGGCAGATTGAGCATGTCGTCGCCGGAGTACCAGGCCAGGCCGGAGCGGGCTATGGCCCAGCTGGCGCGGCCGAGGTCGCCCTTGGCGTCCTTGTTGGCGACGATGCGCGGGTGCTCGGCGAGCCGGACGATCGTGTCCGTGTTGATCGGTACGCCGCTGCGGCCCGGGATGTCGTAGAGCATCACGGGGAGTTCGGTCGCGTCCGCGATCGCCGTGAAGTGGCGGAGCAGGCCCTCCTGCGGGGGCTTGTTGTAGTACGGCGTGACCGTGAGCAGGCCGTGCGCGCCGGCCTGCTGGGCGGTGCGGGCGAGCTCGATGCTGTGAAGCGTGTCGTTCGTGCCGACGCCGGCGACGACGTGGGCCCGGTCGCCGACCGCCTCCACGACGGCTCGTACGAGATCCGCTTTCTCCGCGTTACTGGTGGTCGGGGACTCGCCCGTGGTGCCGTTGACGACAAGGCCGTCGTTGCCTGCGTCCACCAGGTGGGCGGCGAGCCGCTGCGCGCCGTCGAGGTCGAGTGCGCCGTCCGCCGTCAGGGGCGTGACCATGGCGGTGAGGACCCTCCCGAAGGGGGTCTGCGGAGTGGAGGTCGGAGCCATGGGTAACACGCTACTCGCTGCTCAGTACCGGGTCCCCCCTCGGGGGATGCGACAAGTCACGACAAAGGTGGAGCCCGGCACTGCCTGCTCGGGGGTTCAAGCAGTACCGGGTCCGTTCGACCAGGCTAGACGGACTTTCCGAAATGCCGCAATCCGGACACTTCGCCGACCCATCCGCACATCTGTGCCGTCACCTCACCACAGTGATCAAGGGGCGCCCAGGTCCAGGGCTACGGAGCGACGCGCCCGTTGGCATTGAACGCCGCGTACGTCAGCGGCATGAGCTTGGCCCACTCCGCCTCCATTTTTTCGCCGACCATCTCGATCTCCCGCTGCGGGAAGGACGGGACCTTGGCCAGCTCGTGCTGGGTGCGCAGACCGAGGAAGTGCATCAGCGAGCGCGCGTTGCACGTCGCGTACATCGACGAGTACAGGCCGACGGGGAGCACCGCGCGCGCCACCTCGCGGGCCACGCCCGCGGCCAGCATCTCCTGGTACGCCTCGTACGCCTGAAGGTAGGAGGCCTCCATGGCGCGGCCCGTCAGCTCCTGCTGCGCCTGTGTGCCCTCGACGAACCGGTACTTGCCCGGGCGGCCCTCCTGCACGAGCTTGCGGTCGGCGTCAGGGACGTAGAAGACCGACTGGAGCTCCCTGTACCGGCCCGACTCCTCGTTGTACGACCAGCCCACCCGGTGCCGCATGAACTCGCGGAAGACGAAGATCGGGGCACTGATGAAGAACGTCATCGAGTTGTGCTCGAAGGGGCTGCCGTGCCGGTCCCGCATCAGGTAGTTGATGAGGCCCTTGGAGCGCTCGGGGTCCTTCGACTGCTCGTCCAAAGACTGCTCGCCCACTGTGGAGACACGGGCCGCGAACAGCACGTCCGAGTCGCTCGCGGTGTGCTTCACCAACTCGACGGTGACATCGCCTCGGAACGTCGGCTTGCGGTCTTCAGCAGGTGTTTCGGTCACGGCTCGGGGGGTCCTTCCATCACTTCGCTCGGGCGGCGCCCACTCTACGGGCCGCCACCGACAACGGGTCATTCGCTCGCTTCTCGCGACGATCTCCGGCGAACGAGAGCGAACTTCTGTGAATTTGGCGAAAGTGGGCACCATTTGGGGCGTTCGCTCGTCTGTGTAGATGAACACACTTCGTTCGAACCCCTTGAGGAGAAGCACCGCCCATGTTTCGTCGGCGCGAGCCCGTACCGTTCGCCTTCATCGCCGAAGCCGACAAGTTCCGCAGTAACGTCACACCGCCCGAGCGCACGCGTCCCTCCGCGGGGCAGATCGCCGGTCGCACGTTGGTGGGCCTGACCGTCGTGGCCGGGCTCGTGGGCTCCCTGTTGTTCGGGATGCCCGCGCTGTCGGCCGATCAGTCCACCCGGCACACTCAGCAGTCGGAAGCCTCCGACGGGCGTTGATCCGTCGCACTCGTCCGGACCCCCTGAGGTGGAAGGCCGGAGCGTGCCTGGGTAGCCTCACCGGGCACAGCCCCCATCCAGTGTGGATCGAGTGAGGACCCGCCGTGCCCCTGCCCTTCCTGACGGCCGACCGTGCTTTCGACGAGGCCGCGGACACTGCGCTGCCCTTCGACGACCGCGACCAGTGGCGCCGCCCCTACCGCCCGGGCCCGTACCGGGTCGGGGCGGCCGCGCTGATGCTGCTCCTGGCGTCGTACGTGCTGTTCGCCGCGGTGATCATCGCGGTCGCGGGAGACACCACGGCCGCCAGTGTGTGCGGCGTGCTCGCCGTGCTGATCATCGCGGCCGCGCTGCGCCTGTTGCGCATGGGGGCGTGGGTGAGCGCCCGCGGTCTGCGCCAGGTCTCTTTCTTCAAGACGCTGACCGCCCCGTGGGACACGGTGGTCGCCACGCGCACGGTGCAGCAGCCGGTGCGCTGGCTCGGGCTGCCGCGCACCGTGCAGGGGCAGGCGCTGGTCCTCGTACGCAAGGACCGGCGGGGGGAACAGACGGCGCTGCTCACCAGCGCCAACGGAGACTTCCTCGGCCGGACTACGGCGTTCGACCGAGCCGCGGACAGCATCGAGGTCTGGACCGAGGAGTACCGGCCCCAGCGCTGAGCCGCACGGGCATGTGAAGGGGCCCGCACCGTCGTCCTGACGGTGCGGGCCCCTTCACATGTGTCAGGCGCTTACAGAGCGCCCCTCTTGGAGAGCGATCGCGCGCTGCATCGCCTTCCGCGCGCGCGGGGTGTCACGTGCGTCCTTGTAGGCGACGGCCAGCCGGAACCAGCAGCGCCAGTCGCCCGGGGCGTCCTCGGTCTCGGCCTTGCGCCGGCCGAAGACCTCGTCGGCGGAGTCGCGGTCGATGCGGCCGTACTGGTCGCGACGCAGTTCGTCGACGGGCAGGCCGCCCTCCGCCTCCAGGAGCCCGGCGAGGCGGTTGGCCTTGCGGACGAACTGGGTGTTCGCCCACAGGAACCACACGCCGATCACGGGAAGGATCAGTACGGCCAGGCCGAAGGTGACCGTCAGCAACGTGCCCTGCTGGAGGAGCATGACGCCGCGGTCGCCGGCCAGGACGAAGTAGACGACCAGGACGGCGGCCGTGACGGCGTAGGTGATTTTCGCGCGCATCGCTGCAGTTCAGCCGTTCAGGTCGAGGAAGTGTTCCAGGCCGAAGGTGAGACCCGGAGCCGTCACGACCTTGCGGGCGCCCAGCAGGATGCCCGGCATGAAGCTGCTGTGGTGCAGCGAGTCGTGGCGGATGGTCAGCGTCTCGCCCTCGCCGCCCAGGAGGACCTCCTGGTGGGCCAGGAGGCCACGCAGCCGCACCGAGTGGACCGGGACGCCGTCGACGTCCGCGCCACGGGCTCCGTCGAGCGCTGTGGTCGTCGCGTCGGGCTGCGGGGCGCTGCCCGCCTTCTCCCGTGCCGCGGCGATCAGTTGAGCCGTGCGGGAAGCCGTGCCGGAAGGGGCGTCGACCTTCTTCGGGTGGTGCAGTTCGATGACTTCGACGGACTCGAAGTACGGGGCCGCCACCTCGGCGAACTTCATGGTCAGGACCGCGCCGATCGAGAAGTTCGGAGCGATGAGCACGCCCGTCCCCGGGGAGGCCGCCAGCCACTGCTGGAGCTGCGCGAGGCGGTCCTCGGTCCAGCCCGTCGTGCCGACGACCCCGTGAATTCCGTGCCGTACACAGAACTCCAGGTTCTCCAGCACCGAGTCGGGCGTGGTCAGTTCGACCGCGACCTGGGCGCCCGACTCGACGAGGGCGTCCAGCTTGTCGCCGCGACCGAGGGCCGCGACCAGCTCCATGTCCTCGGCGGCCTCTACGGCCCGTACGGCCTCGGAGCCGATGCGGCCCCCGGCTCCGAGGACCGCCACGCGCAGCTTGCTCATGTCTTCCCTGATCCTTACGTAGGTGGGCTGTTACGCGACCACTTCGTGCAGGCGCGCGGCCTGCTTGTCCTTGAGCGGGCCGATGACCGACAGGGACGGGCGCTGTCCCAGGATGTCGCGTGCGACCTCGCGCACCTCGTCCGGGGTCACGGCGGCGATGCGCGCCAGCATGTCGTCGACCGACATCTGCTCGCCCCAGCACAGCTCGCTCTTGCCGATGCGGTTCATCAGCGCGCCCGTGTCCTCCAGGCCGAGGACCGTGGAACCGGCGAGCTGGCCGATGGCACGGCGGATCTCGTCGTCGCTGAGACCGTCCTGCGCGACCTGGTCGAGCTCGTCCCGGCAGATCTTCAGGACGTCGTGCACCTGGCTGGGGCGGCAGCCCGCGTACACGCCGAAGAGGCCGCAGTCCGCGAAGCCCGAGGTGTACGAGTACACGCTGTACGCAAGCCCGCGCTTCTCGCGGACTTCCTGGAAGAGGCGGGACGACATGCCGCCGCCCAGCGCCGTGTTGAGCACGCCCATGGCCCAGCGGCGCTCGTCGGTGCGGGCCAGGCCCGGCATGCCGAGGATGACGTGTGCCTGCTCGGTCTTGCGGTCGATGACCTCCATGCGGCCGGCCGTGCGCAGCGTCTTGCGGCCCGCGCGCGGGCCGATGGGAGCCGCGGCCGGACCGCTCAGCGCGCCCGCCCTCTCGAAGGCCGCGCGGACCTGGCGTACGACCTTGTCGTGATCGACGTTGCCGGCGGCGGCGACGACCAGGTGGGTCGGGTCGTAGTGCTTCTTGTAGAAGCGGCTGATCTGACCGCGGTCCAGGGCGTTGATCGTGTCGACCGTGCCGAGGACGGGGCGGCCGAGGGGCGTGTCGCCGAGCATCGTGTGCGAGAACAGGTCGTGCACGCAGTCGCCCGCGTCGTCCTCGGTCATCGCGATCTCTTCGAGGATCACGCCGCGCTCCGCGTCGACGTCCGCCTCCTCGATGAGGGAGCCGGTCAGCATGTCGCAGACGACGTCTATGGCCAGCGGCAGATTGGTGTCGAGCACGCGCGCGTAGTAGCAGGTGAACTCCTTCGCCGTGAAGGCGTTCATCTCGCCGCCGACCTCGTCGATCGCGGCGGAGATGTCGAGGGCACTCCTACGGGAGGTGCCCTTGAAGAGGAGGTGCTCCAAGTAGTGCGTCGCGCCGTTCAGCGTCGGCGTCTCGTCGCGGGAGCCCACGTGGGCCCAGATGCCGAAGGTCGCCGAGCGGACGGAGGGCAGGGTCTCGGTGACGATGCGCAGCCCGCTCGGGAGCGTCGTCTTACGGACCGTGCCGATGCCGTTCCGGCCCTTGATCAGGGTTTGGGTACGGGCGACGGCCCGCGCCTCCGAGGAGGTGCGGGCCGTCGCCTTGGTGCTACGAGACGTCACTTGTCGGTGTCGTCCTTCGCGTCGTCGCCCTCTTCGCCCTCGACCACGGGGATGAGGGAGAGCTTGCCGCGGGAGTCGATCTCGGCGATCTCGACCTGGACCTTGGCGCCCACGGCCAGAACGTCCTCGACGTTCTCCACACGCTTGCCACCGGCGAGCTTGCGGATCTGCGAGATGTGCAGCAGACCGTCCTTGCCCGGGAGCAGCGAGACGAACGCACCGAAGGTCGTCGTCTTCACGACGGTGCCCAGGTAGCGCTCTCCGACCTCCGGCATGGTCGGGTTGGCGATGCCGTTGATCGTGGCGCGGGCGGCCTCGGCCTGCGAGCCCTGGGCGGCACCGATATAGATGGTGCCGTCGTCCTCGATCGTGATGTCGGCGCCGGTGTCCTCCTGGATCTGGTTGATCATCTTGCCCTTCGGGCCGATGACCTCACCGATCTTGTCCACGGGGATCTTGACGGTGATGATCCGCGGGGCGTTCGGGGACATCTCGTCCGGGACGTCGATCGCTTCCATCATCACGTCGAGGATGTGGAGGCGGGCGTCGCGGGCCTGCTTGAGGGCGGCGGCCAGGACGGAGGCCGGGATGCCGTCGAGCTTCGTGTCGAGCTGGAGGGCCGTCACGAACTCCTTGGTGCCGGCGACCTTGAAGTCCATGTCACCGAAGGCGTCCTCGGCACCGAGGATGTCGGTGAGGGCGACGTAGTGCGTCTCGCCCTTGATCTCCTGGGAGATCAGGCCCATGGCGATACCGGCGACGGGGGCCTTCAGCGGCACACCGGCGTTCAGCAGCGACATGGTGGAGGCGCAGACCGAGCCCATGGACGTCGAGCCGTTGGAACCGAGGGCCTCGGAGACCTGACGGATCGCGTAGGGGAACTCCTCGCGCGTCGGCAGGACCGGCACGATCGCGCGCTCGGCGAGCGCGCCGTGGCCGATCTCGCGGCGCTTCGGGGAGCCGACACGGCCGGTCTCACCGACGGAGTACGGCGGGAAGTTGTAGTTGTGCATGTAGCGCTTGCGGGTCACCGGGGAGAGGGTGTCCAGCTGCTGCTCCATACGCAGCATGTTCAGCGTGGTGACGCCCAGGATCTGGGTCTCGCCACGCTCGAACAGGGCGGAGCCGTGCACGCGCGGGATGGCCTCGACCTCGGCGGCCAGGGTGCGGATGTCGGTGACACCGCGGCCGTCGATGCGCTTCTTCTCCTTGATGACGCGCTCACGGACCAGGGACTTGGTCAGCGAGCGGTACGCGGCGGAGATTTCCTTCTCGCGGCCCTCGAACTGCGGGAGCAGCTTCTCGGCGGCCAGGCCCTTGACGCGGTCCAGCTCGGCCTCGCGGTCCTGCTTGCCCGGGATGGTGAGGGCGGCGGAGAGCTCGGACTTGACCGCGGCGGTCAGGGCCTCGAGCACGTCGTCCTGGTAGTCCAGGAAGATCGGGAACTCGGCGGTCGGCTTCGCGGCCTTCGCGGCGAGGTCGGCCTGCGCCTTGCACAGCACCTTGATGAAGGGCTTCGAGGCGTCGAGACCGGCGGCCACGACCTCCTCGGTCGGCGCCTCGGCGCCACCCTTGATCAGCTGGATGGTCTTCTCGGTGGCCTCGGCCTCGACCATCATGATCGCGACGTCGCCGTCCTCCAGGACGCGACCGGCGACCACCATGTCGAAGACGGCGTCCTCGAGCTCGGTGTGCGTCGGGAACGCGACCCACTGGCCGTTGATCAGCGCGACGCGGACGCCGCCGACCGGGCCGGAGAAGGGCAGACCGGCCAGCTGCGTGGACGCGGACGCGGCGTTGATCGCGACGACGTCGTACAGGTGGTCGGGGTTGAGCGCCATGATCGTGGCGACGACCTGGATCTCGTTGCGAAGGCCCTTCTTGAAGGACGGACGCAGCGGGCGGTCGATCAGGCGGCAGGTGAGGATGGCGTCCTCGGAGGGACGGCCCTCGCGGCGGAAGAAGCTGCCGGGGATCTTGCCGGCGGCGTACTGCCGCTCCTCGACGTCCACCGTGAGGGGGAAGAAGTCGAGCTGGTCCTTGGGGTTCTTCGAGGCCGAGGTGGCCGAGAGCACCATGGTGTCGTCGTCGAGGTAGGCGACGGCGGAGCCGGCGGCCTGACGGGCCAGACGGCCCGTCTCGAAGCGGATGGTGCGGGTGCCGAAGGAGCCGTTGTCAATGACGGCCTCGGCGTAGTGGGTCTCGTTCTCCACTAGCGTTTTCTCCGTTACTTTCGTCTGTTTCGTCTTTTGTCCGCATCTGCCCGTGTGGCAGAGGGACAGGTGGAGAAGCGCGCCTTGGGTGCGGGCCGGTCTTCGATCGAAGCTCCCGGGGATCCTCTTGCGTCTCCGGGGGCCACTACCGAGGACCGGCGGCGGCGACAGTGCGCTTCTCCTCTTCGTACGTCACCAGACTACAAAGCGTCTGTGACAGTGCGCACGTACAGCAAAGGGAGCGGCCCCCTCAAAAGTGGGAACCGCTCCCCTTCATGGCGTCTTAGCGGGCGCCGGCCGCACCGCGGCGGATGCCGAGGCGCTCGACCAGCACACGGAAGCGCTGGATGTCCTTCTTGGCCAGGTACTGCAGAAGGCGGCGACGCTGGCCGACCAGGATCAGCAGACCACGACGCGAGTGGTGGTCGTGCTTGTGCGTCTTGAGGTGCTCGGTGAGGTCCGAGATACGGCGGGAGAGCATGGCGACCTGGACCTCGGGGGAGCCGGTGTCGCCCTCCTTCTGGCCGAACTCGGAGATGAGCTGCTTCTTCGTAGCGGCGTCGAGCGACACGCGTACTCCTCGTAGTGTTCTTCGTGGCAACCGAGCGCCCCTGGTCTACATCTCAGGAGAGCTTCCGTAACTCGGAGCCGGGGATCCGCTGGGCGCTGCCCCCGGGAATCGAGTGGGGGCGCGTACACAAGCGGCCGTCACACAGCGTACCAGCCGCCGGGAGCGCCCCCGACCGGGTCCTGATCCGACCCGACTCAGCTGGTCATCGCCCGCGCCGACGCGTACACGTCGAAGACGGCGAGGGCCAGCGGGATCAGGGTGAGCAGCACGAACGTCTCGGCGATCTCCAGGAAGCGGCCCCAGAAGGGGGTGACTCCACGGCGCGGGGTGATCAGGCCGATCGCGGTGACCAGGGCGGTCGCCGCACCGATGGCCGCGGCGACCCACACCGTACGGATGTCGAGCGCGGTGGTGTCGTGCTTGAGAGCGGCCTCTTGCAGGTACTCCAGCGGAGGGTGCAGTGCGAGACCGAGGCCCAGGAAGACGAGGGCCGCGAGGCCCGCCGCGAGGGTGGCGCCTACTTGTGCGGTGTAGCGGAACAGGTGGGCGCGCATCAGCATCGCGATGCCGGTGGCCAGAGCCAGCAGCTGTCCCCATACGTTGCTGGAGAAGCCGAGGACTATCGACGCGCCTACGGAGACGAGCGCGCAGCCGCCGACGAGGCCGACGAGCAGCTCGTGGCCGCGGCGGGCCTGGGCGGCGACGCGCTCCGCGTCGACGGCCTCGTGCGGGTCGGCCGGGCCGCTCGCGGACTCGTAGCCCGCACGTGCCTGGTTGGGCGGTTCGAAGCCGATGGGCAGCCGCGCGAAACGCATCGACAGGCCCGGCAGGAAGGCCAGCGCACTCACGGAGAGGGGCGCGCAGATGGCGGCCGTCTCGATGGGCTTCAGGTGCGTGAGGATCGCGATGAAGGTGGTCAGCAGTCCGATCAGCGAGGCGAAGACGACCGCCACGAAGGGGCCGTCACCACCGGGGGACACCAAGGTGAGGATGACGGACACGATCAGGACGCCCGCGCAGGCGAGCAGGAACTGCAGGCGGCCGATGCCCTGGCCTTCGGAGAGCGGCAGCAGCCCGGAGCCCGCCACCGCGATGTTCGGCAGGGCGCCGAGGCCGAGCGCGACCGCCGAGCCGCGGTCGGCGTAGACCCGCGCGCGCACGCACGCCAGCGTGATCAGGAGGAGACCGGCGACGCCGGCGAGGATGCCCTGGAGGCTGTGCATGTCGTGGCGGATCTGGGAGTTCCAGGCCACGAAGGCGATCAGGGCGGGCAGGACGCCGCCGGCCACGAGGCCTGCCGCGCGCGTGAGGTCGCCGCTCCACAGGGTGCGGTCCTTGGTGACGGCGGAGGCCACGGCCTCGGAGACGTCGTCGAAGACCGCGGGCGGCAGCGACTCGGAGAACGGGCGCAGCGTGAGCAGCTCGCCGTCGAGGATGCGCTGCGCGGCGAACGAGCGGGCGCTGTCGAGGACCGTGCCGTCACGGCGTACGAGGTGGTAGCCGACGGGGGCGCCCTCGGCCGGGCTCTGCTGGGAGAGCCGCAGGATCTCGGGGTACAGGTCGGCGACCGGTACGTCGTCGGGCAGCGCCACGTCGATGCGGCTGTCGGGCGCCACGATGGTGACGCGGCAGAAGCCGAGGCCGGTGCTCGCCACGGCAGGGGCCTGGGTGCCCGTTGCGCCGGCTCGGCCGGTCGGCGCGGAGGCCGTCATGCTCACCTGCTGTTCCCCCTTTTGCGAAGACTCTTGCGAGGCTCTTCCGAAAACTCGGTCGTGCGGGGACGGGCGCGGTGCGTTACCGAGCACGTCCGTCTGTAAAGATCCTGTGTACGTTGCGCCGCGCGTTCCGCGGGGCCGGTCACACGCGCCGGCCAGCCCGGAATCCGGGGGCGGCGAACGATCCGAACCGTGCGGATTGCCCGTTTTTCCCGGGCGGATTCGCAACTGCTCACGCGTACCACCGGCACCCTACCGCCCGCCCGTGTCAGTGGTTGTCAGTAGGATCGCGAACCGCGATCGACGTCCGCCTGACACGGGGCGGCGGACGGAACAGCTCGGTCCGGCAAGGGAATTGGTGCAGAGTGAGCCACATCGTCGTCAAGCGCCCACCTCGGGCACTGCCGTCCGAGGTGCCCACGGAAGAGGTGGTGCTGCAGCCTCCGCCGGAGCTTCCGCGCGGGCAGCAAGAGGGCGCGCTGATGCAGATCCTGCCCATGCTCGGCATGGGCGGCTCGGTCGTGTTCTTCTTCAACCCCCAGGCCCAGCCCTTCATGAAGATCATGGGCATGGTGATGGTGGCGTCCACGATCGCGATGGGCATCGCGATGCTCGCCCGCTATCGCAAGGGCAACCAGGGACAGATGGCGGACATGCGCCGCGACTACCTGCGCTATCTGTCGCAGACCCGGCGCGAGGCCCTGGGTACGGCCCGCAAGCAGCGCGACGCTCAGTACTACCTGCACCCTTCGCCCGAGCAACTGTGGGCGCTGGTCGCCGAGGGCAGCCGGGTATGGGAGCGGCGCACCGGTGACGAGGACTTCGGGCAGGTACGGGTGGGCCTGGGCCCCCAGGGGCTGGCCACTCCCCTGGTGCCGCCGCAGACCGCCCCCGTGGACGAGCTGGAGCCGCTGACCGCGGGCGCGATGCAGCGCTTCCTCGCCACGCACAGCACGCTCGAGGAACTGCCGATGGCGGTGTCGCTGCGCGCCTTCTACCACGTGTCCGTGAGCGGTGAGCCGACGACCGTGCGCGGCTCCGCACGCGCCCTCGTCGCCTCCCTCGCCTCGATGCACTCCCCCGAGGACCTCGTCGTCGCGGTCGCCGCCGGGCGCCAGACCGCACCGGAGTGGGAGTGGGCGAAGTGGCTCCCCCACAACCAGGTGCCGGGCCTCTCCGACGGCGCCGGCAGCCGTCGCCTGATCACGACCGACCCCGCCGAGCTGGAGGACCTGCTCGGCAGCCGCCTCGAAGGCCGGCCGCGCTTCCACCCCGACGGCGCCCCCGTGCCCGAGCAGCCGCATCTGGTGGTCGTCCTCGACGGTGTCTCCCTGCCTCCTACGTCGCTGCTGGCCAGCCCCGAGGGTCTGCAAGGGGTGACGGTCCTCGAGGTCGTGCCCGGCGACCTCGCGGCCGGCCGCGGCGACCTCTCCGTCGTCGTACAGCCGAAGGTGCTGCGCCTGGAGTCGGCGCACGGCATGGTCTACGAGGGCACCCCGGACGTGCTCTCGTACGCGGCCGCCGAGGCGCTCGCCCGGCAGCTCGCGCCGCTGCGCATGGCGTCGGGCGGCGACAGCGACGACGAGCCGCTGCTCGCCAACCTCGAGTTCACCGACCTGATGAACCTGGGGGACGCGGCGACCGTCGACACCAAGCGCACTTGGCGCCCGCGCTCTCAGGCCGAGCGGCTGCGTGTGCCCATCGGTGTCGGCGACGACGGCCGGCCCGTGATGCTCGACCTGAAGGAAGCCGCACAGGAAGGCATGGGCCCGCACGGTCTGTGCGTGGGCGCCACCGGTTCCGGCAAGTCGGAGCTGCTGCGCACCCTGGTGCTCGGTCTCGCGGTGACGCACTCCTCCGAGACGCTGAACTTCGTCCTCGCGGACTTCAAGGGTGGTGCCACGTTCGCCGGCATGGCCCAGATGCCGCACGTCGCGGCCGTGATCACGAACCTCGCGGACGACCTCACCCTCGTCGACCGCATGGGTGACTCGATCCGCGGTGAGCTCAACCGCCGCCAGGAGATGCTCCGCGACGCGGGCAACTACGCGAACATCCACGACTACGAGAAGGCGCGCGCGGCCGGTGCGCCGCTGCAGCCGATCCCGTCGCTCGTCCTGGTGATCGACGAGTTCAGTGAGCTGTTGACGGCGAAGCCGGACTTCATCGAGATGTTCGTGCAGATCGGCCGCATCGGCCGGTCGCTCGGCGTACACCTGCTGCTCGCCTCGCAGCGCCTGGAGGAGGGCCGCCTGCGCGGCCTGGAGACGTATCTCTCGTACCGGATCGGCCTGCGGACCTTCTCCGCCGCCGAGTCCCGTGCCGCCCTCGGCGTCCCGGACGCGTACGAGCTGCCGAACGTGCCGGGTTCCGGCTTCCTGAAGTACGGCACCGACGAGATGGTGCGGTTCAAGGCCGCGTACGTGTCGGGGGTGTACCGCACCGGTTCGGTGCAGGTCGCGACAAGCGCCGGGGCGCTTCCCGTGGACCGGCGGCCGGCGCTGTTCACGGCGGCCGAGGTTCCCGTGCAGTACGTCCCGGTGCCTCGACAGCGCGAGGAGGCGCCGCGCGACGACAAGGACGACGCGCTCGCCGACACCGTGCTCGACGTGATCGTGCGGCGCCTGGAGGCACAGGGCCCCGCGGCGCACCAGGTGTGGCTGCCGCCGCTGGACAGCCCGCCGTCGCTCGACTCGCTGCTGCCCGGCCTCACCCCCGTACAGGGCCGTGGTCTCACGCAGCCCGGTTACGAGGGCGCCGGACGCCTGGTCGTCCCCGTCGGCCTTGTCGACAAGCCGTACGAGCAGCGGCGTGACCCGCTGTGGATCGACTTCGGCGGCGCGGCGGGCCACATGCAGATCCTCGGTGGTCCGCAGTCCGGCAAGTCGACGCTGCTGCGCTCGCTCATCGCGTCGTTCGCTCTGACGCACACGCCGCAGGAAGTGCAGTTCTACGGCCTCGACTTCGGTGGCGGCGGTATGGCGGCCGTGGCCGGCCTGCCGCATGTGGGTGGCGTGGCCTCGCGCCTGGACCCCGAGAAGGTGCGCCGTACGGCGGCCGAGGTCTACGGCGTGCTGACGCGGCGCGAGGAGTACTTCCGTACGGCGGGCATCGCCTCGATCGCCGACTTCCGCAACCGGCGCGCGCGGGGCGACATCTCGATGACCGACCAGCCGTGGGGCGACGTGTTCCTGGTCATCGACGGCTGGGGCAACTTCCGCACGGACTACGAGGCGTTGGAGCCGTTCGTCCTGGACATCGCGGCCCGCGGTCTCGGCTACGGCATCCACGTGGTCCTGACGGCGTCGCGGTCCATGGAGGTCCGGGCGAACATGAAGGACCACCTCATGAACCGCCTGGAGCTGCGGCTCGGCGACACGATGGACTCCGAGTTCGACCGCAAGATCGCGGCCAACGTGCCGACGGGTGTGCCCGGTCGCGGACAGACCCCGCAGAAGCAGCACTTCATGGCGGCGGTCCCGCGCATCGACGGCCTGTCGTCGGACACGGACCTGGCCGAGGCCACCTCGGCCCTCGCCACGGAGGTCACCCGGCACTGGACCCAGCCCGGCGCCCCCGAAGTCCGTCTTCTGCCGCGCGAGTTCCCCGCGCGCCAGCTGCCGCCGGGCGACCGCTTCCCGGAGCGCGGCATCTCCTTCGCGCTCGACGAGGACAACCTCGAGCCGGTGTTCGTGGACTTCGACCAGGACCCGTTCTTCCTGATCTTCGGCGAGAGCGAGTCCGGCAAGTCGAACCTCCTGAAGCTGCTCATCCGCCAGCTCACGCAGCGCTACAGCGGCGACACCTGCAAGCTGTTCGTGGTCGACAACCGTCGCTCGCTGCTCGATGTCACCCCGGCCTCGCACCTGGCCGAGTACATCCCGATGTCGAACCAGATGTCGCACCACATGGACGCGCTGGTCGACCTGATGCAGCGCCGCACGCCGACCGCCGACGTGACGGCTCAGCAGCTGCGCGACCGCAGTTGGTGGCGCGGCCCGACGGTCTATGTGGTCATCGACGACTACGACCTGGTGTCGACGTCCAGCGGCAACCCGCTCTCGGGCCTGACCGAACTGCTGCCGTTCGCGCGCGACGTCGGCGTCCGCTTCATCATCGCCCGCTCCACCGCCGGCTCGGGCCGCGCCGGATACGAGGCCTTCATGCAGCGCATCAAGGAACTCGGCGCGCAGGGCGTGGTGTTGGCCGGTGACCCGAACGAGGGCGATCTGCTCGGCGGGGTGCGGCCGCGGCCGATGCCGGCGGGCCGGGGCGTCTTCGTGTCGCGCAAGCGCGGGAAGCCGTTGGTCCAGGTCGGGCTGGAGGAGTAGGCACGGGTCGCGATCTACGGGGTTCTTGAGGGGGCCGCACCCTATTGGGTGCGGCCCCCTTCGTAGTGCCTGCTTGTACTGCCGACTCGTACCTTCTCCTCGTACCGCCTGCTCATACCGTCTCCTCGTACTGCCTACGGGGGCTTTCCCGCAGGACCCATGAGGCGGCGGGGCCGCGCGAAGTAGGGTGGCCGCACAGGCAGTTCGTACGTCCGGAAGGGGCCGCTCACCATGGCGGATGCACAGGAGCAGCACACCGCGCCGGAGTCTCGGCAGCCCGAGACCCCCGAGGAGATCGCGGCCCGCAAGGAGCGCGAGAAGAACGAGCTGTACGCGCTCGACATCTCCGGCGTGGGGTGGCACAGCGCCCCCGGCACGGAGCAGCACGAGGAGCGCGTCGAGATCGCGTATCTGCCGGACGGGGCGGTGGCGATGCGGTCGTCGCTGGAGCCCGAGACGGTGCTTCGGTATACGGAGGCGGAGTGGACGGCGTTCGTCCTCGGCGCCAGGGACGGGGAGTTCGATCTGGAGCCTGCGCCGCACAGTGGCGGGGCGCCGACCGCATAGTGATGGCAGTGGTCGGCGGCTGGGTGCGGCAGCACCGCTTGTAGGCCGGACTCGCGGGTGTGGCGCTCGTCGCGGCCGCCGTGATCGTGCCCGTGTCTCTCACCGACTCGGCTGATGGGGCGCCCTGTCGGCACATTCCGGCCGCCGTCCTCGCTCTGGCCGACGACCCGGCGGCCGCCACCAAGCCCCTTGACCCCATGGCCGGTACGAGTCGGCTGAGCCGGGGCGAGCCGAGGCACCGCTCGGCCATGACGCGTACCGCGGCGACGGTGCCCGTGCCGTCGGCCGCGTGATCGAGGCGGCGACGTCGTCCGAGCCCGGAAAGCCGCACACGCAGGCCCAGGCCCGCGCCGCCCATGCGGTGATGTCCGTGCTGTCCTTCCCGGAAGAGCCCGCACCCGGTCTCGCGCCGTCGGTAGCGCGCGTCATGGCCGAGTACCTCGTGGACATGACGCTCACCCCGGTGCTGGGCGACCACGACGCGACCGGTCCGGCGGAGCCCACCGTCTCCGCCGCCGCTCTGGACGACTCGGGCCACACGGAGTTCGGCCGCTTCCTCGACGGGCACGAGGCGCACGCGGCTTTTGGCTTCCAGGATCGGCTGCTGAAGGTGCGTCCTGCCCGTTTCGACCGGCTGATCCCGCAGGTGGCGCGGGACCCCGAAGCCTTCGCCGTCCTGTATGACGCCGAACGCGCCCATTTCGCTTACTACTTGGAGCGGTTGACGGACCGCGGTGGCGATCCGGCGGCACGCCTGACCGCGCAGGACAAGGTCCCCGACCGCAAGCGGGGCACCGACTCGCGCCGCTTCGACCTGGAAGACCCCGACTCCGGCCTCGCCGACATCGCGCACTCGGTCGGTGCGTTGGTGGGGCTGCGGACGTACAACGCGCCGCACGAGGCGTGCTCGCGCTGCTTCACGGTGAGGGTGCAGGTATAAATACCGAGCCGGTCGAAGCGCTGCGTCCTCGACGCTTTCACGTGGTAGCCGTCCGTGTGAGTTGGTCCACCTCGGACGTGCGGACGGCCCCGTCGCACACGTCGCGGGCCACGAGCTGGTCGCGGAGAGCGGGGTCGGCGACGTACGCGCCGATCCCGAGGACGGCGGCAGCCACCACGCCCCAGACAACGCCGCGCTCGGTACGTCGCTTCATCTCCACGCTCCCCTGCCCATGGATTCCCTCCGAAGTGGTCGACGGCGTCAGGCCGTCAGAAGACCGACAAGGCGCTCACGGTGCTGTCGCACATGACGAAGACGCGGTTGCCGTCCGCGGCGAACTGCACGTTGTCGGACAGAGGTATTCGATGCCTCCAGGTGCGCTCTCCGTCGGCGGCCCGCACCGTGTTGAGGTTCAACTGCTCCGATGTCACCTCGTCGGATCCGCTCTGCAGCGACCATGCCCCGTGGCCCTGCACGAGGACGGGCCCATTGGTGTTCGCGGACCAGTAGCTCTCCCAGACCTCGCTGCCGTCGCGCGCGTCCAGGCGCCGCGGGAAAGCGCCGCCGTTGGCGTAGACCGCACCGCCGTGGGCCGTCGGCGGCCCCCAGTTCTTGCCCTCGCGATCGGGATCCTTGATCTTGGTGCTCCAGATCACCTTGCCGTCGCCGAGCCGGCGGGCGTCCAGCGTCCTGCCGTTGACGTACACCGTGTCTCCGTCGACGGCGAAGCACACGTCGACGTCCGCGGTGTCGGTCCGGGTCCACGCCGGGCGCCCGGTGCGGGTGTCGAGGACCAGCACCTGTGCGTTGGCCGTCGCCATCAGGAGGCGCCCCTGAGCCGCGACGGCCGTCGTCATCAGGCCCTGCCCCCTGAACCCGGCGGGGGCCCTGGCGGTCCACCGCACCTTCGCGTCGGACCGCCCGATGCTGCGTACTTCGTGGTCCTTCGTGAGGACGTACACGGCTTCCTTGTCGGCGGCGAGCAGCGTCTCCGCCTCGGCGGCCGGGCATGTCCACTTGGCCACGCCTGTCGAGGCCACGTAAGTGCGCAGGGTCCCCTTCTCGTCGGCCGCGGCGACGAGTCGGTCCGACAGCGACAGGTAGCCCGCCTTCGGGCGGGCGCCGGCTGCCTGCCAGCGACGGTCGCCGGTCCTGACGTCGTACGCCGCTATGCCACCGCTCGCCGCGCCGAGGACGACCACATCGCGTACCGGGAGCAGAGTCGGCGAGTACACATCGGCCTCGTCGTCCAGTTGCCAGATGACGCCGGGCTCTCCGACGGTGACCGACGTTCCGCCGATGTTCTTCTCGAGAGCCTCCTGGGGCGTGCGCACCGCCGGCGGGATGTCGTAGGGGTCGCTCTTCGCGGCCGTCCGGGACCCGTCGTCGCTCGTCCCCCGAGCGGCGAACCACCAGGCGCCCGCACCACCGCCCGCCGCGACCACCGCACCGCCCGCGGCGAGCCCTGTCAGCAGTCGGCGGCGCCCCGGTGACGGGCCCCGCGTCGCCTGTACGCCGGCCGTGACCTGGGTGGTCAACCGGTGTGCGACACGCTCCCGTTCCACGATGGCATCGGCGAACGCGCCGCGGCGCCAAGCCTGTTCGCCGCCCTTGGGCGGTGCCATGACCTGAGCGATCTGGACAGGCAGGGGGCGGCTCGTCGGGTCCTTGGCGAGGCAGGGCGTGATGAGGTCCGTCAACTGCGGTGCGATACCAGCGAGTCGGGGCTCGTCATGCACGACGGCGTACTGCACCGCTGCCACATGCCCACCGTCGAAGGCCCGCTTCCCGGTCGCCGCGTACACGAGGACGGCGCCGAGCGAGAAGACATCGGCGGGCGGCGCGACACGCTGTCCGAGTACCTGCTCGGGGGCGCCGTAGCCGGGGGTGACGGGCACCTGTCCTGTGGTGGTGAGCGTGAGTCCGTGCTCGGGCCGGGCGATGCCGAAGTCGATGATGCGCGGACCGCCCGACGTCAGCACGATGTTCGGCGGCTTGAGATCCCGGTGGACGAAGCCCACCGCGTGGATGTCGACGAGGGTACGGGCGAGGGACGCGGCCAGGGCGCGCACGGCGGGTTCGGGGAGCGGGCCGAAGGTATCGACAGCCTGGTCGAGCGTGAGTCCGGCGAGGAACTCGGTGGCGATCCACGGCCGCCCGCCCTCCGTCCAGGCGCCGAGCACGGCGGCGACTCCGGGGCTGCGCACGGCCTGCGCCGCCTGCGCCTCCCGTACGAACCGCTGCGCGAGGTTCGTGTCGTGCGCGAGTTCGGGCCGCAGCACCTTCACGGCGGCGAGGGTTCCCGAGGCGTCCTGGCCTACATAGACCTTGCCCATGCCGCCCTCGCCGAGCACGCCGGACAGGCGGTAGGGGCCGAGGCGGAGGGGGTCGCCGGTGCCGAGGGGCTTCATGGTCGGATCCTTCTGCGGGAGTCGAGGGCGGGGAGCGAGGCGCGCGTCACTTGAACGGATAGGCGCTCATGGTCGTGTCCCCCATACCGAGGACGAACCGGTCGGGCGTGTCCACGTAGAAGCGGGTGGCACTCGTCTTGTACGTCCGCGCGATCCGGTGCGCCTTCAGATCGATCGCGTGCAACTGGTCCCCGTTGCGGTAGTAGCCGTACCGCTTGCCGAGAAGGGGGCGCCACGCGGTGGACGCCTTGCTCACCTCGGACGACAGCTCGGTCCACGTCACGTCTCCGCCGTCCGCGGACACCGCGGTCAGTCCCGCGTCCTGCCCGACCGCGTAGACGACTCCCGACGCGAACGAGGGCGGGCTGTACGTGCGTCCCGCCTCGGTCGCCCACACCTGCTCGCCGTCGCTGAGCCGCAGGGCGCGCAGTCGATCACCGCCCAGGTAGAGACGTCCGTCGCCGACGGCGAGAGCGCTCTGCAGGATGTGGGTGTCGTCGACGTCTCCGTAGGGCCTGTCCCAGATGACGTCGCCGGTCCGGGTGGAACGCACGACGATCCGCACGGTCCCGGCCTTGGTCTCCTGCAGCGTCACCAGGCGGCTGCCGACGACCTCGGCTGCCAGGAAATGCAGCCGCTGGCTCTTGTCGGGACGTGACGGCAGCGGCTGCGTCCACATCTCCTTGCCCGACTTGATGTCGACGGCTCGCAGAGTGAACTTCTGGGCTGCGAGGAAACCCGCGTAGGAATTCTTCCCGGCTCCGACAGCGACGTACGCCACCGTGCCGGAGACACAGAGGAGCTGGTTGCCGTCGAGCTCGGCGTTGGTGCCGGCCAGGACGCCCGCGGTCGGCTTCACGTAATCCTGGCGCTCGTCCCATGTCGCCACGCCGATCGGCGGGACGCTCGCGCCCGTGTCGAAGGCCGGGCCGAGCCGGTACTCCTTGCCTCCCCGTACCTCCGCCTGCCACGGTGATCCGTCCGCGACGAGGTCCTCCATGCGCAGGCCGTTCTTGGGATTGAAGCGCAGGGTCACCGCGCGGAACGGCAAATGGATCACGCCCTCGACGGCCAAGGGCATGGCCAGGCTCCAGCCCTCGATCTGAAAGGAGGTCTGCTGGTTCACCCACAGTGGGTCGAGGTTGCGCGTCTGCACGGGACCGCCCGCACCTTTACCGTTGCCGCCGCCGCTGTCGTGCGCCGAGCGCCACCACCAGGTGCCGCCTCCCGCCAGTGCGGCGGCCGCCACCGTCCCGCCGGCCAGGAACGCACGACGCGAGGGCCGGGCGGTCCGCTTCGCGGCGGGCGCGGGCGTCGTCTCGGTCGCGACCGGCGGTGCGGGCATTCGCTGCGGCATGATCTGCCACACGTCCGCCGCCCGCCGCCCGATCTCCCCGAGCAGCGCGGGCGGCAGATGGTCGACGAACTCGCCGCTTCCGTCGTGCAGATGGGCGGCCAACTCGTCGGTGGTGGGCCGTTGCGCCGGATCCTTGCTCAGGCATCGCGCCAGTACGGGAACGAGGGTGGCGGGTACGCCGCTGAGATCCGCCTCCCCGTACCGCACGCGGTACAACAGGTCTGCCGCCTGTCCGCTCCCGAACGGTCCGCTGCCCCGGGCCGCGTACACGAGCACACCGGCGAGCGCGAAGACGTCCCCGGCCGCTCCGTGCTCAAGGCCGGTGGCCTGCTCCGGCGACATGAAGGCAGGCGTACCGACTGCGGAGCCGGTCCGCGTGAGCCGGTCGTCACCGATGGCCCGCGCGATACCGAAGTCGATGACCTTGGGCCCGTAGGCAGTGACGAGCAGATTGGACGGTTTCAGGTCCCGATGCACGACCTCGCTGCGGTGCAGCTGTCCAAGTGCCCCGCACAACGCGGCCCCCACCGCCCGCACGGCCTCTTCAGGCAGCGGCCCGACAGCCTCCACGGCCTCGTCGAGCGGGGGCCCCAGCACGTACTCGGTGGCGAACCAGGGCGTCGGTACCGCGAGCGGGTCGGCGTCGAAGACCTTGGCCCCGAACCGGCTGCCGATGACCCGGGCCGCGTCGACTTCGAGGCGGAAGCGGGTCCGGGCGGCCGGGTCCTGGGCGATGCCGGGGTGCATGGTCTTGAGCGCGACGGTGCGGCCGCCTGAGCTGCGGGCGACATAGACGGTGCCCATGCCGCCGCTGCCGAGCCGTGCGATCAGGCGGAACGGGCCGAGAGCGGCGGGGTCGTCGTGGGTGAGAGGTGTTGGCATAGGGATGTCGTGTCCGTCTGGTCCGTCCGGTGCGCCGGTTCAGTGGGTGAGAGGGGCGGAATGCGCCGCGCCCCCGAACGAGGGCGGCGTCGGCTCCGGCTCGACAGGCGTCTCCGCCGCGAGAACGGAGGCTGCTTGGTGCGCGAGGGCAGCGACAATGCGGGCGGGCAGCCAGCCAGGGGCGAGGAGGGCGGCGGCGCGATCCGGGGCACCGAACCCCTGCGACTGCACGGCAGCCCCATCAGCGGCCGCCAACTCACGTGCAACCTCGACCAGTTGGGGTCGGCGGGCCGGATCACGCGACAGGCACCGCCCGACAACGGACCGCAGCCACGGCGGCAACTCGTCCCGCTCGGGCGCCGTACTCCCGGTGGCGGCGTACGCCAGGGTCGCACCCAGCGCGTACACGTCCCCGAGCGGCCGGGGCATCCCGCCCTCGGCCTGCTCCGGCGCCAGCACACCGGCGTCGACCCCCGGCAGGCCGCGCCGCACGGCTCCGTCGGGGGCGGCCGCTCGTACGCCACCGAATCCGGTGAGCCGGGGCCCGTCGTGCGCCAGAAGCACGGTGGCCGGTGACACCCCGGCGTGGGTGAGCCTCTGCCCGTGGATCACGGAGAGCGTCTCGGCGAGGGCGAGACCGACGGCGCGCACGGTTCCCTCGGGCAATGGACCGCCGTGGACGGCGAGCGCGGCGGGCAGCGGCAGCACGGGAAGATAGGGACTGGCGTGCCACGCCCCATGCCCCGGCGGGGCGAGCTCAACGGCGGGCAGCACCCAACTCCCCACCAGATAGCGGGAGGCGTCGGCCTCCGCCATGAAGCGGGCGGGGTCCGTGCCGGGGAGCGGGGTGGTGAGGAGGACGGTTCGGTCGCCGTCGGGGGTGCGGGCGATGTGGCGGGCGTTCGGGGGCAGACTGCCGGCTCCGCTGTTCGCGGGGTCGAGCGACGTGAGGAGCACGTACGGCCCAACACGCTGCGCACGACTCCCCGTGCCCGTACCGGTTTCGACCCTCTGCACGTGCAACGACTCCCCCTGGTCCAGTCCAAGCGGCGTGAGCCTCCCAGAGGGGCTGAGGGGCATGCCACCGAATACTGAGTATTCGCACGTCGAGAACGACCGCGCGAAGGGCTTCATGAACGGCGATGCCCAGAGCGAACTCAAGCCCTCCACAGCGAGTTAATCGGCCCTGCCGATCCCGACGGCCATCCACTGCGCATCAGGCAGACTCTTCTTACCGCTCCCCATCACGGCCGACTTACCGAAGTAGATCCTTCCGTCCTCGACCATCGCCGCGTTCGCCGCGGCGCCACTGGAAAAGCCCGAGGGAAGGGTGAAGCTGAAGTACGTACGCTCTCTGCCAGTGGCAGGATCCAACTCCACGAGGCTGTTGGGGGCCACCTCATCCGTCCCTTCCTTGGCGGCGAGGATCCGGTCACCACTCATACGGATGGGATGCAACTGCTGGTTGGGGCCCGCGTCGAATTTCACCCCTGTTTTTCCGGTCGATAGATCAAAACCGACGAGCCAATTCGTATCGTTTCCGAGATCCTCACTCACGGCCCCGCTCGCGACAAACACTTGGTCGCCCGCGACGATGGCACCGGCACAGCCATCGCCTCGCTCGATGTCGCAACTCACCTGGTAGTGGTCCCCGTCCATACGGATGGTCGCACGAAGCTTTCCGCGGTCATCGAGCGAGAGCAGGTCCGTGACCGCGTCTTCCCCCGCCTCGACCGCCACAACCGCCGGTTCACTCGACACAATGCTCACGTAAACGTGCTGAGCCGCATGATAGGTCCACACAATCCGACCGGAACGCGGATCCAGATTCTGAACTTGATACCGAATGTCTTTGTAGTCCGTACTGAGGGCACAGATGTAGCTCACAACGAGCGCCTTGCCACCCTGAACCTGAGCGTCATTGCACTGTTTCGTCCGACCGCGCTCCCAGAGAATCTTCCCGGATCGCATATCTACGCCGGCCGTGCCTTGCCACCACGTCGCCACGACCACACCTCGCGTCATGGAAATACTCGTGGGCTCGTCAAATGGAGCCGCCTGCCAAGGAATAGCGACATCCCAAAGCTTCTTCCCGGTGTCAAGGTTGAACATCACCAGGCGATTACAGGAATCCCCGTTCTTGCCGCTTTTATATGCGACAACCGTACGACCGTCAACGGTCACATAGGGCGACGCAGCACATATGTCCCCCGGGAGCTCAACAGTCCAGGCATCCTCTTCAGCTGTGCCGACCTTGACAGCAACAAGCGAAGCACCATTCCCTTTGACCAGGGTTTTCTTGGTAGCCCATGTACCGGGAGTGGGTTGACTCTTCCCCGGCGCCACACCTCGAGCCATCATCGTGGCCTCCAGATGCCCCACACCACCCTTGGGGCGCGCCTCTACGCTCTCCCTTATGTCATCCCCTGCAGACGCCGGCGTCGCCTTCTTGTCCAGCTCGACCGAGGAGTTCGACACCTTGGGCCAGAGGAACCAGCCGCCGACAACCATGGCCATGATCGCCACGAAGGCCGCGGCAAGTACGTAGGAACGGCGTCGCCCTCGCCCCCGCGCCTCCTGACGCGACTGTGTGAACTCAGAGGGCGGTGGCCCGAAGGTCATGACAGTCTGCGCCTTCCTCAGCCGTCAGCCGGCTCACTCGGAATTTCAAGAAAGAGAAGGTGGGCGCCTCCCGCGCGCGCCCACCTGAATTCCCCTACAGCTGCCTACTACTGGAAGTAGCTGGCCGCCTTCTTGTCGCCGTCCATGTACGTACCACCGGAGGTGCCGACCACGTGGCCGATGCCCTGCAGCGCCGCGTGGATGTCGGCAGCTTCCTTGTCCCACTTCGCAAGCTTGGTGCCGAAGGTGTCCTGGGCAGAACCCGCCCAGTACTCGCGGCTCTTCACCACGAGCTGCTTGAGCTCGGCGAGGTCGGACTCGAGGGTCTTCGCCTCGTTGCCGATCTGGGTCGCCGCCATGTCGAGCCCGTCGTACGTTACGAGCAGGCCGTCGCCGTTATTACTGACCATCTGCGTATACCTCTCTAGAACCTGGGTGTGTCGACTTCTGAGACTTCGATGCGCTACCGCGTCAGAAGGTGCTCAGCGAAGACGCGCCGTCCGTAGGGGAGATTTTGGCCACCGACGCACGCACGTCGTCTTCGGTGCTGTCCTTGATATTGCGCGTCTGGTTCATCGCGTCGATGACGTCGGCCAGGATCTTGCCGATGTTCTGCAGCGAGGTGTTGATCTCGTGCTGCTTCTTGTCGAACTCGGCGCGGCCGATTCCCTGCCACTTGCCCTCAAGGCCATCGATGACGCCCTGCAGCTTGTGCACGCGCTGCCGGATGCCGTCGTACTTCTCCGACATCTGCTTCTCGAGCTTGACTACTTGAGCGTCTTCGAGCTTCTGCTGTGGCGTTGCCATGCCGATCCTGCCCTTCTTCGGTCTGCCTCTTGATCCATTACTCCGACTCCGCCTCGCTTGAGGCCGAGCCGCTCCCCCGTGGTCTGCCCAAGAAGCGCAAAAATCCCACGGTTGAAAGTCTTGTCAGCTTCGCCGCGCCCGCATCACAGCGAAGCCCACGCCTCCGACCACGATCACCGCGGCAATCGCACCGAGCGCAATCCACAGCGTGTTGCTGTCACTTGACGACTTCGCTTCCGATCCTGCCGCCTCGGCCGGGACATCTGAAGCCTTCTGTGAGGGCTGTGACGAGCCTGATGCAGAAGTGGAAGAAGGCGTGTCCGAGCCGGAACCGGTCTCTGTCGTCTGCTGGTTGGTAATGGGGTCGACGTTCGCGGTCCCCGGCTGACCTTCGTTGTGCAGCAGGTTCCGTGCCGGCCGGATCAATCCGTATCCGAGGTAGTTGCTCGGCGTGTCCTTCGGCCAGCTACGGCTCGCCGTGTCGGTCAGGACACGCAGGACCTGATTGTTGGTCCAGTCAGGGTGTGCGGACCAGATGAGCGCGGCGGAGGCCGACGCGAGAGCCGAAGCGGAACTGGTTCCCTTGGCATCGCTGCAGTACGAAGCAAGAGTCGCGTCGCACCATTCCGGAAGATGCAGGCCAGGAGCCGCAAGGTCGACGAAGCTTCCGTGCTCGGAGAACTTCCCTACCTTGCCCGTCTCATCAGAGGCCGCGACGCCCACGACGTTGTCGTACGCCGCCGGATACCCGATGGAGTTCTTCTTCTCCGCGTCGTTACCCACGGCGGCGAACAACAACTTGCCTTTGGACTGCGCGTACTTGACCGCGGCTTCAGTGTCCGGATCGATCAAGTCCTGCCCGAACGACATGTTGATGATCTTGGCATCGGTGTCCGCCGCAGCACGGATCGCCTCAGCGGGCTCAGCCGTCTTCTTCTGCTCGGCCTTGTCCTTCATCTCAGACACCTGGACACGGAAGGGAATGATTTTCGCGCCGGGGGCGAGACCTTTCAGACCGCCGCCGGCTCCTGTACCCGCAATGAGCTCGGCCATGGTGGTGCCGTGCCCCACGTAATCCTTGGTCGCCCCATACGCAACTTTCTGCGGCACCTCACCCACGAGGACCTGCCCCTTCAGCGACGGAGTGCTGTCGCTGATCCCGGAATCGATCACCGCAACCTTGACGCCCTTGCCCGTGCTGACCTTCCAGATCGCGTTCGCGTCCATGGCATCCAGGTACCACTGCTGCGACTGGACGCTCCCATCAGCCAGGGCGGCCGGGGCAAGCCCAACTGACGTACCGGCCACCGCGCCCACCGCGGTAGCTGCCACCGCCAACCGCAGAGCGATGCGCCGAGGTCCAAGTACGCTCCGCCGAGCTTGTCGGCCGATCCCTGACTTCATGCTGCTGTACGTCCTCGCTCGGGAGTTAGTCGATTACCGGCGGCACGTCGCGCCGCTGCTTCTGTGGAAGGTGCGTGGTCTCGTCCTCGACGAGGTAGTCGGGCCGCTCGGTGCCCTCTTGGTCGTCCTCGTCACGATCCCGCCGCGTGGACGGACCACGTACCAGTCCTTGGCCACCCGAAGTGAATCCGTTACGACCGGCGCGTGCCGCGGAAGCCTTTCCGGTCGGACGGCCCGTCACCGGCTCGGAGGCACCCTGGATCTTGCGCCCGGCGCCTGTGGAGCGGCCTGCCGTCTCCGTGCCCGGGGCTCCCATGACACCGCGCTGGCCGATACGGCCGGAGGTTCCTCGGGAGTTGCCGGCGGCGCCCTCGCCCATCACGGTGCCGCGGGGCGTCCGAGATCCCGTCTGCCCCGTGGACTTGGGTGTGGTGGGCCGTCCACCCACCACACCGTTCGACCGTCCCGCACCCGTGGTTCCCGGACCCGAAGTACGCGCCGGGTTCGCACTGCTCGCTCGCGGCGTGCCGCCGGTGACCCCACGGGCCGTGCTGGTCGGGCGGCCTCCTTGCATGCCTCCACGCGAGGTGCCTTGACCCGTGCTGCTGGCGCGCCCCATCGGATTGTTCGTCGCGCCGCGTCCCTGGGGGGCGCGCGAGCTCCCGGATGTGTTCGAGGTCGAGGCCCGACTCTGCGTCGTGAAGGGGCTCTTGTTCCCACCCGCACCAGGCCTGTTTGTTCCCGGCCCCACAGGGCCGGTGAGTCCGGTCGGGAACGGGACCGGCGTCCCGCTCACACTCGGGCCGACAGGGGTTACAGGCGTCTGCGGGCCGGGCAACGACGTCGTAGGGGTCGGAAGTGTGCCAACGCTGTTGATCTCGGTACCGACAGGCCGGTCCGGCAGGGTGACCGACCCGCGCTCTTCGTTCGGCACCTGAGAGCGTGCGCCAGGGACTGAAGGCCTGTGGTCGGCTTGGTGGCCGGGCGAAGCACCGCTGATCGAACCCGAATCCGTCCCGCTTCCCCCATCGCTGCTGCCGCCGCTGTAGAAGCCACCCGAGGGATCTGGCTTCGGCACCCCAACATTCGGCATCGTCTCGAAGGTGGGAGGAGTCAGCGTGCTCAGCGTCTCCGCCGAAACGGAGTAGAACGAGGCCAGCCGGTTCATTTGGTTGATCGCCTCTTGGCGATGTCCCTCGACCTTGACCGCCTCGGCGTAATCCGGGTCGTCCTCCGTCCGCTTCGCGACCGGAAGCGCCTCGGGCTTCAGTGCCTTGTGAGTGGGGCGTGTGTCACGCGGGGGCAGGGAACTTTTCACCGAGGCGAGCCCGCTGGAGGCAGCGGTAATCTCCACGCCGGCCGTCTGGACGTACGTGCTCAACTCGTCGGTGTGAGCCGCGAGTTTCGTGCCCCATTTCTGGAACGCGTCGCCCGCTTCACCTTGGAAGTCGCCGGTGGCGTGTTTGATATTGGCGCGCAACTCGGTGGCCGCGTCAGTCATCGCCTGACTCGCCCTCCAGAGCGCCGAACCTGCGCTCTCGAGATCACTTGGCTTGGTGTTCTCGACCAGGTCGAGCATCAGGTTGAGGCGGTGCTCCTCGAACCTCGTGGGTCCGGTCTTGACCTTTAGGTTCTTTGCAAGGTCGTCCGAAACGTAGAAGGCACGGTCAGGGCCGAACCCGAAGGCGTCGTGCATGAGGCTCACGACACCCTGAACGCCGTCCGTGAGCGCGACCTGCCCGGCGACCTGCTCCTGAGGGGTGGGAGTCTGCGGCGCCTTCCCATCGTTGTTGCCGCCCATTACTTGTAGCCCCCCTTCGACTGCTGCGCGTTGCTGTGGTCCTTGGTGTCCTGCGCACTGAGGTCGATCTTCGTCTGGATCTCCCAGAAGCGGCGTCGCTGGTCTTCCTCCAGATTGGCGAAGCCGACCTCCGCACCGTGCGAGGCGATACTCATGGCCTCTATCTGCATGCCCAGCATCTTGGACAGCGACGTGATGCGGCTGTGGACCTGCTCGTACTGGAGGTGCAAGACATCAGCCTCACCAAACGGGCTCGCACCGCTGCTCAGGGCCGCCCGGCTGATCTGCTGGTCGCCGACCTTGGTTGAGCTGCCGGGCGAGCCTTCAAACTCCCGAAGGATCTTGTCCACGCGCTGCTTGAAAGTCGCCAGGACGTCCGCGCCGACCTTGAGGTCTGCAGCTGCGGCCGTCGACACGCCCCCGCCCATGTCCGCCGGAATCACGACGCACCCTCCCCGTTTCCCCGTAAACCACCCGACCGCGACTGCCGGGCTGCCGGGCTGCCGGGCTGCCGGGCTGCCGGGCTGCCCGCCTACGATCGCAAAGCAAGTCACGTCCTACAACGCACTTACCACTGTAGTCACCCCGTACTTCCACTCCAACCGAGCTTCTGCGTTAACTCCGTTACGAGACTGAGCCCTTTCCAACCTCACGTTGATGCGTGGTGAAGGACGACGACGGCCTTCAC
>NZ_JBFAKV010000045.1:0-28222 GCF_040655895.1 Streptomyces sp. NPDC050264
CTCGGAGGCCGACCTGCTCGACATCCGCAACTTCGGTGCGAAGTCGATCGACGAGATCAAGGTCAAGCTCGCCGGTATGGGCCTCGCGCTCCGGGACAGCCCTCCCGGGTTCGACCCGACCACCGCCGCCGACAGCTTCACCGCTGCCGACGACGCGGACGCCGGGTTCATCGAGACCGAGCAGTACTGATTGCCGCGGCCGGGTCGCGCGCAGGCCGGTCGTCACATCTGGACCGGGTGCGGGGCGACACGGCCGGCGGCAGCCGCCGTGGCCGTGGCGGACGAACACATGGCGGGGCGCCGCTCCGGCGCGTGGCGCACCGTCGTGTAGGCGCGCTCGACGCGCTCCGCCTTCGCCCTTCACGGTGAACGGCGGCCTTCGGGCCCAGCTCGGACCGGCCTTCCGGGGCTGCTCCGGGTGACCGCCTCTCCCGCTGGCCGCAGACTCACGAAAGTGAGTCTGCGGCCAGCGGGTTTTTTGCTGGGCGGGCCGGCGTAGGCGGTGTCGGCGGTGTCTACTCCAACAGGCAATAATCTCCGCCCTCTTGACACCCCGAATCTTGATCGGAAACATCGCGCACGTTCTTTGACATCGTTATCAAGCCCTCCCCCCAAGGCCTGTACAGCGCGTGCGACAGGCGTAAGAAGGCACCGCATGACGACGACAGCTCTCCCCAGCCGCACCGGGGCCCCACGCTCCCGGCGTCCGCGTCCGACCCGTCACAGAGGCCTGCTGGCGGGCACGGTGGCGACCGTGCTCGCCGGTGGTCTGCTCACCACCGTGGCGGCTCCGGCAGGCGCCGCCCCCGCGCACCGCGACGCGGCGGCACCCGCCCTGGTGGCCGACCCCGTGCGCGAGGTCGATCCCCTGATCGGCACGAGCAACGCGGGCAACACCTATCCCGGGGCGGTCCGCCCCTACGGCATGCTCTCCTGGAGCCCGCAGACCACCACCGGTACCCAGGCGAAGAACCCGGCCCCCGGCGGCTACCGCTATGACGCGACGCGGATCCGCGGCTTCTCTCTCACCCACCTCAGCGGCGTCGGCTGCTCCGGCGCGGCGGGCGACATCCCCGTGATGCCGCACGTGGGCGAGGTGACCGGCTCCCCGTCCGCGGACACCGGTGACGCCACGTACGCCTCCGACTTCAGCCACGCGCGGGAGAAGGCCACCGCCGGGCGCTATCAGGTCTCACTGGACAGCGGCGCAACCGCCGACCTGACCGCCACCACCCGCACGGGCACCGGCCGCTTCGGCTTCCCCGCGGACAAGACGGCCTCGATGCTCTTCCGCACGTCGAACTCCGAGAGCGGCAGCACCGACGCGCACGTCCAGGTCGACGCCGCCCACCGCACCGTCACCGGCTCCGTCGACGCCGGCAACTTCTGCGGTCCGCAGAGCGAGAACAACCGGCACCAGCTGTACACCCTGCATTTCACCGCGCACTTCGACACCTCCTTCGCCGCCACCGGTACCTGGCACGACAGCGACCTGAGCCCGGGCAGCACCGAGGCCTCCGGCGGCACCGGCTACGACAAGAACGGCAACCCGCAGCCGGGCAAGGGATCCGGGGCGTACGTGACGTTCGGCAAGGACGTGCGCCAGGTCCAGATGAAGGTCGGGATCTCCTACGTGAGCGCCGCGGGGGCCGAGGCGAACCTGCGCAAGGAGAACCCGGCGTCCGCCTCCTTCGACGACACCGCCTCGGCAGCGGCCGCGCAGTGGCGCACGGAGCTGCGCAAGATCGGCATCGGCGGCGGCAGCGAGGCCCAGCGGCGCACCTTCTACACCGCGCTGTACCACTCCATGCTGGAGCCGACCGTCGCCAACGACGTGGACGGCCGGTACGCCGGCGCCGACGGAAGAGCCCACCGGCTGGCGAAGGGCCAGAGCGCGCAGTACGGCACCTTCTCGGGCTGGGACCAGTACCGGGCCCAGGTCCAGCTGATGGCGTGGCTGTCGCCGAAGGCGGCGAGCGACTACGCGCAGTCCCTCTACGCGTACGCCGGTCAGCGCGGCGGCGAGTGGGACCGCTGGCTGCTGCAGCAGGGCAAGACGAGCGTGATGTCGGGCGACCCGTCGGCCGTGGCGCTCGCCGGCATGTACGCCTTCGGTGCCAGGGACTATGACGTGCCCGGGGCAGTGAATTCCCTGGTGCGAGCGGCCACCGTGCCCACGGCCAACGACTCGTCCGACGCGGGCTGCCAGGTCGAGTGCGTCGGACAGCGTCCTTCCCTCGACTTCTACCTCACCCACGGCTACGTCCCGTCCGACGACTGCCACTGCTGGGGCGGCGCCGCTGAGACGCTGGAGGACGCGGCCGCGGACTACGGTCTTTCGGAACTGACCGGCGCGCTGGGCAAGCGTGACCAGCAGGCCGACTTCCTGCGCCGCTCCGGTGCCTGGAGCAAGGTGTTCGACCCGGACGCCACTCCGGAGGCCGGCTGGATGCGCGACCGCAACCGCGACGGCAGCTGGGCCGGGGACTCCTTCGACCCCGCCACGGGCGACGGATTCGTCGAGGGCAGCAGCGCCCGGTACACGTGGATGGTCTACTCCGACGTGGCCGGTCTCGCGCAGGCGATGGGCGGCCGGGACAAGGCCGTCCAGCGCCTGGACTCCTTCTTCCGCACGCCCGAGGGCGCGTTCGACTTCTCGGCGAAGGACGATACGCGCTACGACCCGACGAACGAGCCGGACATCAACTCGCCCTATCTGTACAACTACTTGGGCGATCCGTCCCGCACTCAGGAGACCGTCCGCGCGGAGCTGGACCAGCTGTGGACCGACACGCCCGGCGGCATCCCGGGCAACGACGACGCGGGCACCATGTCGGCCTGGTACGTGTTCTCCGCGCTCGGCGTGTACCCACAGGTGCCGGCCCGCGCGGACCTGGTCCTCACGTCGCCGCTGTTCCCGCGGGCGGAGGTGCACGGAGGCCTGGGCCGCACGCTGCGCATCGAGGCTCCCGGCGCGGGCAGTTCCGCCCCGTACATCCAGGGTGTCCGTGTCGACGGCGCGGCCTCCGACCGGACGTGGGTGCCGGGCTCGGCGGTGCTGCGCGGCGGGACCCTGCGGTTCTCGCTCGGGGCGACACCCGGCAAGGACTGGGGCACCGCCCCGAAGGACGCGCCGCCCTCGTTCCCGGCCGGCGGCTGAGGCCCGGGGTCGACGACCTTGCGTGAAGTGAGGGGGCGGGTTCGGCGAGCCCGCCCCCTCACCTGCGTGACCGACCTTCTTCTCAAGCACGGCGGACACAGCCTGAACGCCCCGATCGCTCCGCCCCATGCCAGGACCTCACAGCCAGGGAGCGCGCATGCCCGAGCACATATCTCACGGCCCGAACCGTCGCACTGTCCTCACCGCGGGTGTCGGCGCGGCCGCCGTCACCGCCATCGCGTCGGCTCCGGCCTCGGCCGAACCGGGCTCCGCGCGCCCGGCCACCGCGCCGCGCAACGCGAGCCCGTACTCGCGCCAGGCGGCGGGGAAGGCTCCGGCAGGGCGCTGGGACCGGTTCAACCTGTCCCCTCGCAGCCGCACCGTCCACGCCGTGGCCGTCCACACCACCACTGGCACCGTGGACTCCCCCGAGGCGCTCGTCGCCGACCACCGCCCCGGGGAAGGAGCCGCCCGGCTCACGGGCTCCGGTGCCTCCGTCACCCTGGACTTCGGCCGAGAGGTGGGAGGGTTCGTCAGCATCGACTTCGCGTCGACGACCTCCGCGGCGCAGACGGTCGGCATCACCTACTCCGAGTTGTCCACCTACGTCAGCGCGACGCTCAGCGACGGCTCGAACGGCGGATCCAACGACGAACCCGCCGTGCTCTACGCCGCAGCTCCCGGCGGCACAGTGAGCACGGAGCGGGACACTCCCACCGGCGGCACCGACACCACGACTCCGCCGCGCTCTCAACTGCGCGGCGGATTCCGCTACTTGACCCTCAGCAACCGGACAGCCGGTTGCATCGACCTCACCGAGGTCCGGGTGCACATCACGTTCGCGCCCGACGCCACCGATCCGGCCGCCTACCCCAACTACTTCCACTGCGACGACGACCTGCTCAACCGCGTCTGGTACGCCGGGGCCTACACGGTCCAGACCAACATCGTCGCCAACGATCAGGGCCGCGCATGGGGACCGCCCGCGGTGGGCTGGAACAACGCCGCGACCGTAGGCGAGGCCGGCGCCACCGTGCTGGTCGACGGAGCCAAACGCGACCGCACCATCTGGCCCGGCGATCTCGGCATCTCCGTACTGACCGACTACGTGTCGCTCGGCGACCTCGACACCGTGCGGAACTCCCTGCGCACCCTCTACAACCACCAGGCAGACTCGGGTGCGTTGCCCTATGCGGGCCCGGCCGTCACTTTCGTCGGTAACTCCGACACGTATCACTTGTGGACCCTGATCGGCACGGCCATCTACGCGCAGATCAGCGCCGACACCGCATGGGTGTCCACCGTGTACGACGCCTACCGCAAGGCGCTCGCGTACAGCATCGCCAAGCTCGACGGCGGGCTGCTCGATGTGACGAGCAGTGCCGACTGGGCGCGCGGCGATTCCGACGGCAAGAACATCCAGGCCAACGCGATCATGTACCGAGCTCTGGTGACCGGCGGCGCGCTGGCCCGGTCGCAGGGCGACACCGCTTCCGCGAAGGAGTGGGCGACGCTCGCCGCGGCTCTCAAGTCGGCTGTCGAGTCCGGTGGTTACTGGGACGAGACCGTCGGCCTCTACCGTGACAAACCCTCCGGTGCCGGTGCGTCCCTGTACCCGCAGGACGGCAACGCCCTGGCTGTCTGGTTCGGTCTGGTCGACTCCCCCGACCGCGCGGCCGCCATCAGCGAACGCCTCGCCGCGCGCTGGACGCCGGTCGGCGCGCCCAGCCCGGAGAAGAGCGCCGAATCGGTGCATCCGTTCCCCGGCGGCATGGAGGTGCACGCGCACTTCGCCGCCGGCCGCGCCGGCACCGCGCTCGACCTCATCCGCCGCGAGTGGGGCTACATGCTCAACAGCCCCGCGGGCACGGCCAGTACGTTCTGGGAGGGCTATCGCAGCGACGGCACCTCGGACTACAGCGGCTCGTACATGAGCGCCGCCCACGGCTGGTCCACCGGCCCGACGTCCGCGCTGACCTATCGGCTCCTGGGCATCTCACCGGCCGCGGACGGGGGCCCGGGCCACACCGTGGTGCCCCACCCCGCCGATCTCCGGTTCGCCGAAGGGCGCCTGGTGACGGAGGCCGGCGTCATCGCCGTGTCCTGGCAGCGCGGTCACCGCGACGAGTTCGATCTGACGGTCAGCGCCCCGGAACGCGCCGTGACCGGGATCGGCGTTCCCGTGCCCGCGTCGGGTGACTGGACCGTACGGCTGGACGGGCGCACGGTCTGGCGCCGCGGAGACCGCGCGTCGGGTGTCCGTTTCGCCGACGGCTACGTCCACTTCACGGCCCCGGCGTCCGGAACGCACCGGGTCACGGTCCGCCGCGACTGACGCCCCGCCCCACGAACGCATGGCGCGACGGCGTCCTCGCCGCCGGCGCCTTTTTCACGAACGCACGGCCTGTGCCCCACCCGCCATGGGAACGCCCCTAACCGTCCCACCGCGAAAGGCCTCCATCGTGCCCCGACGCAGCAAGCCCTCCCCCGACTGCGCTCCCTCACCCTGGTGTGCGCGACCGCTCTGCTGACGACGACCCTCCTCGCCGGCGCCCCTTCCGCCTCCGCGCAGGGCACCCTCGCCATCCGCAGCATCACCGCCGACGGGCGTACGGACCCGCTACCTGGTCGACGCTCTGGCCCGCATCGACCGGACCTACCTGGCCATGACCATGCTTTCGCAGCGCACCTACCCCGGGTTCGGCTTCCAGGTCGCGCACGGGGCCACGAGCACGTGGGAGCAGTGGCTCTACAGCTCCTCGATGGAAACGCACGACCATGCCATGTTCGCCGGTGTCAACACGTCCTTGTACACCGTCCTCGCGGGCATCCGTCCCACGTCCCCGGCTACCGGACCATGTCCGTCTCACCGGAGGTGCCCGCTTCGCTCGACCACCTTTCGGCGTCGCAGGAAACGGTCCGCGGACGCGTCAGCAGCAGCTGGTACAAGAGCGACGGCACACTCCGACTCACCGTCAGCCTCCCGGCGAACAGCCGTGCCGTGGTCACCGTGCCGCGCCAGGACGAAGGGGAACGGATCCAGCATCCGCGAGGGGCCCGGCCGTCGCAGAGCGGTGCACGCTCGGTCTCGTACCGCGTCGGCTCCGGGACCTGGACCTTCGTCGTCGGCTGAGTCCGATCAGAGGCGCAAGATCAGGCCGTTATTCAGACGCAGATTCAAAAACTTGAGTAATCTGCGTTGTCACCTTAATAATCTCAAGGTACAAATACATAGCAAGCTCGTCATCGAGGGCTAGGGAGCCGAGCGTGGAGTGGCAGGAGCTGACGGACCTGACGCAGGGACAGTCGTTCGTGGTCGAGCGGGTCCGCCTCACCGGCAGCGGCGTCGCGATCGAGGGGCAGTTCGAACCGCCGCAACTTGCCCAACTCGGTATAGACGACCAGGTGTTCATTGCCGCGTTCGTACGGTCGCACGGTTCGATCAAGGAGATGGAGCGGATCTTCGGGGTGAGCTACCCGACGATCAAATCCCGGCTGAACCGGATCACCGAGCAGTTCGACTTCGTCGACACCGACCCGGCTCCCACCGGCGCCGCCGATGTCGTCGACCGCCTGCGGCGAGGGGAGATCAGCGCTCAAGAGGCGCTGGACGAGCTGGAGAAGTCCCGATGATTCCGCTGCTGGTGACGGTTGGCTATCACCGTTCCGACGGCCGGCGTCGGCGACTCCACGTCCCGGTTCTGCTGGTGGCGCTCGTGCTGTCACCGCTCCTGCT
Source organism: Streptomyces sp. NPDC050264 (assembly GCF_040655895.1). NCBI lineage: Bacteria > Bacillati > Actinomycetota > Actinomycetes > Kitasatosporales > Streptomycetaceae > Streptomyces > Streptomyces sp. NPDC050264. The sequence continues at coordinate 6,897 of NZ_JBFAKV010000045.1, forward strand.
GCTCGCCGTGGTGGCCGGGCTGGTCGCCTGCCTCATCACAGGGGTCGGCCCGGTGGGCGCACTGCGCGGGGTCGGGCGGTTGGTCTGGGCGCTCCCCGGTACCAGGTTCGAGCTGGAGCAGGGACGCGCGGGCGTGCTGATAAGCGTCAGATGACACAGGTCCACAGAGAAATCAGGAGCAGTCATGAACGAGCAGCGCCGTCAGGTCCTGCAGATGCTGGCCGAAGGCAAGATCACCGCGGATGAGGCCGAGCGGCTGATCGACGCCCTCGAACGAGACCGGCCCGAGGCGCCGAAGGGAACCGCGGCCCGCCCGAAAACCCGGGCCAAGTACCTGCGCGTGGTCGTGGACGCGGCGGACGACGGCGGCGACGGGCCCAGCCGGGTCAACATCCGGGTTCCGTTGCAGCTGCTGCGCGCCGGGGTCCGCCTCACCAGCCTTCTCCCTCCGCAGGCCCTCACCAGGGTCAACGCGGAGCTGACCAAATCGGGGGTGCCGTTCGACCTGGCCGAGCTCAAGCCGCAGCACCTTGAAGACCTGGTCGACCAACTCGACGACGTCAACATCGACGTCAGCGACCCCGACTCCACGGTGCAGATCTTCTGCGAGTGAGAGCGGCGCCGTCCCGTCCCTCGGGCCGAGCGGCACCGGCAGGACCACAGCCGTCAGGGGCCTGTCCGCCGCGGCGGGCGCTGCTCACAAATGGCGCGACGGTGCGTTCCGGATGGCGGAGCGACGGGCCCACAGCGCGCATCCCAGCAGGACCAGGCCGACAAGGCCGTACGCCCACGCGTCCGCGCTTCCGGTGGCCCACCCACCGGCCATCTCAGCACGGACAGTCTGCGCACCACGTCCGACGAGCTCGTCGACACCCTCGTCCGCATGGTCACGGACGCCGGCGCGACGCGACAGCAACGCCTCCCGGTCTCACCCGGCCTCCGGGCGGCGGACCGGGACCGGGGGAATGCGCAGCGCCAGCAGAGCGATGTCATCGCCCGGGGCCTTGCCCGCCATGGTGTCCGCCATCTGTTCCAGCACCGCCGGCAGATCGCGCTCGCGCAGGCTCTGCAGCAGGTGGCCGGCCTCCCGCATAGCGAGGTCGATGTCGGCGCCCGGCCGTTCGACCAGCCCGTCCGTGTACAGGAACAGCAGCGTTCCCGGCGCCAGCAGTCGGCGGTAGCTTTCGCGCGGGCGCAGCGCCAACGCCGGGTGGATCAGCGTCTGATGGTCGGTGAGGTGCTCGACGCCGCCGTCGGGGGTGATCAGGATAGGCGCCGGATGACCGGCGTTCGTCCAGGTCATCTCCCACGCCCCCGCGGTGCCGGACGGTCGCAGGTGGGCGTGGACGAGCGTGCCGCTGGCGTCGATGTTCAGCGCCAGGTTGGCGCGCTCGAGCGCGCTCAGCACCGTGGCGGGCCCGGTGTCGGCAAGGTCGACATCGGCCTGGCGCAGCATGCTGCGGGCCTGTCCCATCAAGGTCGCCGCGTGCATGTCGTGGCCGGTGATGTCACCGATACTGGCCACCACGGTGCCCATCGGCGTGGTCGGCACGCTGTCGGCCGGCGTCACCGTGTGCGAGGCGGTGGCGTCGGGGAGCTGGTAGAGGTCGTACCAGTCGCCGCCGACCATGTCGTCGTCCGCAGCCGCCCGGTACAGGGCTGCGCTCTGCAGTCCGGCGACGACCGGCAGATCGGTGAGCATGGCCGTCTGCAACTGCCGTGCCGCTTCCGCCCGGTTGTCCACGAACGTCGCGCGTTCCACCGCGCGGGCGGTGTACCCGGCCAGCGACGCGAGGACCGCCTGGTCGATGATGTCGATCTCGTAGTCGATGTCCCAGCCCACCACCAGCACACCCAGCGGGACGACCGTTCCCGGCAGGGGGACGCATGCCACGGTCTCCAGCCCCAGCTGTGTGAAGGCCGCCACGGCCTCGTCGCCGTACTGTGCGCTCAGTGCGTCCAGGCCGTGCACGGTGATGGTGCGGTTCTCGCGTGCGGCGCGGGCCGTCGGCCAGTTCGAGTCCAGGCGGTAGTACTCGTTGGCGCGCTCCATCGTGGCGCCGTCCCCGTCGTCCATCAGGCGACGCATCCACGCACCCTCGACCAGGATGAGGCCGACGTAGGTGGGCTTCAGGTCATTGATCATGAGGTCGCTCACCCGGCGGCGCACCTCGTCGATCCCCGTGGTGTCCGCCAGGGAGTCCGCGGCCCGCAGCAGCACTTGCGAACGGGCCAGGGTGTTCTCCGTCCGTTCGGCCAGATCGTCGGCGTCCTGCCGCGCCCGGGCCTCGCCCCGCCGGGCCTGCTCCCGCTGCCGGGACACGACGCGCAGCCTCAGATCCGCGCTGCAGGCCGCCGCCAGATCCTCCAGATCCCGCAACTCCCCCGCGCTCCAGGTGCGGACGTCCGTATCGATCGCGCACAGCGAGCCCAGCACGTGCCCGTCCGAGTCCGTCAGCGGCATCCCCACGTAGGCCACCACACCCAGGTCCGCCAGCGCGGCGCGGGCGCAGGTCAGCTCGGACTCGCGTGCGTCGCTGAGCACGAGCGGCCGGCCCGACGCCACGACGTGTCGGCACAGGGCGTGGGTGAGCGGCGTCTCCCGCGTCGATGCCCACGGTTCGGCCAGTCCTCGCATGCCGGGGAAGATCTGCCGGTCGCTCTCGAGGAGGGACACCAGCGCCACCGGCACGCCCACCACGCTGGTCACCAGGCGCGCGAACCGGTCCATCCCCGTATCCGCGACGGCCGTCAGGCCGGTGTCCCGCAGTGCGGCCGCCCGTTCCGCGTCCGCGAGCGCAGACAGCTGCGGCTCCTCACCGGCAGCATCCGCACGGCCCATCCCGGCTTCCCCTCACTTCGCGTACAAGACTGAAGAACACTGAACAGAGCAAGATTAGGGCTCCCGGCGACGACGGAACACGATCGCGGCCGTGGGGGCGTCGGAACCCCCGATCCGGCGCGGGGCGCTACCGATCCGGCGTGGCTGTTTTCCGGGTGACCACCCATAGCGTGAGCCCGAGACAGCTGAACACCGCACCCAGTGCGCAGACGGCGCCCCAGCCGGCCAGCGCGTAGAGCGAGGTGGCGGCGATGGCGCCGGTGGCGCTGCCGATCGAGTAGAAGATCATGTATCCGCCGATCAGCCTGCTGCCGGCGTCCGGGTGCAGCGCGTAGATCAGGGTCTGGTTGGTGACATGGACGGCCTGCACGGCGAGGTCGAGGAGGACCACTCCCGCGGCCAGGGCCCAGAGTGAGCTGCGGGTGAAGGCCAGGGGCAGCCACGAGACGGCGAGCAGCGCCAGGGCGATGCCCGTGGTGCGCCGGGAGAGTCCGCGGTCGTTCAGGCGGCCCGCCACGCTCGCGGCCAGGGCGCCGGCGACACCGACCAGCCCCAGCGCTCCGATCGCACTGTGGGACAGGAAGTACGGGGCCTCGCTGAGCGGCAGCGCGACGCTGCTCCACAGCGTGCTGAAGGCGGCGAAGACCAGCAGACCGAACAGGGCCCGGATGCGCAGCTGCCGTTCCCTTGCGAACAGGGTGACCGTGGAGCGCAGGAGTTGTCCGTAGCGCAGGACTGCCGGCGGAGCGGCACTGTGGCGCGGCAGTACTCGGTACAGGATCAGGGCGAGTACGGCGGTGAGCGACGCCGAGGCGAGGTAGACGGAGCGCCAGCCCGCGAGGTCGGCCAGGAGGCCGGACGCGGTACGGGCGAGCAGGATTCCGATGACCACGCCGCTGGTGACGAGGCCGACGACGCGTCCGCGTCCGGCGGCGGGGGCCAGCGACGCCGCGTAGGCGACCAGTGTCTGTGTGACGACCGCGAGAAGTCCGGTCGCGGCCATGCCCGCGAACAGGACCGCCGCGGTGCGGGCGGCGGCGACCACGGTCAAGGCCACGACCAGGAGCAGCAGTTGGGCGACGATGAGTCGTCTGCGGTCGGTCACATCGCCGAGCGGTACGAGGAAGAAGAGGCCGAGGCCGTATCCGACCTGCGTGAAGGTGACCACGCTGCCGACCAGCGCCGGGCTCATGGCGAGGTCGTGGCCGATGGTCACCAGGAGTGGCTGGGAGAAGTAGACGTTGGCCACCGCGGCCCCGCAGGCGACGGCGAACAGGATGACGATGCCGCGGGACGGGCCGAACTCGGGACCTCCCCCGCCGCGGGCCCCGGTCCGTCGTGTCACGGCCTCACCATTGCCGGGCATCAGCACCCCTCCACACACCTGGTTTCACATTGCCACCGATTCGGCCGCGACCGTAGCGGATTTTGGTAGCATGTTGCAACCACATGTAAGAGTGAGGACGCCCGCCATGGTGACCAGGACCCGTTTCGACACCAGCGAATGCCCCGTCGCCCGGTCGGTGGACGCGATCGGCGACTGGTGGTCGCTGCTGATCGTGCGCGACGCTTTCGACGGAAGCCGGCGGTTCGGGGAGTTCCAGCGCAGCCTCGGCGTCGCCAAGAACATCCTCACCGCGCGGCTGCGCACGCTCGTCGACGGCGGCGTCCTCGAATCCGTCCCCGCGTCGGACGGCAGCGCCTATCGCGAGTACGTGCTGACACCGAAGGGCAAGGCGCTGTTCCCCGTCATCGTGGCGCTACGGCAGTGGGGCGAACAGAACTTCTTCACCCCCGGCGAACCGCACTCCGAGTTGGTCGACCGCCGACAGGGGCACCCCCTTCGCACACTGGAAGTGCTGTCCGAGGACGGGCGGCGACTCGATCCCGACGACACCACCGTCCACAAGGTCTCCGGCCGGTGAGCCGAGCGGTCGGCGAGCGGAGCCGGGATTCCGGTGCCATCACACCCCCCCATCGCAGGCCGAACCCTTTCGCTTGACAAAACGGAGCGACGTTCCGAATAGTAAGGGGAGCAACGTTCCGCTTCGGCTCGGCCGGAGCCGGACGCTCTTGACCGCCTCGTCCGCCGCCGGTCGCACGAGACCAGCGAGCGACAAGGCCCACAGAAGGGGAACCCCCGCATCGTGAACGCCTCCACCGACATCACCACCGCAGACGACGTTCTGGGCACGCCCGCCCCGGTCCTGTCCTTCAGCCCGGTGGTGCTGTCCATCCCCGGGCGTCCCGTGGACATGCAGATACGTGTCACGGCGCCCGCGACCGGAACCAACCTTCCCGTCATCCTGTTCTCGCACGGTCACGGCCCCTCGAACAACCTCTCCTCACTGAACGGCTACGCACCACTCGTCAACTACTGGGCGGCACATGGATTCGCCGTCCTCCAGCCCACCCACCTCACCTCCAGGACTCTGAGTCACCTGGTCGCCGACGAGCCCGGCGCACCCTTCTTCTGGCGCTCCCGCGCCGAGGACATGACGCACATCCTCGACCGGCTCGACGTGGTCGAGGAGGCCGTGCCGCTGCTCGCCGGACGGATCGACCACACCAAGGTCGCCGTCGCCGGCCATTCCTTCGGCGGCTTCACCTCCAGCCTCCTGCTCGGCGCCGGGGTCACCGACCCCGACACCGGGGAGGAAGTGAAGCTCGCCGAGCCCCGGATCAAGGCGGGTGTGCTCCTGGCAGCACCCGGCAGGGGCGACGTCCTCGACGGGCCCATGGCCGACGCCCTGCCCGTCTTCAGGACGACCGACTTCTCCACGATGACCACGCCCGCGCTGGTCGTCGCCGGTGACGAGGACGACTCCCGGCACTTCACGGACATGGGGCCGGACTGGCACGCCGACCCCCACACCCTGGCTCCCGCCCCCAAGTCCCTGTTCACCCTGTACGGCGCCGGGCACGCCCTCGGCGGGATTCCCGGCTACGACGTGGCCGAGACCACGGACGAGAACCCCGAGCGGGTCGCCGCCGTCGGGCGGCTCACCACGGCATACCTCCGCAGCGCGCTCAACCCCGGCGACGACACCTGGCACGTCGCCACCGAGGCGCTGGCGGCAGGTCCCGGGCCGGTCGGACGGATCGAGTCCAAGTGACGCACTGACCGTTGCCGCGCGCTTGCGCCGCCGTCGCGTCTCGGAAGGAGCCTCAGCGCCTCAGTGGTGGTTGCGGGAACCGAGCCCGGTGTGGCGTGCAGGGTGCCGAGGAGGTCCAGGCCCTGGGAGCTGGGGCTGCCGGGTTCGGCGTGACAGATGACGAGTTGCTGCGCGGGGGCCTCGCGGACGTCGAAGGACTGGTAGGTAAGGGTGAGGGGGCCGACCTCGCGGTGGAGGAGGTGTTTCGCGTCCCGGGTCTTTCCTCGCACGGTGTACGCCTGCCACAGTGCGTGAAGGTCGTGCTGTGTTCCTTGAGCAGGTCCACGAGTTCGCGTAGCCCCGGGTTGTCGGGATCGAAGCCGGCTGCCTGGCGCAGATTGGCGACAGTGGCCTGGGCCGCCCGGTCCCAGTCAGCGTAGAAGTGCCGGCCGGGTCCAGGAAGGTCATGCGGGCCAGGTTGTCCGCCGGGGTGAACGGGGCGTAGAGCGCCTCGGTCAGGGCGTTGGTGGCGAGGACGTCCAGGTTCCCGTTCATCACGAACGCCGGGGTGTGGGCGTAGCCGCCATCAACTGCCGCAAGGAGGCGCCGACTTGCTCGGTGGCGTGGGCGCGGGGCCGGTCCTGGAGCGGGGCATCGGCCAGCCTGAACAGGTGCGCCCGGGCGTCCGTGTCGAGGTGCAGTGCGCGGCCGAGGGCGTCCAGCACCTGGGGTGAGGGGTGGCGTTCGCGTCCCTGTTCCAGGCGGGTGCAGTAGTCGGCGTTCACCCCGGCCAGTACAGCGACCTCCTCGCGACGAAGTCCGGCGACTCGGCGAACGCCGTAACTCGCCATGCCGACGTCCTCCGGCCGCAGGCCGGCCCGGCGCGCGCAGGAACTCCCCCAGGTGGTTGTTGTCCATACCTCCAGGCTGGGCGGCGGCCCGGTGCGCGGCCTGGGTGTGTCACACCCAGGCCGCGCACGTCCTGGTCGGCCGCTTCCGACCTGAACAGACTCGGCCGAGTACGACATCGATCACCGCACCGCCGAGAGGGAGACCGCCATGGCCGCGAACACCGAAAGACCGTCAGCCACGACCATGCGCCCGAGAACGCCGACGTGGTCGGCATGTGGGTGACCGCCGACGGTCACATCCGCCAGGAACTCCTGCCCGACGGCAGCTACGACGAGGCCCGGGGCACCCGGCGCAGCGCGTACACCGGCCGCTACACCGTGTCCGGCAACCACCTGGACTACGTGGACGACACCGGTTTCACGGCCACGGGCGACATCCGGAACGGAGCGCTGCACCACGAGCACCTCGTGCTGTACCGCGAGGCGGAGCCCTCGTGACGGAGCACGACGCCGGCCGCCGTCGAACGCACGCAGGGAGGACGGAACCGCCACCGCAAGAGGGCAAGGCAGTGAAAGAGGCCGACGAACCCACTCTGGGCGATCTCCCTGCTGAAGGCGCCCAAAGCGCGGTCCCGCACGCGCGGGCCCTGGGCCGCGTCGCGCAGCCCCGGGAGATCGCCAGCCGCCTTGTAGCCGTCAGGGTGAACACCCGAGAGGCTCCCGCGCCCGTCCGGGCCGGGGCGGTTCCTCACGCCACGGCCCACACAACTGTGGTGAGCGCGCCCAGCGCAGCGCCGGTGACGGTCTGCAGCACGGTGTGATGGCGCAGGGCGACGCGCGACCAGCACACCGCGGCGGCAATCGAATAGCCGAGCAACCACCAGGGCGAGTGGACGACAGCAAGCAGTGCCACGACGGCCGAGGCCACCGCGGAGTCGACCGAGATCTTCCATACGGTGTTGACGCTCAGGAGGACGACCGTCATCACCCACAGCGCGATCATGGCCCGCAGGATGTCCGGCGGGGCATGGCCCAGCAGCATCACCAGGACCCCCACGCCGATCGACATCAGGATGACGAGAAAGATGGGCGCCCGCTTCGTGCGGTCGACGACGTGGCGGTCTCCCCAAGTGCCGCGCCTGCGCTCGTACTCGATGTAGCCAGCGGGCACGATGCCCGCGCACAGGGCGCCGAGCAGTCCCCACGGCACACCGGAGAGGTCGCCGGTGGCGGCGACCCCGATTCCGAGCATGCCGGCCACGAGTACGTTGCGGGGTTGCAGACTGTCCGTGACGGCTCGTGCAGCCGGGTTCTCCTGCGCTGCGGTCGCAGTTCTTGCGGGAGCCGATTCCATCGTCACCTTTCGAAGCCGACGACAGCCGCAGCTGCCGTATCCGGCGTCCGCCCGTCGCCCGGAAGGGCCGTACGGGATCTAGAGCCCCATGTCGAGAGCCAGGCAAGAGTAGTACTTCCACGAGCCCTCGGGGGTGTACGAGCCGTTCGCTCTGCCGCCCTGCCCGGTGTCGACCTCTTCGGTCATGTCCTCGAAGGGGATGCGCTCGGGAAGGCTGCCGAAGCGCGCGTGCCGGGCTGCTGAGCCGGTGTCGCCGGTGAGTTCTTCGTTCATGGCGGTTCTCCACTTCCCCGAACGTGGATGACGTCCCGATCGCTGTCCAGGACGATCGTCAGCGTGTCTCAAATGTCGTCACCTGTCAAGGCGGTGACGATGCGCGTTCCGGGCGAAGTCATCCCATGGCGTCGACTTCGAGAATCGCGGCGGCGAACGCCCCCGGCCGCTCCTGAGGAAGGTTGTGGCCGGCGCCCGGGACGACGTGGTGGGTCCAGGGGCCTGAGAAGTGGGCGGCATATCCGCTGCCGTCGGTCGGTGGGGTGACGCCGTCGGCCCGGCCGTCCAAAGTGACCGTGGGAACAGTGATCTTCGGCTGGTCCAGCAGTCTCCGCTCCGGTTCAGCGTACCGGGGGTCGCCGGGGGCTGCGGCCAGGCGGTGCCGGTAGCTGTGGATCACGACGTCGACGTGGTCAAGGTTGCTCCACGCCTCGGCCGCCTGCGCGAACTCGGCCTCGGTGAACCGCCATTCGGGCGAGTTGCGGTGCCAGACGACGCGGGCCAGCCCCTCCCTGTCACGCTGGAGCCCCTTCCGCCCGCGCTCGGTGAGGAAGTAGAAGAAGTACCAGGAACCCTCCTCGATCGCGGGGACCATCGGCTCCTGGGCGGCGGCGAGATTCTGGATGAGGTAGCCGTTCACGGAGACCAGACCGGTGCAGCGCTCGGGCCACAGGGCGGCGGCGACATCAGCGGCACGCCCGCCCCAGTCGTATCCGGCGAACAGGGCCCGCGGGACGCGCAAAACGTCCATGAAGTCGATCAAGTCCGAGCCCAGCGCCGCTTGTTGACCGGAGCGGAAGGTGTCCGCTCGGAGGAAGCGCGTCTGCCCGTGGCCGCGCAAGTAGGGGACATAGCAACGATATCCGCGCCGGGCGAGCGCGGGCGCGACCTCCGCGTAGGAGCCCACAGGACTGAACGGCCATCCGTGCAGGAGGATCACCGGCTTGCCATGCGCCGGGCCGACGTCGTGATAGGCGATGTCCAGTACGGCGGTACGGATCCGGCGCACCGGCCCAAGGTCGTACGCGATCGGGCCGGTTGAGGCCGCGGCCGTGGTGGCGGCCGCGCCCGGACCGGCCCCCGCAAGCCCAGCGACCCCCGCCGTCGCTGCCGCCGCCATTGCCGGGGCCGGTCTCCGCCTGCTGATCATGTCGCTTCCTCGCGTTCGATCCGGAGCGCGCGATGCATGCGCACGAATGTGTTCTCGTCACCGCTTCAACCGGTTACGAGCATCCCCATGCCGGGCATCTCCGTCAAGGAACCGTCGCGCAGGTGAACTTCGCCGCCGGGCGCGTAGCAGCCCTCCGCCGGGGCGGTGACAAGGCCGGGGCGGGTGGGCTTCAGCCTCGGGGCCGGCCGTCCGCGGTCATACCGTGATGGTCTTGTACTCGGTGTAGGCGCCGAGGCCGACCGCGCCGTACTCGCGGCCGATGCCGCTGGCCTTGAAGCCGCCGAACGGGCCGTCGAAGGCGACGGAGGCGCCGTTGACCGTGACGGTGCCGGTGCGCACGCGGCGGGCGACGGCGAAGGCGTGCTCCTCGTCGGAGGACCAGATGCCGCCGGAGAGGCCGTACTCGGAGTCGTTGGCGATACGGACGGCGTCGTCCTCGTCGTCGTAGGCGATGACGACGAGGACCGGGCCGAAGATCTCCTCCTGCGCGATCCGCATGGAGTTGTCGACGTCGGCGAATACGGTCGGTGTGACGTAGTTGCCCTTCTCCAGGCCTTCGGGAACGTGCGGGCCACCGGTGACCAGGCGGGCACCTTCCTCGATGCCGAGCTGAATGTAGTTGCGTACACGTTCTTGCTGGTCGGGGCGGATCATCGGGCCGATGAAGGTGTCGGGATCGTTGGGGTCGCCGACCTTCAGCGACTCCACCAGCTCCTTCAGCCCGGCCACGACCTCCTCGTACCGGCTGCGCGGGGCCAGGATCCTGGTCTGGGCGATGCACGACTCGCCGTTGTTGAGCAGGGAGCCGAACTTCACGCCCGCGACGGCCTTCGTGATGTCGGCGTCGGGAAGGATGATGACGGCGGACTTGCCGCCCAGTTCGAGACCGACCCGCTTGAGCTGCCCGCCCGCGATCGAGGCGATGCGGCGGCCCGCCCCCGTCGAGCCGGTGAAGGCGATCTTGTCGACCTCCTCGTGCGACACCAGGTACTCACTGGTCTCACGATCTGCGGGCAGGACGCTGATCACACCCTCGGGCAGCCCCACCCGCTCCAGCAGTTCGGCCAGGAAACCCATGCTCAGCGAGGTCTCCGGGGACACCTTGAGAACCACGGAATTGCCGGCGACGAGGGCCGGGATGATCTTCGAAGTGGCCGAGGAGAACGGCGAGTTCCACGGAATCACCGCGGCCACGACGCCGATCGCCTCACGGCGCACCACGCTGCGCACGGGGGACGCCGGATCCGAGGGGACAAGCGTCTCCTCCCAGCCGAACTCCTCCGCCGCCTTCAGGTAGGCGTTCGCCTGCCGGGTCAGGCCGGGCTGTCCGGCGCGGGTGAACCATCCGGCCGAACCGTTCTCCAGGGAAATGAGGTGCGCGATCTTCTCCGCGTTCTCCTCGCGCAACGCATTGAACCGGCGCAGGACCGCGATCCGCTCGGCCGGCGGGGTCAGCCGCCACGTGCCCGCCTCGAAGGACGCCCGTGCCGCGGCAACGGCGCGGTCCACATCCGCCGGCTTCGCCTGCGCGGCGCGGCCGACCACCGTCCGGTCGTGCGGCGAGGCGATGTCGAGCAACTCCGGACCGCTCGGCTCGGCCCAGGAGCCCCCGATGAAAAGACGGTCGTAGGTGATCATGCGCTTTCTCTCTCCCATGCGATGCAGTGCAGCCGGTTCAGGCATCCACGCCTTAAGTGACTCATTACTGTAGCACTTACAGTTGCTAGCGTCCCATGAATGCGTCCACCGCTGCTACGTTCAGAGGCGAGAGTCGGCATTGCGGCGCAACACACCTGACACCGCCGCCACACCCCACCCACATGTGTCTGATGTTGCTCGGCCCTCCGCAGAGGAGAGTCCGTAACGAGAACCGCCATGCGTCACCTGATTGACAGGTGACGGGCCACATGTGAGGGTCATCGCGCCGAAGCCGCGGTCCTTCGTGGACGGGCGAAGGGCTTTCAGGCGCTGACACGTCACCGGACACACACGATGGAGGATTCACATGATCAACAGGCGCACTTTCAGCACGGCCGTGGGCCTCGGCACCGGCGCGGCGGCCGTCTCACTGTCCGGCCTGCACGCCCAGGCGTCCGCCGCGACCACCCCGGAACGGCCGAACGGAAAGCCCGCCCCCACCGTGCCGACCGTCACGCCCGGCACCCACACCGGTTTCCCCCAGCTGAAGCATGTCAAGGCGGGCGTCCTCGACATCGGATACGCCGAGCTCGGGCCGGCCCACGGCCCGGTCGTCATGTGCCTGCACGGCTGGCCCTACGACATCCACAGCTATGTCGACGTCGCCCCGCTCCTCGCCGACCTGGGCTACCGCGTCATCGTTCCCTACCTGCGCGGACACGGCAGCACCCGCTTCCTCTCCCGCCACACCCCCCGCAACGCCGAGCAGTCCGCCATCGCCCTCGACATCATCGCCCTGATGGACGAACTCAAGATCCACGAGGCGGTGTTCGCCGGTTTCGACTGGGGCTCGCGGACCGCCGACATCATCGCCGCCCTGTGGCCCCAGCGCGTCAAGGCTCTCGTCTCCACCAGCGGCTACGTCATCACCAACGTCCAGTCTCAGCTGGAGCCAGCGGCCCCCGCCGTCGAACACAACTGGTGGTACCAGTGGTACTTCGCCACCGAACGCGGCAAGAAGACCATGGAACATCCCGACAAGCGCGTCGAGCTGTGCCGCTACGTATGGACCCTCGTCTCCCCCAACTGGGACTTCGACGACGCCACTTTCCAGCGCACCGCGGAGGCCTTCAAGAACCCCGACTACGCCGACATCGTGCTGTACAACTACCGCTGGCGCATCGGACTCATCGAAGGTGAACCCCGTTACGACCGCTACGAGAAGCAGCTCGCCGCCCAGCCTTCCATCGGCGTGCCCACCATCACCCTCGACGCGGCCCTCGACCCCTTCACCCCGCCCGGCGACGGCGCCGGCTACCGCGATCACTTCACCGGGCCGTACGAGCACCGCACCATCGCGGACATCGGACACAACCTGCCGCAGGAAGCGCCCACCACGTTCGCCCAGGCGGTCATCGACGCCGACCACCTGTGAGTTCCTGCACCCAGCAGCTTCGTCACCAGTCCATGAAGTGACGCTACTGACGGCGCAGGTCCGGGCCGGGCAGATCCCGGCCGGGACAAGCCCCTGCGCGGCGCGTTCACGTCGACTTTAAATGCCACTGCCCTATAGCACTTAGAAAGTCGAGCTCCACGCCAGGATGGCTTTAGGTGGCTCAGCCTCCACATTTCCGGATTAGACTCGGCACGGTGAGAGCCGACGCAGCACGCAACCTGGAAGCCGTCCTGACCACCGGAGCCCGCATGCTCGCCACCGATCCGGGCACCAGCATCGCGAGCATCGCCACCGAAGCAGGCGTGGACCGGCGCACCGTCTACCGGCGCTTCGCCTCCCGTGAGGACCTTCTCGCGGCCATCTACGAAGCCCGCCTCACCGCCATCGAACACGCCATCCAGGACGCCCGGCTGACCGAAGCACCCGTAGCCGTCGCTCTGCACCGGTATGCGGAGAACATCATCGCGGTCAACCGCACCTGGCCCGTCGACCTCGCCCACATGCTGGCCGACCACGCCGTCCGCCAACGCCGCGACGCGTCCGCCCACGAAGTCGACGTCTTCCTCCAACGCGCCGCCGACGAAGGGCTCCTGCGGGCCGACCAGCCATCGGGATGGGCGAGCGCGCTGCTGCCCCAGCTCATGCACCTGGTGTCCCGGCAGCTGCCCGAGCTGAGTCCCGGGCAGGCTTCGGACATCGTCGTCGACACTCTGCTGCACGGGCTCGGCGCGCGCTGACGCGGCGACACCCCGGGCCGCGGTGCACGGCTTGGGGCAGCGCGGTCGTCCCTCAGCCGCGGCCACCAAGTACGTGGCGGTCACGGCTCGCGAGCGCACCGGCCCACATCTGCAGGACGAGCAGGCCGATGAGTGCCATGAGCGGGACGGTCCAGCCCCCCGTCGCCGTGTGCAGCGCACCGAGGCCGATGGGACCGAGGCCGGCCAGGAGGTAGCCGAACCCCTGGGCCATCATGGAGACATGGCCGGTGTGCTTGGCATCGGGCGAGCGCCAGACGATGTAGGTGAGGGACAGGCTGAGGGAAGCACCCTGGCCGAGCCCGAGCATGGTCATCCACACGTATGACGCCGACATGGGCGCCGTGGCCAGACCGACGAAGGCGGCCCCGGTCAGCACCACGGCGACCGCGACCGGAATCCAGGCCGGACCGGTCCGCTTGGCGAGCGCGGGCGACACGAGAGACGCGGCGATACCGAAGAAGGCCGAGTACGACAGCATCCAGCCGGCCGTGTCCGCGTCCATACCCGCGTCCTGGAACAGGGTCGGAACCCAGGTCAGGGCCGCGTAGTAGCTCATGCCCTGCAGACCCATGAGCGCGGTCACGGCGAGGGCGACCGGATCACGCGTGAGGGCGCGGACGGTGGGTTCGCCGGCATCCGACGGGGCGTCGGCGACATCATGGGTCCGGGGATCACGGACGGGGGCATGCCGCAACCGCGGGATGAGGATGAGGAAGGCGACGAGGGCGGGAATCGCCCACAGCGCCAGCGTCGGTCGCCAACCGCCGCCGACCCAGGACAGCAACGGCACCGTGGCGCCCGCGGCGAACGCGGCGCCGACAGAGAGTGCGGTCGCGTACAGACCCGTCATCAGGCCGATGTGGCGCGAGAAGTCCCGCTTGATCGCGGCCGGCATGATGACGTTGGCGATCGCTATCGACGCACCGATGACGACGGTTCCGATGAAGAGGCCGCCGAGACCCGGCTGGAGACGCAGGGTGATGCCGACCGCGAGCGCGATCATCGTCGCTCCGAGGAGCCGATGCAGGCCCAGGCGGCGGCTCAGTGCCGGGGTGACGAACGCGAAGGCGCCGAACGCCACGACAGGAATGGTCGTGAGGAGGCTGACGACAACCTCGGAGAGGCCGAGGTCCGCCTGGATGTCCGACAGCACCGGGCCGACCGAGGCGACACCGATGCGCAGGTTGAACGCGGCTGTGAGGAGTCCGACCGCCAGCACGGCAGTGCTGAGCCTGCCGCGGGCCCTTCTGCGGGGCCGGGTTCGCAGCGGCGGTTCTTGGACTAGATCGGTCACGTCGTGTCCTTTCGATCCCCGGTCGCCCGGGGAGGTGTGTGGCGTAGCGCGAGTCCGTCGGCACACGTGTGGCGACGGGCTACGGCCACAGTCCATCCGAGGCCGACCGGGGCGGCCAACTGATAATCTGACGCGAGATGCCCAAAACCCGCCACGAGCCGCTGCCGCTCGAACACGTCCTTCGCGAGCACGTCTTCCTGCTCGGGCACGACGAGCGCACTCCCGAGCACCAGCACACTCGCGGACACCTGGTGTACCCGGCCACCGGCGTGCTCTCGCTCGTGACCCCGGTCGGTTCATGGACCGCCCCGTCGAATCGGGTCGTCTGGATCCCCGCGGGTTTCGAGCATCAGCACCGCGCCCATGGCCGGACCGACATGCGCATCGTCTTCATGGCGCCGAGCCTGGCCGCACTGCTGCCCGCGCATCCCGCGGTGCTCGTCATGACGCCGCTCGCACGCGAGGCCACGTTGACCTTGACCGGTTCCGAGCGCCGTTCCGCGGGAGCACGCTCACGTCTGCGCCGGGTGATCATCGACGACATCACCACCGCGCCCGAACAACCGCTGCACCTTCCCGAACCCCACGACGACCGGCTCCGCGCCGTTGTCGCTCTTGTCGAGAAGGGGCTGTCGGCCCCTCTCACGCTCGGCCAACTCGGTCATCAGGTCGGCGCCAGTGAACGCACGCTCAGCAGGCTCTTCCAGCAGGAGACCGGCATGAGCTTCCCTCAATGGCGCACACAACTCCGCGTCCACCACGCACTTCTGCTGCTGGCCGGGGAGGTCTCGGTGATCAACACGGCGACCGCCTGCGGATGGGCGAATCCGAGCGCCTTCATCGACGCGTTCACGAACCTCGTCGGACAGACACCCGGCCAGTACCAGCGCTCGCTCCGGGAAGACCCCAGGACAGCGTCACCCGGAGATGACCGCCACGCCCGTCAAGTGCCGTAGCTGCCACTCCCGCCGCCGGGACGCCTCCGCGGCGGGCGCCGGTGGCTGCGGGTCCATGACGGTTCGGCCTTTCTCAATTCACCGGGACCCGGCGCCTCCGTCAGCGCCGGGGCGGGGAGACGCGGCGGAAGCCCGCGGCGAGGGTGCGGTCGCCGTGCCCCGTGCAGCGGGAGACCTTCGGGTAGCTGCACAGGTCACGGGCGACGCTCTGCCCGGAGGAGTTGATCAGGGTGGCGGGCAGCGTCTCGGGGGCCTTGCCGTGCTCGACCCAGGTCCTCAGCGCACCGAGGTCGTCGGTCGTGCCGTCGCCCTTGTTGAGGCCGCAGTGGACCGTGCCCGGCGCGAGGAAGAGCCGGTAGAAGTCGTCCACGCGCTTGGTCCCGCCCATCTTCCGCTCGACCTGCTCGCGGTATCCGGCAGTGCCCTGGGCCGGGATGTACTGGTCTGCCAGGCCGTGCCAGCTCAGGAGCTTGCCCCCGGAGTCGCGGTAGGCGGACAGGTCGGGGTCGTCGGTCCCGATGACCGTGTCGTACTCGGCTTCGGACTGCTTGAACAGCTGGGTGAACTGGTTGTAGGTGATCGTCGAGACGTCGAACGAGGGCTGCTTCTTCACCCACGACGCGACCCAGTACTGAGGCACGGAGAACGGTGCGCCCTTGACGTCGCCGTTCTCGTCGGGGTCCGTTATATCGGCGAGGCCCGACAGGTCGGCGCCGACCGGGACGCCGGGCCACAGCTTCTTCCCCGACGTGGTGCGCGGGCCGTCCCAGATCTTGCGGACCACGGCCGCGTCGGCCGCCGTGACGGTCAGCTCCCTGCCCTCGCACACCACCTTGGTGCCGATCAGCCGGCGCGGGTCGAAGTCGCACCGGGACGGGTCGTCGACCAGGCCGTCCGTGGCTCCGTCGAGCGGGTCGCAGGCCTTGACGGCGGCGTCGGTGAAGGTCTTGAACTCGCAGGAGGTCGGGTAGGTCTTCTCGTTGTTCATGACCACCTGCGGCCACAGTGTGGCGACCTCGAACTCGTCCCAGTTGATGGCGGGCGCGTTGGCGAGGATGCCGTCGAAGTCGTCGGGGTGGCGCTGGGCCTCCATGTAGCCCTGACGTCCGCCGGTGGAACAGCCGTTGAAGTAGGAGTAGGCCGCGCTCCTGCCGTACACGTCGTCGACGACCCGCTTGCCGACGACCGACGCCTCGTGCTGGGAGCGGGAGGTGAAGTTCTTCAACAGGGCGGTGTCGACCTGCCCCTTGCTGTTCAGTGCCCAGCCGACGTCGATGACGTCCCCGACCCCGGCGTCGGTGGTGGTCACGGCGTAGCCGTTCTTGACGGCGGCGGCCAGACCGGTGCCGTTGTCCCCGGCCGCGTAAGCGCTGCCGCCGAGCGCCTGGAAGCGGCCGTTCCAGCCGTTCACGGGCAGCCAGGTCCGCACTTCGGCGTGGTCGTCGTCGCCCGGATGAGCAAGGGTGACCGTCACCTCGCAGTAGGCGGGCACGCCGGTGACCGTACCGCCCAGGACTCCGCTCCCGTGGACGGTGCCGCCCTCCTGGCGCACCGCCGTCACGGACTCGACCTCGGTACCGGCCGGGGCCTGCACGGACGCCGTCGTACACGAGGACGCCGTGGGACCGGAGCTTTCCCGGGGCGCTGCCGACGCGGTCGGCAGATACACCGCCGCGGCCAGCGGAACACCGGCCGCGAAGACAGTGAGAAGTCGCTTCATGATTTTTCCGTTCCGGAAGAAGGTGTGCCTGGGCGTGACGACACATGCGGTCACGAGCACGGCACATGAACGGGGCAGCCGCGTGGGGCTGCGGAAGATTGGTCCGGACTCTATCACCGGTTGAACCGGTGACGCAGAGGTGCGTTCAGATATGTTTCTCGGCGTAGAGGTACCGGCTCAGCGGGACGTCGGCCTTGAGACCAAAAGACGAACACGTAGAGATCGGCTCCTGCTACGCTGCGAGCGACCTGAACTGTGCAATCGAGGAGTGGCAGACGTGGCGGGTGACGACGACATCTCCGGATGAGATCCGGATCTGATCAGCCACCGGACGGCGCGCGAGAGCGCTGCCGACGTGGCCGGTTCGTCGTACCCCTTTCCCCCACCCTGCCCAGGGCAGAGGTCTGTCTGCCCTCAACCCTTCGAGGTCACTCCCATGTCCGAAGCCGCCATCATCTGCTCGAACGTCTCCTTCGCCTGGCCTGACGACACCCCCGTCTTCCAGGACCTGTCCTTCAGCATGGCCACCGGCCGCACGGGCCTGGTCGCCCCCAACGGCTCCGGAAAGAGCACGCTGCTCAGGCTGATCGCCGGAGAACTCAAGCCCGCCACCGGCTCGATCTCGGTCGACGGGACGCTGGGCCACCTCCCCCAGAGCCTGCCGCTGACCGGCAACCTCACGGTCGCCGAGGTACTCGGTATCGCCGCCGTGATCCGCGCCCTGGACGCCGTCGAATCCGGCGACGTGAGCGAGGAGCACTTCACCACCATCGGCGACGACTGGGACATCGAGGAGCGCACTCGCGCCCAGCTCGACCGTCTCGGGCTCGCCGGCCTCGCCCTGGACCGGAGCCTGAGCACGCTCAGTGGTGGCCAGGTCGTCTCCCTCGGCCTCGCCGCCCAGCTCCTCAGGCGTCCCGACGTGCTCCTGCTCGACGAGCCGACCAACAACCTCGACCTGGAGGCCCGGCACAGGCTCTACGACGTACTCACCGACTTCAACGGCTGTCTGCTGCTGGTCAGCCACGACCGCGCGCTGCTCGACCGCATGGAACGTATCGCCGAACTCGGCAGCGACGAACTGCGCCTCTACGGCGGGGACTTCACCGAGTACGAGGAAGCCGTGCGCGCCGAGCAGGAGGTCGCCGAGAAGAACATCCGCAACGCCGAGCAGGAACTCAAGCGGGAGAAGCGTGAGCTGCAGCAGGCCCGCGAGCGCGCCGAGCGGCGCCAGAGCAACGCCGCCCGCAATCTCAAGAGCGCCGGCCTGCCCCGCATCTTCGCCGGCAACATGAAGCGCGGCGCGCAGGAGTCCGCCGGCCGGGCCGGTCAGATGCACGCGGCCCGGGTCGGCGAGGCCAAGGGCCGGCTCGACGAGGCCGGACGCGCCCTGCGCGACGAGCAGCGGCTCACCCTCGAACTGCCCGACACCCAGGTGCCCGCCGGACGCAACCTCTTCCTCGGTGAGGGGATGCAGGTCCGCCACGCCGGTCGGGCCGTGTTCGCCGACGGCGGCGTCGACCTGTCCGTGCGCGGCCCCGAGCGGATCGCGCTGACCGGGCCCAACGGCGGCGGAAAGACCACCCTGATGCGGCTGGTCACCGGCGATCTCCCGCCGGACAGCGGGGAGATCAAACGCAACGACGGCCGGATCGCCTACCTCTCGCAGCGCCTTGACCTGCTCGATCTCGACCGCACCGTGGCGGAGAACTTCGCCGCCTTCGCCCCCGAGCGGCCCGAGGCGGAGCGGATGAACCTGCTCGCCCGCTTCCTCTTCCGGGGCGCACGGGCACACCTGCCGGCCGGGGTGCTCTCCGGCGGCGAACGGCTGCGCGCCACCCTGGCCTGCGTGCTGTGCGCCGAACCGGCCCCTCATCTGCTCCTGCTCGACGAGCCGACCAACAATCTCGACCTGGTCAGTGCCGGGCAACTCGAAAGCGCGCTCAACTCCTACCAGGGCGCCTTCATGGTGATCAGCCACGACGAGCGGTTCCTCGCCGCGATCGGGGTGAACCGCTGGCTGCGGCTCGCCGACGGAACCCTCCAGGAGACCGCAGCCCCCGAGATGTGATCCGCCGGCACACGCAGGTGTGTGAAGTGACGATCACTGGGCAAGCGGGGCTGCCAGAAGGTGTTGACCTTCCCGTTCGGACGATGATGCGCCTCCGGCCAAGGAGGCACATCATCGATCGTGGAGATCAATGGTGCGTACCGGGCAACCGGGCCACCCTCGTCCGGCGGGATGCCAGAGGAAGGAAACCGTCCGTGAGCGCGGAGACGACGCAGGCGGCAAGTGACAGTGAGCCGGAATGGAATCCGGAGGCGGTACGCCGCCACCGTGGCCTGTTCCGGGTGATCGAGCGGCGGCGCAACCCCAAGCTGCGACGCAGTGACATCACGGTGACCGAGGAGCCGACGGTGCGGCGCGCGGTGAAAGCCGCGATGCTCGGCAACGCCATGGAGTGGTTCGACTTCGGCATCTACTCCTATATGGCCGTCACCCTGGGCAAGGTGTTCTTCCCGTCGGGCAACCCGACGGCCCAGACCCTCGCCTCGTTCGGTGCGTTCGCCGCGGCCTTCCTGCTGCGGCCGATCGGCGGGTTCGTGTTCGGGCCGCTCGGCGACCGCATCGGTCGCAAGAAGGTCCTGTCCCTCACCATGATCATGATGGCGCTCGGCACCTTCGGCATCGGCCTGGTGCCCTCGTACGCCGCCATCGGCATCTGGGCGCCGGCCCTGCTGCTCCTCTTCCGTGTCATCCAGGGCTTCTCGACCGGCGGTGAGTACGGCGGTGCCGCCACCTTCATCGCCGAGTACGCGCCCGACAAGAAGCGCGGCTTCTTCGGCAGCTATCTGGAGTTCGGCACGCTCGCCGGATACGTGGGCGCGGCCGGTCTCGTCACCATCCTGACGACCGTCCTGGACGACGGCGCGATGACCTCCTGGGGCTGGCGTGTGCCGTTCCTCGTCGCCGGTCCGCTCGGCCTGATCGGCCTGTACATGCGGCTCAAGCTGGAGGACACCCCGGCCTACCAGGAACTGGAGCAGAGCGGCGCCGAGCGCCCGAAGTTCCGCTTCGGTCCGTTCTTCCGTGACCACTGGCGCGCGCTGACGCTGTGCATGATCCTCGTCGCCGCCTACGACATCGCCGACTACGGCCTGCTGTCGTACATGCCGACGTACCTCACCGACGAACTGAAGTACGGCTCCACCGCCGGGCTCGTCGCGCTCGTCGTCGTCATGGTCGTGCTGATGTGCCTCGTTCACCCGCTCGGCAGCCTCTCCGACCGCATCGGCCGCAAGCCCGTACTGCTCACCGGCATGGCCGGCTTCGTCGTGCTGACCGTGCCGGCGTTCCTGTTGCTGCGCACGGGCGGCCACGTGGCGATCTACGCCGGTCTGCTGCTGCTCGGGCTCTGCCTGCTGACGTTCCTCGCGACGATGTCCGCGGTGCTGCCGTCGCTCTTCCCGACGGAAGTGCGCTACTCGGCGCTCGCGATCTCCTTCAACGTCGCCGGCTCCCTCTTCGGCGGCACGACGCCGCTCGTGATGGAGGGCCTGACCAGTGCCACCGGCAACAACCTGATGCCGGCGTTCTACATCATGCTGGCGGCCGTGGTCGGCGCGGTCGCGGTCCTGTTCATAAAGGAGACCGCGCGGCAGCCGCTGGAGGGCTCCCCGCCCTCCGTCGCCACCCCCGAGGAAGCCGCGGCCCTGGTCGCCGCGCAGTACAACCGCGGACCGCTCTCGCAGTTCCCGACCGACGTGCTCGGCACCCCGGCCTCTCCGGACGACAGCACCCGGGAACCGGCCGCCGGCGCCACGGTCGCCTAGGGCCCGACAGGCGGTGAAGCCGATCGGTTCGCCGCCCTGGTACGTCTCCATGCCGCGGCCGAGGATCCGCTCGCCGTCGCGGGC
>NZ_JBFAKV010000046.1:0-28071 GCF_040655895.1 Streptomyces sp. NPDC050264
GCTCGATCACGAACCGGGAGCGGAACTCGTCGACGACCTCTTCGGTCAACGAGGGGCGCTGAGCGATCAGCATGTAATGAGTCCTTCAGTTCAGGGGCACCCACTATTTGATGCCCTGAGATACAGCAAGGGTACGGGCGGCACCGCCCAGAAGAGCCGTACCGCCCGAAAACCTCAGACCAAGCGGCCTGCGCTGAAAAAGATCAGACGCGGCGACGCTTGGGCGGACGGCAGCCGTTGTGCGGCGTCGGCGTGACGTCCTGGATCGAGCCGACCTCGAGGCCGGTCGCCTGCAGGGAGCGGATGGCGGTCTCACGACCGGAACCCGGGCCCTTGACGAAGACGTCGACCTTGCGCATGCCGTGCTCCTGGGCGCGACGGGCAGCCGACTCGGCAGCCATCTGCGCGGCGAACGGCGTGGACTTGCGCGAGCCCTTGAAACCGACGTGGCCGGCGGAGGCCCACGAGATCACGTTGCCGGTCGGGTCCGTGATGGACACGATCGTGTTGTTGAACGTGCTCTTGATGTGCGCGTGGCCGTGAGCGACGTTCTTCTTTTCCTTGCGGCGCACCTTCTTGGCAGCGCCCTGACGTCCCTTGGGGGGCATGTCGTTCTCCTACGGGGGAGGTGGTCGGTCCTACAGCGAAGACCGCTGATGAGCGTCCGCTGAGGACTACTTCTTGCCCGGCTTCTTCTTACCGGCGATGGCGCGACGCGGGCCCTTGCGGGTGCGGGCGTTCGTGCTGGTGCGCTGACCGCGGACCGGCAGACCACGACGGTGGCGCAGACCCTGGTAGCAGCCGATCTCGACCTTGCGGCGGATGTCGGCCTGGATCTCGCGACGGAGGTCACCCTCGGTCTGGAAGTTCTGGTCCACGTACTCGCGGATCTTGACGAGGTCTTCCTCGCTCAGGTCGCGAACGCGGGTGTTGCGGTCCACACCGACGGTGTCCAGCGTGAGCTGGGCGCGCGTACGGCCGATGCCGAACACGTAGGTGAGGGCAACCTCGATGCGCTTTTCGCGCGGGAGGTCAACGCCTTCAACGCGTGCCATTCATGGCTCCTGTTGATTTTCGGAGGTCTGTGGCAGAGCCACTCCCGGCCGCCGTCCCCTCTGTCTCCAAAGGGTTGGTACGAGCTGGGTCCCCGGCCTCCGACCGAAGGTGTCGTCGCAGTGGTGTCCACTGCCGACGGGCTCTGCGTATGTACTCAGTGTGTTGCGTGCGTCGCGCGAATTTCTGCGAACGAACTGCAGTCAGTCGTGCGTCAGCCCTGGCGCTGCTTGTGGCGCGGGTTGTCGCAGATGACCATGACCCGACCGTGACGGCGGATCACCCTGCACTTGTCGCAGATCTTCTTGACGCTCGGCTTGACCTTCATGGGTGAGGTTCTCCGGGTCAGTTGCCGGCGGCCCGCGGAAAGCGGGACGGGCAAGATCTACTTGTACCGGTAGACGATCCGGCCACGCGTCAGGTCGTACGGAGACAACTCCACCACGACCCGGTCGTCAGGGAGGATGCGGATGTAGTGCATACGCATCTTGCCGCTGATGTGAGCCAGGACCTGGTGGCCGTTCTGGAGCTCCACCCTGAACATGGCGTTCGGAAGAGACTCGACGACAGTGCCTTCGATCTCGATGGCACCTTGCTTCTTGGCCACGCTTCGCCCTTCGAATCGACTACCTTGATCGACTCTCCCGCTTGCATGCAGGCATGCAGATACACGAGAGCCGACGAGTCAGTCTACGACAGCACCCCCGGAAAGACGAATCCGAGAATTCTGCCCTATGCGGAAGATCAATAAGCCCCCCGACCCACGCCTGCATCACGCCAGCGGGTCAGGACCGGCTTACGCCAGCGGGTCGGGCGCCGCCGTCACACCCAGCTCCGCCAGCTTCGCCTTGCCGCCGTCCGGGGAGGTCAGGACCAGGGGGCCCTCCTCCGTCAGGGCGACCGAGTGCTCCCAGTGCGAGGACCAGGTGCCGTCCGTCGTGATGACCGTCCAGTCGTCCTGCAGGACCTCGGTGCTCGGGGTGCCGAGGGAGACCATGGGCTCGATGGCCAGGCAGAAGCCGGGGACGAGCTTGGGGCCCTTGCCTCGACGCCGCTCGACGTAGTTCAGCAGGTGCGGGTCCATGTGCATCTCGGTGCCGATGCCGTGGCCTCCGTAGTCCTCGACGATGCCGTACTTGCCGCCGCCCGGCTTGGGCTGGCGGCGGATGTACGTCTCGATCGCGCGGGAGATGTCGACCAGCCGGTTGCCCGCCTTCATGGCGGCGATCCCGGCCCACATCGACTCCTCGGTCACCCGGGACAGCTCGGCGAGCTCCGGCGCGTGACCGGTGCCGACGAGCGCGGTGAACGCGGCGTCACCGTGCCAGCCGTCGATGATCGCGCCCGCGTCGATGGAGATGATGTCGCCGTCCTCCAGGACGACCTGGTCGCTCGGGATGCCGTGGACCACGACCTCGTTCTTCGAGGTGCAGATGGTCGCGGGAAAGCCCCCGTAACCCAGGAAGTTCGGCTTCGCCCCGTGCTCGGCGATGACCTTGCGGGCGACCTCGTCCAGGTCCTTGGTGGTCGCGCCCGGCACGGCCGCCTCACGGGTCGCGGCGTGGATCGCCGCGACGACAAGCCCCGCCTCCCGCATCTTGCGAATCTGGTCGGGGGTCTTGATCTGCACCATGGGGGCCTGCGCTCTCCGTCATCCAGTACGAGGTGTACGTACACCAACACTAAGGCCGCGGCCCCCCTGACAGGGAACCGCGGCCTCAGCCACGTACATGAAGACGCAAGAAGAACGGGGCTAGCGCCCCAGGGCCTCCATGGCCCGCGCCGTGACCTCTTCCACCTTGCCGAGCGCGGAGATCGTCTTCACGAGCCCCTGTTCCCGGTAGTAGTCGATGATCGGCTCGGTCTGCGTGTGGTAGACCTCGAGCCGCTTGCGCACGGTCTCTTCCTTGTCGTCGTCGCGCTGGTACAGCTCGCCGCCGCAGGTGTCACAGACACCCTCGGTCTTGGGCTGCTTGTACGCGACGTGGAACACGTGCGCCGATTCGTTACGGCAGATGCGGCGGCCGGCGATGCGCTTGACCACCTCGTCCTCGGGGACCTCGAGGTCCAGGACCGCGTCCAGCTTCACGTCGTCCGTCTTCAGGGCGACGTCGAGCGCCTCGGCCTGCGAGACGTTACGAGGGAAGCCGTCGAGCAGGAAGCCGTTCACGGCGTCCGGCTGCTCCATGCGGTCCTTGGCCATCCCAATGGTGACCTCGTCCGGTACCAACTGGCCCGCGTCCATGAACGACTTGGCCTGCTGTCCCAGCTCCGTGCCCTTGCTGATGTTGGCACGGAAGAGGTCGCCCGTGGAGATGTGCGGGATCGACAGGTTCTGGGCAAGAAACGCGGCCTGCGTTCCCTTGCCGGCACCAGGCGGCCCGACGAGGACGATTCGCATCAGCGGAGGAACCCTTCGTAATTGCGCTGCTGAAGCTGGCTCTCGATCTGCTTCACCGTCTCCAGACCAACACCCACGATGATCAGGATGCTGGTGCCGCCGAACGGGAAGTTCTGGTTTGCCCCGAAACCAACCAACGCCATCGTCGGTACGAGAGCGATCAGCCCCAAGTACAGCGAACCCGGCCAGGTGATCCGATTGAGTACGTACGAAAGATACTCAGCGGTCGGTCGGCCAGCCCGGATGCCCGGGATGAAGCCACCATACTTCTTCATGTTGTCCGCGACTTCCTCGGGGTTGAACGAGATCGCCACGTAGAAGAAGGCGAAGAACACGATCAGGAGGAAGTACGTAACGATGTAGATCGGGTGGTTTCCCTTGGTCAGGTGGTCGTCGATCCACAGCTTCCACGACGAGTCACCACCTGCGAACTGGGCGACCAGCGCGGGGATGTAGAGCAGCGACGAGGCGAAGATGACCGGGATCACACCCGCCTGGTTCACCTTGAGCGGGATGTACGTAGACGTACCGCCATAGGAACGGCGGCCGATCATGCGCTTCGCGTACTGCACCGGAATACGGCGCTGGGCCTGCTCGACGAAGACCACCAGGCCGACCATGACGAGGCCGACCAGGATGACCGTGCCGAACTCGATCCAGCCGTCGGCCAGCGAGCCACCCTGCTTGATGGCCCACAGGGCGGACGGGAAGGTGGCGGCGATCGAGATGAACATCAGGATCGACATGCCGTTGCCGATGCCGCGGTCGGTGATGAGCTCACCGAGCCACATCATCACGCAGGTGCCGGCGGTCATCGTGATGACCATCGTGATGGTGATGAAGATCGATTGGTCCGGCACGATCTGACTCGCGACGGGGCACCCTTGGAACAGGGCGCCGGTGCGGGCGGTGGCGACAAGTCCCGTGCCCTGAAGGATGGCGAGCGCCACGGTCAGGTAGCGCGTGTACTGCGTGATCTTCGCCGTACCTGCCTGACCCTCCTTCTTGAGGGCTTCGAGGCGCGGGATCACCACGGTGAGCAGCTGCAGAATGATGCTCGCGGTGATGTACGGCATGATGCCGAGCGCGAAGACCGTGATCTGCAGCAGCGCGCCACCGCTGAACATGTTCACCAGGCCGAACAGTCCGTTGGATCCAGTTTTGGCCGCATCCATGCACGTCTGGACGTTCGAGTAATCCACTCCGGGGATCGGCACGTGCGCGCCGAGCCGGTAGATCACGACGATGCCCAACGTGAAGAGCAGCTTCTTGCGCAGGTCGGGCGTCTTGAACGCCCGGGCGAACGCGGTGAGCACGGTGCCTCCTGCGACCCCCGCGCGCGTGCGTCAGAGGTGACGGTCTTGAGGATTCGACGAATGGGTAACGGTCAAAACCCGGGATTGGTGCCGGGGGCACACAACTAGCCCGGAAATTAACAGCGGTCGCCACCTTACCGGCGTACCCGCCCCCCTAGGAACGACCAACCGGGGATACCCCATTTGTGGGGTATCCCCGGTCGGGATCGCTCATGTCATCGAGACGACGTCTGAGATCAGACGAGCTCGGTGACCGTACCGCCCGCGGCGGTGATCTTCTCCTTGGCAGAGCCGGAGACGGCGTCGACCGTCACCTGCAGCGCCACGGTGATCTCGCCCTGGCCCAGGACCTTGACGAGGCTGTTCTTACGGACAGCGCCCTTCTCCACCAGACCCGCGACGGTGACTTCGCCACCCTCGGGGTACAGCGAGGTGAGCTTGTCCAGGTTCACGACCTGGAACTCGACCTTGAAGGGGTTCCGGAAGCCCTTGAGCTTCGGAAGACGCATGTGGAGGGGCATCTGGCCACCCTCGAAGCGCTCCGGAACCTGGTAACGGGCCTTCGTGCCCTTGGTACCACGACCGGCCGTCTTACCCTTCGACGCCTCACCACGACCAACACGGGTCTTGGCGGTCTTGGCGCCGGGAGCCGGACGGAGGTTGTGGATCTTGAGCGGGTTGTTCTCCGCCATGATCAGACCTCCTCAACCGTCACGAGGTGGCGGACGGTCTGCACCATGCCGCGGAACTCGGGGCGGTCCTCCTTGACGACCTGCGTGTTGATCCCCTTGAGACCAAGGGAACGCAGGGTGTCACGGTGGTTCTGCTTGCTGCCGATGTACGACTTCGTCTGCGTGATCTTGAGCTGTGCCATTACGCAGCACCAGCCCCGGCACGTGCACGCAGCAGGGCCGCGGGAGCGACGTCCTCGAGGGGCAGACCACGGCGAGCCGCGATCTCCTCGGGACGCTGCAGACCCTTGAGGGCCTCCACGGTCGCGTGCACGATGTTGATCGCGTTCGACGAGCCGAGCGACTTCGACAGGATGTCGTGAACGCCGGCGCACTCGAGCACAGCACGCACCGGGCCACCGGCGATAACGCCGGTACCGGGGGAAGCAGGCTTGAGCAGGACGACGCCCGCGGCCTTCTCGCCCGTGATCGGGTGCGGGATGGTGCCCTGGATACGGGGGACCTTGAAGAAGTGCTTCTTGGCCTCCTCAACACCCTTGGCGATGGCGGCCGGCACCTCCTTGGCCTTGCCGTAACCGACACCTACGGTGCCGTCACCGTCGCCCACCACGACCAGCGCGGTGAAGCTGAAGCGACGACCACCCTTGACAACCTTGGCGACACGGTTGATCGCGACAACGCGCTCAACGTATGCGGTCTTCTCGGCGGCAGCGCCACCGTCGCGACCCTTCCGGTCCCGCCGCTCGCCGCCACCGGCACCGCTTCCGCGGCGCTGGGGTCCAGCCATTGGAATTACCTCTCTCTGTTTCCGCTAGCTACGGAACCGGCTCAGAACTTCAGGCCGGCTTCGCGGGCGGCGTCCGCCAGGGCAGCGATGCGCCCGGCGTACTGGTTGCCACCACGGTCGAACACGACAGCCTCGACGCCGGCAGCCTTGGCGCGCTCGGCGACCAGGGCGCCGACCGACTTGGCCTGCGCGGACTTGTCGCCCTCGCCACCGCGGATCGAGGTGTCCAGGGTGGACGCCGACGCCAGGGTGTGACCCTTAACGTCGTCGATCACCTGGGCGACGATGTTGCGGTTGGAGCGCGTCACGACCAGGCGCGGACGCTCGGCCGTACCCGAGATGTGCTTACGGATACGGATGTGGCGGCGCTTGATTGCCGCACGCTTGTAAGCGTCGCCCTTAGCGATCTTCTGACCGTATGCCATGGCTTACTTACCCGCCTTTCCGACCTTGCGGCGGATGACTTCGCCTTCGTACTTGACGCCCTTGGCCTTGTACGGGTCGGGCTTGCGCAGCTTGCGGATGTTGGCCGCAACCTCGCCGACCTTCTGCTTGTCGATGCCCTCGACCGAGAACTTGGTCGCCGATTCGACCTTGAACGAGATGCCCTCGGGCGCCTCGATCAGGATCGGGTGGCTGTAGCCGAGCGAGAACTCCAGGTTGGAGCCCTTCGCCAGGACGCGGTAACCGACACCGCTGATTTCGAGCTTCTTCACGTAACCCGTGGTCACGCCGGTGATCATGTTCGCCACCAGCGTGCGGGACAGGCCGTGCAGGGCCTTGTTCTGACGCTCGTCGTTGGGGCGGGTGACGTTCAGGACGCCGTCCTCACCCTTGGCGATCTCGATAGGCGCGACGATGGTGTGGTTCAGGTTGCCCTTGGGGCCCTTCACCGAGACCGTCTGGCCGTCGATGGTGACGTCCACGCCGGCGGGAACCGTGATGGGGAGCTTGCCAATACGCGACATAGCTGTTTCCTCCGTTCCCTTCCGCTACCAGACGTAGGCGAGGACTTCCCCACCCACGCCCTTCTTGCCTGCCTGCTGGCCGGTCAGGAGACCGTGCGACGTGGAGATGATCGCCACGCCGAGGCCACCGAGGACCTTCGGCAGGTTGGTGGACTTCGCGTAAACGCGCAGACCCGGCTTGGAGATCCGCTTGATGCCGGCGATCGAACGCTCACGGTTCGGGCCGAACTTCAGCTCCAGGACGAGGGACTTGCCGACCTCGGCGTCCTCGACCTTCCAGCCGGTGATGAAACCCTCCTGCTGGAGGATCTCGGCGATGTGCGACTTGATCTTGCTGTGCGGCATAGCCACGGAGTCGTGGTACGCCGAGTTCGCGTTCCGCAGACGCGTAAGCATGTCTGCGATCGGATCAGTCATGGTCATGAATTGGCCTTCGGCCTCTCTCGCCGGGGTTTCCTGTATGCGCCATCCCTCTCCCCACACAGGGGCGGGACGGGTGCGGCGCGGGGACCTACGGCGTAGTAAGTCGGTCAGGGCGGCAGAGCGCGCCCAACCCTCCTAGCCTAAGCCATGAGAGCGGGAGTCTCTGCCGACCCCTTACTTACCGAGAGATCCAGGCAGTCCCAACTAGGGGACTACCAGGAGCTCTTGGTCACGCCCGGCAGCTCGCCACGGTGAGCCATCTCACGAAGGCACACGCGGCACAGGCCGAACTTGCGGTACACGGAGTGCGGGCGGCCACAACGCTGGCAGCGGGTGTAGCCACGCACACCGAACTTGGGCTTACGAGCAGCCTTGGCAATAAGAGCCTTCTTCGCCATCTCGCTTACGCCTCCTTGAACGGGAAGCCGAGGTGACGAAGGAGGGCGCGGCCCTCGTCGTCATTGGTCGCCGTGGTGACCACGGTGATGTCCATACCCCGGACGCGGTCGATCTTGTCCTGGTCGATCTCGTGGAACATGACCTGCTCCGTGAGACCGAAGGTGTAGTTGCCACGGCCGTCGAACTGCTTGGGGGACAGACCACGGAAGTCGCGGATGCGCGGCAGCGCGAGCGACAGGGTGCGGTCCAGGAACTCCCACATGCGGTCGCCACGGAGCGTGACGTGGGCGCCGATCGGCTGGCCCTCGCGCAGCTTGAACTGCGCGATGGACTTACGGGCCTTGGTGATGGCCGGCTTCTGACCCGTGATGGTGGTCAGGTCGCGGACGGCACCGTCCATGAGCTTGGAGTCACGCGCGGCGTCACCCACACCCATGTTGACCACGATCTTGACGAGGCCGGGGATCTGCATGACGTTCTCGTACGAGAACTCGTCCTGCAGCTTGCCCTTGATCTCGTCGCGGTACTTCTGCTTCAGACGCGGGTTCGTGGTGGTCGTCATCAGATGTCCTCACCCGTCCGCTTGGCAACGCGGATCTTGTTGCCCTCGTCGTCGAAGCGGTAACCGACGCGCGTGACGACCTTGTTGCCGTCCTTCTCCACGACCAGCGAAACGTTGGAAACGTGGATCGGGGCCTCGGTGGTCACAATGCCGCCGGCCTGCGAGCCGGAAGCCGTGGGACCGGCCTTGGTGTGCTTCTTGACCCGGTTGACACCCTCGACCAGGACGCGCTCGTCGCGCGGGTAAGCGGCAATGACCTTGCCCTGCTTGCCCTTGTCCTTGCCGGTGATGACCTGGACCAGGTCACCCTTCTTGATCTTCATGCTTACAGCACCTCCGGCGCGAGCGAGATGATCTTCATGAACTTCTTCTCGCGCAGCTCACGGCCCACCGGGCCGAAGATACGGGTGCCGCGAGGGTCGCCGTCGTTCTTCAGAATGACGGCGGCGTTCTCGTCGAAGCGGATGTACGAGCCGTCCGGACGGCGGCGCTCCTTGACGGTGCGAACGATGACCGCCTTGACGACGTCACCCTTCTTCACGTTGCCACCGGGGATCGCGTCCTTGACGGTGGCGACGATGACGTCACCGATGCCCGCGTAGCGGCGACCCGAGCCACCGAGAACACGGATGGTGAGAATTTCCTTCGCACCCGTGTTGTCGGCGACGCGCAGTCGCGACTCCTGCTGGATCACGTCTATCTCCTGTTTGTCTGCCGGTTCCCGGCAGGGGCTTCTCTCTTGCGGGAGGGCCCCTGCCGAGCCTGGCGGAACGAACTCCGAGGGATACCCCTCAGAGAATTACTTGGCCTTCTCGAGGATCTCGACGATGCGCCAGCGCTTGGTCGCCGACAGCGGACGCGTCTCCATCAGGAGGACGCGGTCGCCGACGCCGGCAGCGTTCTGCTCGTCGTGCGCCTTGAGCTTGTTCGTACGGCGGATGACCTTGCCGTACAGGGCGTGCTTGACGCGGTCCTCGACAGCGACGACGACGGTCTTGTCCATCTTGTCGCTGACAACAAGACCCTCACGGGTCTTGCGGAAGCCGCGGGCGGCAGTCTCTTCAGTCACAGTCTTCTCGCTCATCAGGCGCTCTCCACCGTCTCGATGCCCAGCTCGCGCTCACGCATGAGGGTGTAGATCCGCGCGATGTCCTTGCGGACGGCCTTGAGCCGGCCGTGGTTCTCGAGCTGACCCGTCGCCGCCTGGAAGCGGAGGTTGAACAGCTCTTCCTTGGCCTCGCGGAGCTTGTTGAGGAGCTCCTCGTTGCCCAGCTCGCGCAGCTCCGACGCCTTGGTACCGGTCGACATCACGCTTCACCTGCCTCGCGCTTGACGATCTTGCACTTCATCGGCAGCTTGTGAGCCGCACGAGTCAGCGCCTCGCGCGCGGTCTTCTCGTTGGGGTACGACAGCTCGAACATCACGCGTCCGGGCTTGACGTTGGCGACCCACCACTCCGGGGAACCCTTACCGGAACCCATGCGGGTCTCGGCAGGCTTCTTGGTGAGGGGGCGGTCCGGGTAGATGTTGATCCAGACCTTGCCGCCACGCTTGATGTGACGCGTCATGGCGATACGAGCGGCCTCGATCTGACGGTTCGTCACGTACGCCGGCGTCAGAGCCTGAATGCCGTACTCGCCGAACGCGACCTGCGTGCCGCCCTTGGACATGCCGCTGCGCTTCGGGTGGTGCTGCTTGCGGTGCTTGACCCTACGGGGGATCAGCATTTCGGTCAGGCCTCCGTTCCGGTGCTCTCGGCAGCCGGAGCGGCAGCGGCGGGAGCGTCGGCCTTGGGGGCCTCGGCAGCCGGCGCGGACTGCTGCGGCTTACGACCGCGACCGCCACGCTCGCCACCACGGCCACCACCACGGGCCGGGCGGTCGTTGCCGCCACGGGCCGGACGGTTACCGGCGCGGGCCGCGGCGTTCTCGGCGCGAACCTCGGCGATGTTCTTGACGTCGCCCTTGTAGATCCAGACCTTCACGCCGATGCGGCCGAAGGTCGTCTTGGCCTCGAAGAAGCCGTAGTCCACGTTGGCGCGGAGCGTGTGCAGGGGCACGCGGCCCTCGCGGTAGAACTCCGAACGGGACATCTCGGCACCGCCGAGACGACCGCCACACTGGATCTTGATGCCCTTGGCGCCGGCCTTCATCGACGACTGCATGCTCTTACGCATGGCGCGACGGAAGGAGACGCGGGAGGACAGCTGCTCGGCGACGGCCTGGGCCACCAGCTGAGCGTCGACCTCGGGGTTCTTGACCTCGAGGATGTTCAGCTGCACCTGCTTGCCCGTGAGCTTCTCGAGGTCGCCGCGGATGCGGTCGGCCTCGGCGCCACGGCGGCCGATGACGATGCCGGGACGCGCGGTGTGGATGTCCACCCGCACGCGGTCACGGGTGCGCTCGATCTCAACCTTCGAGATGCCGGCGCGCTCCATGCCGGACGTCATCATCCGACGGATGGCGACGTCTTCCTTGACGTAGTCCTTGTACAGCTTGTCGGCGTACCAACGCGACTTGAAGTCGGTCGTGACACCGAGCCGGAACCCGTGCGGGTTTACCTTCTGGCCCATTACCGGGTTCCTTCCTTGCTGCTGACGACCACGGTGATGTGGCTGGTCCGCTTACGGATCCGGTAGGCACGGCCCTGAGCACGCGGACGGAACCGCTTCAGGGTCGGGCCCTCGTCCACGTACGCCTCGCTGATGACCAGCGAAGAGGCGTCAGGGTGGTCGTAGTTGTGCGCGGCGTTGGCAATGGCGCTGTCCAGCACCTTGCCGACCGGCACGCTCGCGGCCTGCGGGGCGAATCGCAGGACCGCCTGAGCCTCCGTGGCATCCATGCCACGGATGAGGTCCACCACTCGGCGGGCCTTCATGGGCGTGACGCGGATGTACCGCGCCTGGGCCCTGGCTTCCATGGTTGTCCCTTCGGTGTTTGTCATAGTCGATTCCACCCCGCCTTAGCGGCGCTTCGACTTCCGGTCGTCCTTGACGTGACCCCGGAAGGTGCGCGTCGGCGAGAACTCGCCGAGCTTGTGGCCGACCATCGACTCGGTGACGAACACCGGGATGTGGGTCTTGCCGTTGTGCACCGCGATCGTGTGGCCCAGCATGCTGGGGACGATCATCGAGCGGCGGGACCAGGTCTTGATGACGTTCTTGGAACCGGCTTCGTTCTGAGCGTCCACCTTCTTTACGAGGTGGCCGTCAACGAAGGGTCCCTTCTTGAGACTGCGCGGCATCTAAACCCGCTCCTAGCGCTTCTTGTTCGTCTTGCGGCGGCGGACGATGTACTTGCTCGAAGCCTTCTTCGGCGAGCGAGTACGACCCTCCTTCTGACCCCACGGGGAGACCGGGTGGCGACCACCGGAGGTCTTGCCCTCACCACCACCGTGCGGGTGGTCGACCGGGTTCATCGCCACACCGCGAACGGTCGGGCGAACACCGAGCCAGCGCTTACGGCCGGCCTTGCCCCAGTTGATGTTCGACTGCTCGGCGTTGCCGACCTCGCCGATCGTGGCGCGGCAGCGCACGTCGACCAGACGGATCTCACCGGACGGCATACGAAGGTGGGCCATCGAGCCCTCCTTCGCGAGCAGCTGCACGGAGGCACCGGCGGAGCGGGCGAACTTGGCGCCGCCGCCCGGACGGAGCTCGATCGCGTGGATCGTGGTACCGACCGGGATGTTGCGCAGCGCAAGGTTGTTGCCGGGCTTGATGTCGGCCGCGGGGCCGTTCTCAACCCGGTCACCCTGCGACAGGCCACGCGGAGCGATGATGTAGCGCTTCTCGCCGTCTGCGTAGTGCAGAAGCGCGATGCGCGCGGTGCGGTTCGGGTCGTACTCGATGTGCGCGACCTTGGCCGGCACGCCGTCCTTGTCGTGACGACGGAAGTCGATCACGCGGTAGGCGCGCTTGTGGCCACCACCCTGGTGGCGAACGGTCACACGACCGGCGTTGTTACGGCCGCCCTTGCTGTGCAGCGGGCGGACCAGCGACTTCTCCGGCGTGGACCGCGTGACCTCGACGAAGTCGGCAACGCTGGAGCCACGACGCCCCGGCGTAGTCGGCTTGTACTTGCGGATTCCCATTTCTCAGTCCTCGTCCGATATTCGGACCAGGGCGCTCCGTTAGGAGGCCTGGCCGAAGATGTCGATACGGTCGCCCTCAACGAGGGTCACGATCGCGCGCTTGGTGTTCGCACGCTGGCCGAAGCCGGTGCGGGTCCGCTTGCGCTTGCCCTGCCGGTTGATCGTGTTGACCCCGGAGACCTTGACCGAGAAGACCGCCTCGACGGCCTGCTTGATCTGGGTCTTGTTGGCACGCGGGTCCACGATGAAGGTGTACTTGCCCTCGTCGAGGAGCGCGTAGCTCTTCTCCGAGACGACCGGCTTGACGAGGACGTCACGGTGATCCGTGAAGCTCTTGCTCAGCGGCGTCTCAACGGTGTTCTTGCCCTCGGTGGCGTGGCGCTTCGCCTTGGCGACGCGCGCGACCTTCTTGGCCTTGGCGGCCTTCGAGGCGATGCTCGGGTGACGCGTAGCCATCAGGCTTCGCTCCCTTCGGTGTCATTGGCCTTCGGGCCAGACACGAAGGACTCGAAAGCGGCCTGGGTGAAGACCACGTCGTCCGAGACGAGAACGTCGTACGTGTTCAGCTGGCCCGGCTCCAGGATGTGGACCTGGGGCAGGTTGCGAGCGGAGAGCAGCGCGACCTCGTCGGCACGGTCGAGGACCAGGAGCACGTTCTTGCGCTCACTGATCTTGCCGAGCAGCGACTTGGCGGCCTTGGTGGAGACCTCGCCCTCGACCACGCCGGTGACGACGTGGATGCGAGCGTTGCGGGCCCGGTCGGTGAGGGCGTGGCGCAGGGCCGCGGCCTTCATCTTCTTCGGGGTCCGCTGCGAGTAGTCACGCGGCTGCGGGCCGTGGACGACGCCACCGCCGGCGAACTGCGGCGCACGGGTCGAACCCTGGCGCGCGCGGCCGGTGCCCTTCTGGCGGTAAGGCTTCTTACCGCCACCGCGGACCTCGCCACGACGCTTGACCTTGTGCGTGCCCTGACGGGCCGCGGCCAGCTGCGCGACGACAACCTGGTGGAGCAGCGGAACGCTGATCTTCTCTACATCGAAGATCTCGGCCGGGAGCTCAACGGTCCCGGTCTTGTCGCCGGAGGGCGACAGAATGTCAATGGTGGTCATAGTCCTCAGGCCCCCTTGGCCGCGGTGCGGACCAGGACGAGGCCGCCGTTCGGACCAGGAACCGCGCCCTTGATGAGGAGCAGGCCCTTCTCCGCGTCAACGGCGTGAACGGTCAGGTTCTGGGTGGTGACCCGCTCGTTGCCCATACGCCCCGCCATGCGGAGGCCCTTGAACACACGACCCGGGGTGGCGCAGCCACCGATCGAGCCCGGCGAGCGGTGCTTGCGCTGGGTGCCGTGACCGGCGCCGAGGCCCTTGAAGTTGTGACGCTTCATGACACCGGCGAAGCCCTTGCCCTTGCTCTTGCCGGTCACGTCCACCTTGACGCCGGACTCGAAGGTCTCAGCGGTGATCTCCTGGCCGAGGGTGTACTCGCTGGCACCAGCGGTACGGATCTCGACGAGGTGACGACGGGGGGTGACGTCGGCCTTGGCGAAGTGACCCTTGAGGGGCTTGTTCACCTTGCGAGGGTCGATCTCGCCGAAGGCGATCTGGACCGACTCGTAGCCGTCGGAGTCATTCGTACGGACCTGGGTCACGACGTTCGGGCCGGCCTTGACGACGGTGACCGGAACAACACGGTTGTTCTCGTCCCACACCTGCGTCATGCCGAGCTTCTCGCCCAGGATGCCCTTGATCTGCTTAGTCATCTTCAGATCACCGGCCCTCAGAGCTTGATCTCGATGTCGACGCCGGCCGGAAGGTCGAGTCGCATCAGGGAGTCAACGGTCTTCGGCGTCGGGTCGAGGATGTCGATCAGGCGCTTGTGCGTGCGCATCTCGAAGTGCTCGCGCGAGTCCTTGTACTTGTGCGGCGACTTGATGACGCAGTACACGTTCTTCTCGGTAGGCAGCGGCACCGGGCCCGCGACCGACGCACCAGTACGCGTCACCGTCTCGACGATCTTCTTCGCCGAGGAATCGATGACCTCGTGGTCGTAGGCCTTGAGCCGGATGCGGATCTTCTGTCCCGCCATGGCTACTTAGTAGTCCTGTCTCTTGTGACGCTCTGGAACCCGGGAGGCCCTGTTTCACACTTCATCCGACCCACGCGGTCGGGCGTGTCGCAGTCCCGCTGACAGAAATATCCGTACGGATTTCCCTGCTAAGGGGTCTGCGGCCCAGGACCGCATGTACCGGGGGAAGAAACCCACCGGGTGCCTGGCAGAGCCACCGCACTGCACTTCCCGAAAGATTCCCGTACGTCCGCCCAAGCGCTGCCGCAAGCGACAGATAAGGCGACGAGTACTGTGGGACTCGCTTCCGGTCCTCCCGGCGGGAGGCGCGCAGCATCGGCACTCAACCGAGCAACCCCGACAGTCTGCCATACGGGGCATGCCGGGGGCCAATCGAAGCTGTGGAGCTTACCCGGTGTGTGACGGAGGTCAAACCCCGACCGCGCCCGGCACACCGGTGGACCGCTCATGGCCGCTTCGTGGCCGCTGTGTGCGGGCCCCGTGACGCCCGCCGAGGCCCATGGCCATGCCATGTATCCGGCATGAAAAGGTTGCCGGATCGCAGATCACAGGGGTAGGGACATGTCCGAGCCGAGCGTCGCTGGCGGGGGCGAGGACGCGGGAAGTGTGCCTGCCGGTGACAGCAGCGCCCGGCATCGATCACAGCCCGACCCAGGACACGAGCCGCCCTGCCCCCCATTACCTTTTTCGTGGCTCCGCAGTGGGGCCTCCAGCCTTCGGGTCCGGCATGACTCCCCCTTGTCGAGTGCATGGCCCGAGAGTGGTGTCACCAGCTCCGAAGGCACTGAGAGACCGCTACTGAGTTTGTGGGCGTGATGTCGGAGGGGCTGACAGGTGGTGTCAGTCGCCGTAGGCCGGAGCCATGAGGTATCCGCAAGGTGGTGGTCTGTCGGCCGAGCGGCGGTCCTTTCGCGAGGGGGTTCGCCTGCAGGCGGCCGAGATGTTCGCCGCGGGTGACGACAGCGCGGTGGTGGCGAAACAGCTGCGGGTCAGTGTGTGTTCGGTGCAACGCTGGCGCCGCGCCTGGCAGGACGGCGGGGACGGTTTCCTGCGGTCCAGGGGCTCGGCGGCCCGGCCCAAGCTGAGCGAGAAGCTGTTCGCGGTGCTGGAGGAGGAATTCGCCAAGGGGCTGGTCGCGCACGGCTGGCAGGACCAGACCTGGACCCTGGAGCGGATCAAGGTGCTGATCGGACGCCGGTTTCACAAGACCATCACCCCCTCGACCATCGCGCAGATGCTGCGGCGCCATGGCTGGAGCCACCAGGTCCCGGCGAAGCGGGCCCTGGAGCGTGACGAGGACAAGGTGACCGGCTGGGTGACAGACACGTGGCCGCAGGTGGAAGCACCGCGGCGGCGCTCGGCGCCTTCATCGTCTTCGAAGATGAGGCCGGGTTCTCGATGACGCCGCCCACTTCCCGCACCTGGTCCGGGCGAGGGCACACGCCCGTGGTTAGGGTGCGGGGCCGTTCCCAGCGTCGCTTCTCCATCGCCGCCCTGGCCTGCTAGAGGCCCGGCGAACGGACGCGTCTGATCTTCCGGCCCAAACGGTATGTCGATCACAAGCGTGGTGGCCGGCGCAGCTTCACCTGGACCGATTACCGCGACCTGTTGGCCGCCGCCCACCAGCAGCTCGGCGCCCCGCTGGTACTCGTCTGGGACAGTCTGAAGGTGCATCTGGACGCCCGCCTGCGGGCGTTCATCGACGCCGATGACTGGATCACCTCCTTCCAACTTCCCTCCTATGCACCCGACCTGAATCCCGTGGAAGGTGTCTGGTCACTGGTCCGGCGCTCGGCGCAGTGCAACACCGCGTTCACCGACCCGGACCACCTGATCCGGACCCTCCGCCGCACACTCCGCGAGATTCAGTACCGCCCCGTACTCATCGACGCATGCCTCGCCGCGACCGGCCTCACCTTCACGACATCACGCCCACAAACTCAGTAATTAGGGGCATGACCAGCGACCTTTCCTCAGGTCGGGAGGCTCTTCGTCATGTGGATGTGGCGATCAGTGACGTGGCAAGGCCGGGTGAGTACGACCGGAGCGTGGTCGTGATCGACATCAGCAACATCGACCTCTTCCTCGGTCTGGACGTCGGCAAGGGCGAACACCACGCCACCGCTGTCACATCGGCCAGGAGGAAAGCCTTCGACCGACGCCTGCCCAACAGCAAAGCCAAGCTCCGTGAAGTCTTCGCGAAACTGCAGGCCAAACGCGGGACCGTGCTCGTGGTCGTGGACCAGCCGGCCTCGATCGGGGCCCTGCCGCTGGCCGTTGCCCGCGACACGGCTCCCCCGCCCCTCTGCCGTGCTCGGGCGGCATTCACCGTCTCGGCATCGACGACAGCTACTACCGGCTGCTCGGCGCCCGGCGCGCCTGGGAGATCGCGCACCACGAGTTCGGCTGGGAGCTGACAGACGGAGCGGACGCAAAGCTCCACGGCTGGT
The DNA here is from genome assembly GCF_040655895.1 of Streptomyces sp. NPDC050264. Classification (NCBI taxonomy): domain Bacteria; kingdom Bacillati; phylum Actinomycetota; class Actinomycetes; order Kitasatosporales; family Streptomycetaceae; genus Streptomyces; species Streptomyces sp. NPDC050264. Next base: position 17,229 of record NZ_JBFAKV010000046.1, read on the forward strand.
TGGATCTGCGGTGTCCGCTGAGGAGAAGGAAACCCCAACCGCCTTCTGGAGCCGGGCCCAGACGTTCTTCACCCAGGCCGGGATCACCGTCCAGCGGGTGCTGACCGACAACGGCTCCTGCTACCGCTCACGCGACTGGCGCGATGCCCTGGCCGCAGCCGGGATCAGCCACAAGCGGACCCGCCCCTACCGGCTGCAGACAAACGGCAAGGTCGAGCGCTTCAACCGCACCCTGCTGGACGAGTGGGCCTACGCCCATCCCTACCGGACAGAGACCGAACGACGCCAGGCGTTCCCCGGCTGGCCGCACACCTACAATCACCGCCGCGGACACACCGCGCTGAAAGGCCAACCACCCGCCAGCCGCGTCCCCAACCTCACAGGGCAATACACCTAGCGCGCCCACGCGCGCCACGACGGCCGTTGCCGACAAGGACCACCCCACCGCGGGCGTCCTCCACAAGAACATCCGCCACACCACCTGCTTCACGGTCATCGGCAACCACCTCACCCAGCACCGCACGCTCTCCCTCACCGCCATCGGCCTGGCCGCGCACATCCAGTCGCTGCCCACCGGCGCCCGCGTCGACATCGGCACGCTCAACGGCCGCTTCCCCGAGGGCAAGACCCGTATCGCCGCAGCCCTGCGCGAGCTGGAAACCCACGGCTATCTGCGCCGCGAACGCCGCCGCGCCCCCGACGGCCGCGTCACCACCCGCACGATCTCCTGCAACCAGCCGGGCGGCGCCCCCGCACCGGCCGAGCGGAAACCGAAGGCACAGCCGAAACCCAAGAAGCCCCCGAACCCCCTCCACGTACCCCACCCCTCCTGCTCGTCCCCCACCCTCCTCCAGCAGGCCACCGCCCTCCTCGCCACCCCGCACCGCAGTGACTCCCGCCTCCTCCTCTCCGCCGAGGACGCCGCCCGCCTCGCCCCCGGAGTCGCCGCGTGGCTGGAGCGGGACGTCACCCCCAGCGCCGTACGCCACGCCCTCACGCACGACCTGCCACCCGAAGGCGTACGCCGCCCGGCAGCCTCGTCGCCCACCGCCTCACAGCCCTGCTACCCCCGCCACCGCCCTTTGGCGTACGGGCGCCCTCCACGGCACCACCCGCGGCCCCCGTCCCGCACCACCTCCAGAACTGCGAAGGATGCGACCGAGCCTTCCGCGCCCCGGAGCCCGGCCGCTGCCGTGACTGCCGCACCGAGGCGCTCCCCGCCCTCACCGGAAACCCACCCGCGCCGAACCACCCGTACACCCACTGAACAGGGAAAACACGCATCATGCGCGCTTCACCTCTCCCTGGGTGCCCCGGGCGACTAGCCTGGCCAGTGCACTCCTGGGAGGACTCCATGAGCACGCAGGCCGATCACGGGCAGGAACTGGTTCCACGCCCCGAGCAGACCCCCGACGCCCTGCGGGCAGCCCTCGCCGTCGTCGCCCCCGCCCGGCTGCCGGAGATGCAACGGACCAAGGACGAGGCCTTCGCCAAGGCCGTCGAGTGGCAGTCCGTCAGCCCCGTGCAGAGCTGGGTGCTCATCTGGGCCCGGGACATCGAGATCGCCCGCCGCCCCGATCTGGCCGACCGGCACGCCCGCGCGTCCCGGGACCTGGAACACGAGGACGCGGCCGTCGCCCATGAAGCCCTGCGCGAGCTGAGCGCCGTCCTGGACGAGGCCACGAAGGCAGTACGGAGTTGAGCTGGAGCTGGGAGTACGCCTTCGAGGCCGAGACGGAGTCCCGCGCCGCTCCAGCATTCCTCGCCGAAGTGGAGCAGCGAGCGGACGAACTGGTCAGGGCAGCTGAAGCGGTGCACTTGCACGGCCGCGACCACGAGGGCCTCGATCCGAAGGGCGGCGACATCATCGTGCCCGGCGGGTGGTTCCGGTACCAGATCCTCGTCCGTAGCGAGCGGGTCTACATCATCCAGCTCATCTGCCCTGGCGGCTGAACATCAAGGGTCAAGTGGCAGGAGGTCCGTACTCCGCCATCGGCCCGCTGAGCTGCTCGCCCACCAACTGCAGCCACCCGCTCGGCGCGTACGGCGCCGGCGGATCCACCTCCATGCCCAACTCCGCCAGAGCGGACGCCAGATCGGACTCCTCAAGGTCGAGATCCAGCAGTTCGTGCACCTCACCGGCAAGGCGCGCGATCAACGGCCGGGCTGCCTGGGACACGTAATCCGCGACAGCAGCGTCATGGTCGGTGAACTCGTCCGGCATGTCCTGCGAAAACCAACCACCCAGAAACTGCGCGAACTCGGGGAACCGGGTCTGCCATTCCCAGTGGGTGACCGGCGCAGAGGGAGGCGGCACCTCCCCCTCCTCCACGCTGCGCTTGATGTGGTCGGCGAGCATGAACAGCCAACTCTGGAGATCGGACTCGGGCAGTCCGACATCCGGAACCGGATAGAACTCCCCGAGGCGCAGCCGCAGCGCGCCCGGGGGGTTGCGCGCGTACTCGCGCAGCTGGGCCTCCGCCGTGCCGAGCGCCCACGGGCGGGTGTGCCATGTGAGACGCAGGTAGGCGGTGAGGGCAACGCTTGGCTTGTCCTCCGTGTCGTCGGCGGGCTGACCGACGTACGCACGCAGCACCTGGTCCAACTCGCCGTAGCGACGGTCGTGTTCGAGCGGGTTCATGGGCATGGCGGCCGGGCCTCTACAGGTAGATCGGGAACGTGGCATGCACGACGAAGCCGTGCGGACTCGACGGCTCGCGCTTGAGGATCACGCGGGCCGCCCGCACGTCGACGGGTTCACGGCCCGCCAGCATCATCGCTTGAAGCAGCACCCGTCCTACGGGGTCGGGGCGAGAGGGCCAAGCCGCCTCGATGGTGAGCCTGGGCCGGGTTCCCTGGGCGAGCCACCGGTGGATGTGCTGCTCGTTGGCGGTAACGACCTGCTGGGTCGCCCACTGGGCGGTCTCACGGTCGGGGTAGGTCGAGCTCTTCGCTCGTACGGGAGTTGTCGGCACGGTCACCGCCAGGTCGCGATCGGAGTTGCAGGAAGAGAGGCAGGGCGCGGACTACGATCCCCGGCTGCTGTCGCCAGGACGTGCACGAGGCGGGCCAGCGCCTGCGCGCCCTCCGGGTCATCGGCGAATCTGCGCACCTGGATAGGCCCCGCCTCGTCCAATACGACACCCTCACACGCCAGGACGAACCCCAGAGCCAGCAGAGCGGCCCGCCCGTTGCCGTCGTCGAACGGGTGGAAGAAGCAGACGTCAAGATAGGCGCGGGCTGCCCTGGCCGGCAGGGGCACCTCGGAGCCGGCTCCTGCGGCCTGCGCGAGGCAGCTGTCGAACAGCTCCGGGAGGGAGTCGGAATGGCCGTAGCGCTCCCTGCCCCCTTTGGCGAATGCCGGAAGAGTGCGGAACGCGACGTCGTCCCGGCTGAGGACCTGCTTCTGCCACCGCGCCAGAAGGCGGAAGCTCAACGAAGGGCAGGCCTCGGCATCCGCCCGGGCCAGTCGCCACGCCGCGCGGAACCCATCCGCTCGCTCCGGGGCACCCGCCACGGCAACGGCGATCCCGTCTCGGTATCCCCGGACCGGGCCCATCACTTGCGGCGTCACCAGATCCCACCGGACCTGGGACCGCGCCCGCAGCCAGGACCGCAAATCGTCACGCACCGTGCTCTCCGACAGCGCTCCGGGCCTGATCGAGCGCGTCCTCGTCCGGAGCGACCCAGCTCTCGAAGTGGGAGTCCACGACGTCGTCCGCGAGATCCTCGGCGTCCTCGGCCTGCATACCCGTGTACTCGAAGAACCAGCCGAGCGCCTGCGCACAGGTGCCGCGCCACAACTCCCCGGCCTGCGTGCGCTCGACGACGAGCGTCACGAGGGGAGCCACCCCGTGCTCGCGCAGACGACTCATCTCGCCCGCGCCGGCATCCGAATCGGGAGCGAGCCGTGCGAAAGTACCGGCCAGTTCCTCCAGCCAGGCCCGCCACTGCAGCAGCGCGCTGGTGTACCGCTGCGCCTGGGCGTCCAGGTCCCCGGCCCCGAGCCCGCTGGGCGGCAGGCTCGTGATGACAGAACCGGAGTCGGGGTACTCCTGCGCCGCACCCAGCCAGCCGTACGCCCATGCACCAAAGTGCTCTGCCAGTCCCCGGGCAACCGACTCGTCCGACCAGAGGCCACGCGGACGACCCGATTCAGGGTCGGTGGAAGCCACCACCGTGCGTACATCGTCGAGCGCACGATCGGGATCGAAGGGATGCGTCGAGGGGTCGATGTTGCTCCACGTCATGGACGGGAGGTCCGCGTGCGGATTGATGGCTGCTCCTGGGTCGTTCGGTTGCTCTGTCTCCGCGGAAGGTCCGCGCGGCCGTCCGTCATTCCGGCATCGACGTCAGTACCGCGAAGGGCGGGTCGAGCGACGGGTCGTACTTGAGGATGGTCCGCACTCCCTTGACAGGAATGGCCTGAGCCTCAAGTCCCTTGTTCTTGAATCCCTCACCGTTCACGGCATTGGGCTGCTTCGTCACGCTGCGGCCACTGTATTCGCCGTTCGGCGCGTCTGCCGTGAGAGGCAGCTTGGGATCACGGTTCGGGTCGTCGAGCCAGTTCTTGATGGCAGGACTGTTCTTGTCGATGTTGTACTGCGTCAGTTCCTGAGCGCGTTCCGCAGTGGGGAAGGTTGAGGCAGCGCCGATCGACGGCTTTCCGTGCGGCCACGCGGCGGTGGGCGGATTTCCCTGGTCCCGCAGGCGCTGGGCAAGCTGCTCGTCCGTCTTTCCCACGTGCTTGTCCAAGGTATGGCCGCCGCCGAGCCATTCGTTGTTGGCCAGATCCAGTTTGTAGACACCGTTCTGGGTGTCCCCGCTTTTCGTCCACTGCTGTTCGTGCTTGAAATCATTGAGAGCTCGTGTCCCGAATGCCTCGGCTCGCGCCTCCTCCGCGGCGTAGGTGGGGGCGCTGAGGTAGGCCTCGTCGAGGGCGTCATCGAGCGCATTCAGCTTTGGGGTCAGCGCGTTCACCCGTCGGTTGTACGCCTCAACGACCGCGTTGAGCGCGGCGGTGTCGATATTGAGAGTTATCTCGGCTCCGAGCTCAGCACCGCCCGTGACCACCCCCTTGAGAAACCGGCCGACGCCTTTCGCACCCTCTTTGAGGTCCTTGAGATCGACACCGTCGCTCAGGTCTATGTCGCCGACCGCCTGCTTCACGGCTTCGAAGTAGATCTTCCAGACTTTGTGGTTGAGGTCGACCGCGGCCTCGGCGAATTCGCGCAGAAGGTCACTGATCTTCATCGCAGAGTCGAACAGAACCGTCATCACCGGATGGGTCGCCGTCTGGCTGGCTGAGGAATCGTGCTTCCACTCGTAGCCGACCCGCGACTTGCCCCAGGCTGTCGTCCCCCACAGCGAGCTGCAAAACTTCCGCATAGCGTCGTACCACTCGCTGTTGCTCTGCAGCGTGACGCTGTCGACAAGACCGGTCAGCCCGCTCTCGGTCATGGACAGCGTCATGGTCATGTTCGACCAGTCCTGCGAGAGCGAGTTGAGGTAGTGCTGCTGCGGGAACGGATAGACGTCGGCAACCTTGCCCCAGCGGAGGGCATGCTCCAGGAGCGGACGGATGATGTGCCACACCACGTCCGGTATCCACTCCAGGATCGAGCGGATGAAGTCGTCACCGCCGTCGTCGTCCCCCCACTTGAGGTCAGGAACCGACTCGTACCTGGGTGGTTTGTCAATGACAACGGGCGGCGGCTGGGTCTGCGGCTGCGTCTGGCCTGAAGCGTCGTTGGCGGCCTCTGCCTTGGAGTAGTTGTTGGCCGTCGTGGCGAATCCGACCGCCGCGCCTCCGATACTGGCCACGGATTTGGCCCATACGTCGAGGAAGCGGTTGCCCGCCTTGACGTACGCCGTGGCGAAACCTTGAGCAGCGGCTCCGTAGCCTCCCGCGTCCGGGTACTCCTTCAACGCGGTGATCAGGTCCTTGGCCGCCTTGTCGAAGGGCGTCTGCTGACCGGCGAACCCGCCGGCCACCTGATGCAGGTTGGAGGGCTTGACGTCGATGGTGCCGCCCTGAGCAGGGGTTCCCATCAGGCACCGCCCCAGCCGCGCAGTACCGCCCGATGGGCGGCCGCGTAATTGACATGGCCGGTGGTGACCACCTCGTGCAGCCATTTCTGGGATGCCTGGAGGTCCTTCGCAGACCGGTCCCATTCGTCGAGCTTGTCGATGAATGCCTCACGGGCCTCGCCGCTCCAGGAGAGGACTATCGGTTCCACTCGCTCGTAAAGGTCATCGAGCCTCACGTTGAGTTGTTTGAGAATTTCCTCCAACTCGCCGGACAGGTGCTGGAGCGTGGCAAGGCGCGCGGTTATGTGGTCGTCGTCAATGGCAGGCATGGGTCCCCGTTGGTCATGAGCCTTATAACACGGTGCCGCTCAGTGCTACATCCCGTCGAAGCTGCTCTGTGGTCGGGCGGGTCCGTCGTCGCCCTCGGAGTTCGAGGTGGACAGCCGGTCAACCTCACCGGCGACGTCCACCTTGATCTGGCGCATCTGCTGGAGCACGTCCAACTCACGCTCGGTGAAACCGTCCCTGCTCATCCGCACAGCCGATTCGATCAGCTTCATCACCTCACGGATACGGACCGCATCCTCAGCCGCGGCCCGGTGGAAGTCTCGGTACGCGGTAGCCGCGGGGCCTTTCCAGCCTGCCTCGATGGTGTCAACTATGCCGTCCATCCGTTGCACTTGTTTGGTGAGGTGCTCCTGCATCCCGTCGAGGTCTTTGGCTAGCTTCGTGAGGTCCTCGTCCTTGGCCCGCAGGTCCTTGGGGTTCCCAGCGTGTCCGCCCATAGCGCAGCGATCCCTCCTCTCGCGCACTCTGTGGCCTGTTGCGCAGTTTCGATATTCGTACTGATGAGCCTAGAGGGAGTAATGATTCCACAGCCGAACACCCTCATTCTGGTCGGACCACGAAAGCGGTGACGTCCGACATCCGCAAACCTGCGCCCCGCCCCTCGGTGTCACCCGTTACTGCGATTTCCTGCCCGTTCCGCCAGGCCCGGGTCGCCGCGTCAACGTCCTCCGGTCGCAGGCTCACGCGCACACGACGCGACCTACCGACGTCCTCATGGAGGAACGATCCATAAATCGTCGCTTCCCGATAGTCCCTTCCATCCGTGTGCAGCTTGATGACAAAGCCGTGCAGTACAGCGCCGACCTCCCGCCCAAGTCGCTCTCTCAGATCTTTTGCGCCGGCTTCCAACGCCTCTACATGTCGCGGAGCGATGGTGACCGGCGGCGACGCCTGCTCCATCGGCACCTCGGCCGACCAGGCGAACGACAGAGAGAACGCGCGCCGCTGCTCGCCCGCGATCCGCACCATCGCCTCACAGAGGTTTGCGGACAGGCCCGCTCCACCGTACGAAGCAAAGTCCGTCAAGGAGCCGCGTCGCAACGTCTCGTCGGCTGCGGTCCGTGCGCACGTGACGCCGGCGAACAATGTCCGGGACACCTGGCGGGTGAAAGGCTCCACAGGCCTCGAACCCCCTGCCGAGAAAGAGTCAGCGTCGAACAATGTGACCTGCCTGACGATGTCCTGCCGGCTGAGAGCACGCAACGGGGTATGCGCCGCTACGACATAACTGCCGACCCGTGTCTGGTCGAGTCGCACGGAAGCCACGTGTTCCTTCACCTCACGAGGCTTCTGCCCAGGCTGCACCGACTGCGGTTCGATCGCAGAGGACCCGGCAGCCGTGTGCAGTTCCTTGAGACCGGTCAGTGCCGAGACCAGGTCCAACAGCGGTGCGGTGCCCGACGGTCCGGGCGGCATGAGTCGCAGGAACTGCCAGTCCACCGGCGGCAGCCTCATCTCCCGCAGGATGTTGCTGGGACTACGCGCCTCCGCTGCAGCGAGCGTTTCCAAGATATCGGCGATCCGACCCGCATAATCACGGCAGCGCCGCAGCGGCACCAACACCTCGTACGGTGGGCCAGATTGCTCATCCGGAGCCCGTTCCCACAGCTCGCCGCCCGACATATCCCGTTCTGCGCGCCAACCAGCGCCGCTTAAGTAGCGGCGGACAGCTTCCGGTGCGAGCGCCATGGCATCCTCGAACTCGGCGTCCGTGATCAGCGTCATGACACTCCCGCCAGGGCCCGATAGTTCTCCGAGAACAGACCGTGCAAGGAGCCGACGGTCAACAAGTTGGCACGCGGCACGTGTACCCGGCGATAGCCCGAGGGCCTGCCGTCCGGCTTCTGATCGTGCAGACATACCCAATAGGCGGCATTACGCAGCAGAAGTCGCTCCGGAGCCGCGTGGGACCACGAAATCGCGTCGCCCGGAGCCACGACCAGGAACCGGGGCACGTCATAGCCTTCGCCAGCAAGTTGGTCGTAGTTCTTGACCTTCAGGTCATATGCGATGTGACTGTCATGGAGATCCGGCGATGACGTGCACTTCACCTGTGCCTCGATGACCGGAAATCGACGTGTCCCGGGACGCCCGGGGTAACCGAGCTGCCAGTCCACACCCACCCGGTCGCGGTCACGCTGGCTCGCATCGAGGTTGGCCGCCGCGGCCAGCATGTGGATGAACTGCTCGCCAAAATTGCCTCGGTGACCGTTGTCCCCGAACCCGGTCGAGTGCTCCCCCCAGGCCGGCAGCGGCTCCGGATGCCCCGGCGGAACACCGCAGCGGCTCACGCCGTGGTCGCCCTGCGGCGCCTGCTGAGGAATTCCCCCGGTCGTGCTGTCCGCCATCCGTCCCCGCACATCTGCTCGCCGACGCGCTCGGGTCCCCTTAGCGGCCGTACGCATCGCGCGTCCCCTTAGGGAACGCAGAGTAACGAGCGTCACATCCGCTGCCAATGACTCTGATCATAATCTGGCCGGATCTGATCGGACCCGGCAGCCGTGCCGATCGTTGGCAAAAGGCCGTTCGCAGAGCGAAGTCCCTGCCGCTTGTCAGCGGCCGCGCCTAATCTGTGGCCGTGACCCAGGAATCGATCGCCTTCCCCGCGGCGTGCCGGCCTCACTGGTCCGCAACCTCAAACCGGACTACAACGCCAACCGCGGAGCTCAGTACCTGGACCGTCGTGGCGAGGTGCTCAGCCATGCCGTCCGCTCCCTGGAACTTCGAGCCCGCGATGTCACTGCGAACCGCCACTTGGTGGACGAGGTACGTGCCCGCTTGGATGCGCGCCTCGACTACTGGGAGCAGAAACGCCGAGCACCCGGGGCAGTCCTCGGATATCGCGCGGCACGGCGCCAGGGCGATGTCGCGCCGCTGCTACTGAACTTGAACTCGTGATGTCGGTCAGCTTGTGGTGGCGTCGGCAGGGTCCGAGCGCGCCGGATGTTGCTGGCTCGTGTTCAGGACGGTGGCTGTAGCCAGCGCCGCGCGGCGGCGAGGTTCACCTCGACGTCGTCGCTCCAAGAGCAGACCTCCAGCCATGAGAGGTAGCCGCCTTGCGCGAAGACAAGGACCTCGCCAGGGGACTCGCCGGTTTCGGTGAATAGCTGTACGTCGGCAGCCACGACGGTGCCGGGGCCCGTTGGCGCGGGCTCCACCGCGTCGGTGTCGAGTTCGAAGTAGGCAGTGCCGCATCCGCACTTACAACGGGATTGCACCCTGAGTTGGGGCACCTGCCGCCGGAGGGCGACGTGAACGGGCTCGTCCGGGTTCAGGACGAGGTCAAGCACGTCGGCTACGTCCTCGGGCAGGCTGTCAATCATGTCGCCACCGTAGCTGACCAGCAGCTTTGGACTTCGGCGCATTTCGGGGCCGGCGACCGGAGACAGTCGAGACGCTCACATGTCCAGGAACAGGCCGGTGCCGGCCAGACAGCCGTCGATGACCTCCGGTCGGTACTGCAGCATCTTGAGCTTGCGCTTCACCGCGCGGGTGATCTGGGTCAGGTCGGCGGCGGCGAGATTGCCGATGTCACGCTTGACCAGCGACCAGACGCCCTCCTGCGGGTTCAGGTCCGGTGCGTATGTCGGCAACTGGAAGACAGTGAGCCAGGCGGTGTTGGCGTCGAAGAACTCCCGCAGCCGTGCGACCAGGTGCATGCGCAGGTTGTCCCACACCAGGACGATCGGGCCGCCGAGCTGGGTGTGAGCGCGGACGATCAGGTCGCGGTAGTCCTGCCAGCCGAAGCCCTTCGGTTCGTCCTTGCGTCCCCGGTACTCGCGGATCGCGTAGATCAGCCGGGACCGCTCGCCGGGCTTGTAGCAGGTCATGCCCGCCATGGAGACCCGGCCCGATCCCCGTCCTCGCACGCGGACGACCGGGGTGCAGCCCTGGCGGCCCCAGGTTCTGGCGCGCGGAGGTGTCATCGACTGGCCGGCTTCGTCCTCGAAGACCACCCAGGCGTTGTTCACCGCCGCGGTGCTCTTACCCGCGGCCAGACCTCCCGCTTCCACAGCTCCACCGAGTGGTCGTCGCGTTCGATCGCGCGCCGGGTTGGTTGCTGCCAGGACCAGCCGTGCCGCCGCAGAAGCCGCCAGGTGCCCTCGACGGTGTAGGAGACGTGGAACAGGCGGCCGATCATCGTCTTCACTCGGGCCAGCGTCCATCGCTGGTCGGCCCACCCGTGGGCCAGCGGGCCACGCTCCAACTCCCGCTCCAGCCGCGCTATCTGCATGTCCGACAGCCGGGGCCGGCCAGGCGATCCCTTCGAAGCCACCCCGGCTAAGCCCTCCTCGCGCCACTGGCGCCGCCAGCGCTCCACCGACCGCTCCGAGACCCGCAACGAGGCAGCGATCTTCCGGTTCTTCTCGCCAGCCTCGAAGCCAGTCACGGCTTGGAGCCGGACCTGCTGGAGCCTCCCCCTGATTGGTGGACACGCTGATACTGGATCTGCTTGATCCGGAGG
>NZ_JBFAKV010000047.1:0-27633 GCF_040655895.1 Streptomyces sp. NPDC050264
GGTGTAGCAGTTCCTTCGGGGCCCTGGTGCCACAGGCATCAGGGCCCCTCCACGCGCGGAGCGGAAAGAGGTGCAATGGCGGCAGGCGATTCCTGCAACCGGCTGGGCGACTCCTTCAACCGGCTCGATGACGACGATTACCCCGCCTACACGATGGGCCGGGCCGCCGACATGCTCGGCGTCACCCAGGGCTTCCTGCGCGCCATCGGCGAAACCCGCCTGATCACCCCACTGCGCTCGGAAGGAGGCCACCGCCGCTACTCCCGCTACCAGCTGCGCATCGCCGCGCGTGCCCGCGAACTCGTCGACCAGGGCACCCCCATCGAGGCCGCTTGCCGCATCATCATCCTCGAGGACCAACTCGAGGAAGCGCAGCGCATCAACGCCGAACACCGTCGCGCCGTCGATCCTCTTCGAAACGTTGCGCGCCGGGCGGATTCATAACTACGGCCGCGACGTGAGGGTTTTGCGCGCCATGCTGTGAATGTTTACACCGTAACGAGCAGAAAAAGAATTTCATAATTCACGCCGGTCAGTTGGCATGCTACAGTCGGTTTCAGTTGCAGTGTTGGTTCCCGAGCATCAGGCGTTTTCAGCGGAGCTTTATCCGTTGGAGACGCTTTTGTATTTCCGGTCAATTGCGGGAGGGGCTCATCACGGCGGCTCGGTATCCGCACATCGCGGGTTCCGGCGGCGCCCAAAAGGAGATATGGCATGGCATCCGGCACTGTGAAATGGTTCAACGCGGCAAAAGGGTTCGGCTTCATCGAGCAGGATGGTGGCGGCGCCGATGTGTTCGCCCACTTCTCGAACATCGCCGCCCAGGGCTTCCGTGAGTTGCTCGAAGGTCAGAAGGTCACTTTCGACATCGCACCGAACCAGAAGGGCCTGACGGCCGAGAATATCGTTCCCGTCTGACGACGACCCGCTCCGCAGCGCCTGGGCGCATGTCTCTCGTAGGGCTGAACTTCTGCGGGACTCCGCATCGTGGACGCGAGCAGGGAATTACTGTCGCCCACAGGAAGGGTTTACGGATCTTATGTGGCGAAATTTCCTTGAACGTGTCGAACGTGTCATATCAAGGAGGTTCTGAGTGAACTCGACGCCTACGGACGTCCGCTCTTCCCGTACCGGGTTCACCCCTGAAGATGGGAATTCGCAGGGCGCGGATATCCGCCGCACGGCCCGGGCCCTCGCCCGTACGACGTTCTTGGCAGACAGTCGTGACGACCGCGAGACGGTCGCGGTGCCGGCGTCCGTTCTGGAGCGGAAGCAGGATGTGGCCCCCACTGCCGCAGCGGTCGCCGGTTTCATCGAAGCGGTCCGATGACGGGCCGCACCGACCAGGCTCCGGACGAGGAGCAGGATCAGGGCCTGTCGGCCCCGGACACAGCTTTCACCGCTCTGCTGGAGGACAGCGTGGAGGACCTGTACGAGCAGGCTCCGTGCGGCTACCTGTCGACTCTGATGGACGGCACCATCGCAAAGATCAACACGACTCTGCTGGAGTGGCTGGGACTCTCCCGGCGCGACGTGGCCGGCCGGATGCGGTTCACCGATCTGCTCACGGTGGGCGGCAAGCTGTACCACGAGACGCACTTCGCCCCGCTGTTGCAGATGAACGGTGAGGTCGGCGGTATCGCCCTGGACATCAAGACCGCAGACGGGCAGCGCATGCCCGTGCTCGTCACGTCGAAGGTGAAGACCAGCCACAACGGCGAACCGATGCTCGTGCGCACCACAATCTTCGACGCCCGCGACCGACGCGCCTACGAGACCGAGCTGCTGCGCGCACGGCGGACGGCCGAGGAAGCGCGCCGACAGGCCGAGGCCGACCGAGAGCGGCTCCAGGAAGCTCTCGCCGTCCTTCAGCGGAGCCTGCTGCCCGCCGAGTTGCCCACGGTTCCCGGCCTGGAGGCGAGCTCCTACTACCACACCGCTTCTCCGGACCTGCTCGGCGGAGACTTCTACGACCTGTTCCCGCTCGGCGCGGACCGGTGGGCCTTCTTCCTCGGCGACGTGTGCGGCAAAGGTCCCCAGGCCGCCGCGGTCACCTCCCTGACCCGCTACACGCTGCGGGCGGCCGCACTGCACGACCCGGACCCCGTCACCGTGCTGACCACCCTGAACACCGTGTTGCACGAGCGGTACCAGAGCATCGACCCGCGCTACTGCACCGCCATCTTCGGCGTCCTGCAGCCCGGCAACGGCCACGCCAGCGTGCACATGGCCTCCGGCGGCCACCCCTCCGCGCTGATCCAACGTGCCGACAACACCACGCACTACCTGCCCACTCCCGGCGGCATGCTCATCGGCGTCCTGCCCCAGGCGCGGTTCACTGCCGCCCACACCCAACTGTTCCCCGGCGACACCCTGTTGCTCTACACCGACGGACTCACCGAAGCCCGCACCGGGCCCGAGCGCAAGCTCTACGGTGAGGACGCCCTGCGCGCCTTTGTCGCCGAACAGCCTGGCTCGGGACCTCAGGCCCTGGTCACCGCTCTGAGCGGCTTGCTCGCCGGATTCGGCGACGGACTCGACGACGACACCGCGCTGCTCGCTCTCGGCGTGCCCGCCGCGCTGCCCGCCTCCCTGAGTGAAGACCTGATCTGTGCCGGCTGACGAACTCTCCGCGGGACGCGGCCACCGACCCCGGCTCGACAGCCCGCTGACCGTTGCGCTGGCAGCTGCCAGCTGCCAGGTGTCAGCTGCCAAGTGTCAGTTGTCGGCCGCGGGCTGCAAGGTGACCAGATCGCTGCCGTCGCAGTAGGTCAGGAGGCCCCCGTACGAGTACGCCTGGCAGGCCGAGACACCTTTCCAGAGCGTCTCGCCCTCGTCTCCGAACAGAACGAGTCGGTGTCCGTCCTGCCAGAAGCTGCCCTCAAGAGCGAGCGCGGAAGGGCTCAGTCCGCGAGGGCGGACGCGTCCGGTCGCGTTGTCGGTCAGGAGTCGGTCCGGACGGCCGGGTGCGCGAATGACGACGTTGCCCGGCAGGTCTTGTCGCGGTACCGGCCGCTGGGAGGTCAGGTATTCGCCGCGGGCCAGTCGCCGGTACGGGTGCAGGGTGCCGAAGTAGGGATCGACAAGCAGGGCCCCCTCGGCATCCGGCAGGACCATGCGGAAGGCGAGGGCCAACGGGAGCGCGCGGTCCCAGTGGCAACCCGTCCGGGGGTCGCGCGGAGCCTGGGGCTGGTCCCACACGAAGGTGTGCCGCCAGCCACGGTCCCCGTCCCCGGAGTCGACGCCGCTCGCGAGTACCGTGACGCGGCAACTGCCCTTGGCCGGCGCCGTGATGAGGATGGTCCGGTCCCCCTGCTGGGTGATCCGGTCGACCATGCCGTCCGGCGGACGCAGCCCTGCCACCCAGTTCACCCCGCCGTCCTCTGGATTCAACACGCCGACGCGATCGGGAGTGATCACGTACAAGTAGCAGTGTTGCGGCCTGGGTTGGCCGCCGCGCAGGGCATCGGCTCCACAGGAATCGAGGACGCGCACCGCCCCGCGCACCGTACGTGTCCACTGACGCTCGCCCAACGCGCCTGCCCAGGCGGTGATGCGGCATGAACCGTCACGGCAGCCCACCGCCAGCACGCTGCCCCCGGATGCGAACACCTGGCTCCCAGGAGGCAACTTTCTGCGCCAGGTCAGGCGCCCGTTTCCCACGTTGATCGCTGCCAGGGTGCTCGGGCCGCGGTGGCCCTTGCGGCCGCCGACGACCAACAGTTGGAAATCGACGAGACCCGCGGAGTGCGGAGCGCCGAAGTCGTGGGCGCTCAGCCGGAATTCGTCCGGCAGGGTGGTCCGCCAGGCCGCTGTCCGCGGGCTCTTGAGGTGGGCCAGGACACGGCCCTGGCCCAGTAGTTGCCTGTCGGGAAGGTTCAGCGCCCACGTCCCATCGGGGCCCGGTCGCACCGGCAGTGGCGTGCGCGAGGCCTCCTCGGGAACGGTATGTCCGTCGCCGAACATCGGAGCCTGCGGCGCGAAGCAGCCCGCCACCAGCAGCATCGACACCACTGCCATGAGCCCGCGCGGCCAACTGGCCTTCATCTCCACCCCCGTGTCGGCCCCAAGCTAGAGCCACGAGGGATGCACGCCCCAGCGTCTGTCGTCTTCGTAATGTCCTCGTAGCCAGAACTTCTTGCGGGAACGTCTCCCGTCGCTCAACGAGGGGCTGGGGCGGCGAGATTCACTTCCACCGGATGCACGAATTCCGAAACGCGGAATTGACGTCCCGTCGCCCCACTCCGCGGAGATCGTTACTCCGGGCATGGATATCAATGAACCCGGTCCGAACCGTTCTGCCGAGTTCGCCGACGCGAACTGGCCCGACGGCGAGGTCTGCCCCCGAGGCGTGTGCGAGTGTCCGCTGGACCACGCCGCGCGCGACCGGCTCCTGACGGCGCTGCGGTACGCGGTGCTCGGCATCGCCACCAGTGTCATCGTTGCCGGCACCGCATGTGTCCTCGCCTGACCAGCCCCCAGCGGGGCCTCGGCGCCGCGGAGTCGGCCGGTGCCTGCGCCGCCGTCGACGGGCAGGTCCGCCCCCCACTGCCAGGCCGATGTCGTACGAGGCTCCGGTGACAAGCCCGGGTCGGGGGTTCATGAGTGAAGGTCCTTTCTCATGTCTGCCACAGAGGCCGGGTGCCGGCCCCGGGCGGGGTCCGGCACCCGTAAAGGGGTCGGGTCAGAATCCGGGGAAGAGCGAGCGGAGGTCCGCCAAGGTGACGGCGCCGCTCACCTGGACGCTGTCGGCAGCCTGGAGGCGGCCGTAGACGAGGCGCAGCACGGCCTCCGCGGTGCCGACGACCGTGCCCGCCGGTTCGGCCGGCTCGCACGGGTACAGGTGCAGCTCGGCACCCAGGTCCAGGAGCATGGTCCGGACCGGATCGGTGAGGTCGAGAGTGAGCTGCGCGGGTGCGAGCCGGCCGAGGGTGCCGGCGTCGCGGAAGCGGGTGGCGACCAGGTCCAGGCGCTTCCACAGCAGTTCCACCTCAGCCGCGGGGATCGTTGCCCGCGGATCGAGGGCCGCTTCGATGTCCCAGGCATGGACGGAGTGCTCCGAGAGCCGGTATCCGGCGTAGTCGGCAAGGGTGAGCAGCCCCGCGCAATAGGGGACGCGGACGGATTGCTGCTGCGGCGGGGTAAGGGAGTCCAGAAGGTGCAGGTGGCGGACGTCGGCGGTCTGCCAGGCGTCCCGCTGCGCGAGCGGGGGCAGGGCGTTCCACCGTTCCCACACCGGTTCCAGGTCCTGGCGGACCGGCCCGGTCCGGTCACCCGCGATACCGCGTTCGAGCAGACCGGTGGAAATCTCGGCGGCGCTGCCAAGGTGGGACAAGACCTGAGCGATGCTCCACCCGTCGGCCTTCGAGGGACGGTTCACGTCACCTTCGGTGAGGGAGCCGACTGCCCGGGCCAGCCGCTGGGAGCTGTCGTGGAGGGAGTCGAGCCAGACGTGCGGGCTGTCGGCCGTGTCGATGGCGGGGAAGGGGGTCGTCACGTCCGCGCTCACTGCTGCTGGTAGGCGAGGTCGGCGGCGGTGAGACCTTCCAGGGCCATGCCGACCTGGAGGCCTTCGGCCATGCGGCGGCTGATGCGCTGGCGCAGGGTGATGGCGAGGTACCGGGTGAGCAGTTGGGGCTTGGCCGCGAGGTTCTCGGCGAGCTGCCGGGCGCGGGGCAGGACCTCCTCCAGGGGCAGCACCTCGGCAACCGCGCCCCAGCGCTCGGCCTGTTCGGCCGTGAAGGAACCCTGCGTCAGAGTCAGGTAGCGGGCGCGGTTGACGCCCAGCGCCTCCTCCCAGGCGATCTGAATGCCGTCGCCCGGAACGATGCCGAAGGTCAGGTGCGGGAAGTCGGAGAAGACGGTGGTGTCGGCGGCGACGACGATGTCCGCCAGCAGGACGTACTCGCTGTGGACGGACGCGGGGCCGTTGACCGCCGCGACGATGGGCATCTCCAGGTCGACCAGGCGCTGCAGCACACGGCGGCCCTCGGCGATGGTGCGGTCCCACTGGGCCGGCTTGGTGATGTCACCCAGGCTGGCACCGTCGATGTCGGTCATGAACCGGTCGCCGGTGCCGGTCAGCACCAGCACTCGGTTGTCGCGGTCCTCGCCGATCTCGAACAGGGCCCGCGGGAAGTCGGTGTGCGTCTCGCCGGTGAAGGTGGCCGGTCCGTCGTCGGTGTGGAAACGCAGCGTGAGCACGCCTGACGCGGTGCGGCTCATCGCCAGGTTCTTGAACGCCGTGAAATAGGACGGGATCTGCTCGGACACAGAAGGCTCCTCGGTAAGGGGCGGGCGGTGGTTCCGCCCTGTGCCTCCTACTCAACTCCTGCCCCAAGGACATGCATAGCGCCTGGCCAGAGGGGTTGCCGAGGTCCGCTATAAGCCCAGCCAATGGCTTCCACGGCGGCGCGCACGGGCGCGCGTGGCGTGTCGGCCGCGGCTCGTGGTGCGATGGACGCATGGAGATCCGAGCGATGCGCGCGTTCGTGGCGGTGGTCGAAGAAAAAGGCCTGTCCGCGGCGGCCCGGCGACTGCACATCAGCCAACCCGCCCTGTCCCAGACCGTGGGCGCGCTGGAGCGTGAATTCGGCGCGCAACTCCTCATCCGCTCCTCCACGGGGGTCCAGGCCACGGAGACCGGGCTGACGCTGCTCGCAGAGGCCCGTGCCGTACTCGCCCGTTACGACCAGGCGCTGGCGGTCATGACGGCACGTACGGGGGAGAGCGCGACCACGCTGCGGATCGGCATACCTCTGGAACTCCCCGCCGACCTGCTGTCGAAGGCGCTGCTCGATCTTGCCTCGGCCTACCCGGGCACGCGGGTCCAGGCACGGCACCTGTCCACCTCGGCACAAGTCGCGGACCTGCACAACGGCGAACTCGACCTCGGTCTGCTGCGCGAACGCCCGCCGGGGCAGGAGTACGACGCGGTGCTCGTGGTCGAGGAACCCCTGGGCGTGCTGCTCGCAGCCGAGCGCGCGGCGGGGCTGGCCGGGCCGGACGGCATCCGGCTCGATGCCCTGAACGGGCTGGACTGGGTCGGCTTCCCCCGCTCCGGCAGCCCGGCCTGGTACGACGAACTCACCGCCACCTTGCGCAGCCACGGCATCGACCCGGGCCCGGAGATCCCCGACGGACAGCCGCTGATCGCCGAGGTCAAACTCGCCTCCGTCAGCGCCGGCCGCGCCTTCACCCTCGCTCCGCCGGGCTGGTCCCAGCCCCTGCCCGACACCGTCACCTGGTTCCCGCTTGCGGGCCACCCCATCGTCCGGCGCACCTGGGCCGTGTGGAACGCGGGCTCGCACCGCCGCGACCTCGGCCAGTTGATCTCCGCCCTGGACCAGCCTGTGACGCGGGGCCGGCCTCGGCCCAGCGGCAGCGCGAGTTGAGGTCAGGCCTCGACGGGTGCGAAGGCGATGATCGCGTCGACAAGGTCGGCCGGAGCTTCCAGCGGGATCAGGTGGCCCGCCTTCGGGATCACCTCGAACTCGGCTTCGCAGAGGTAGGGAAGCAGGTTGTCGCGGAGTACGTCGACAGGCTCGACGCGGTCGTTCTCTCCGGCGACGACGAGGGCGGGGACGTCGATCATGCGGGTGTGGTCGGTGATGTCCTCGGCGATGCCGTGCAGCGGCCACTCCGTGCGCGCGGCGTCGGTGCCGGCACGTGAGTCGGTCGCGACCTGCGCCTTGATCGATGCGGGCAAGTCGGTAGCGGTGAGGATGTTGTCCCGTGCCTCGGCGACAGACACGTCGGAGTCGTAGGCGTGGGAGAGGCCTTCCCGGTACTCGGGGGTGACATGCGCGGCGGGCTTCGCCGGACCGGAAGCGACGAGGACGACTCCACGAAGTCCGGCAGGCCGGGCCGCCGCGATCAGCTGCGCGACCTTGCCGCCCATGGAATGTCCGACGAGGACGTAGTCGGTGACGCCCGCGCCGGCGATCACGGCGAGCGTGTCGTCCGCGAGCCGGCGGAGTGTGCAGGGTCCGGGCAGGCTGCTTGAGCGGCTCCATCCGCGGAAGTCGGGAGTGAGTACGTCGCGATCCGAGAGGCGGTCGACGACGAGGTTCCAGGTGCGGGCGGAACCGCCCCAGTAGTGCAGGAAGACCAGGGTCGGCCCGGTCCCCGGGCGGTGGTCGTAAGTGGGCACGTGTGGCTGCTGTGAGGTCTGTGGGGTAGTCATCGCAACTCCTCGATCGGGGTTTCGTAGCGGAACTTCCGTATGACAATGGAATCTCCGCAACACTTCGCGCACATCGGCGTGACCGGTCGTCCGATGGTGGAAACTGGACATGTGACCGTGATCCGGCAGATGACCTACCAGCCCGTCGGGCGCGGTGCCGCCGCTGTGGAGACACTGACGTTCCACCGCCTGCGCGAGCTGAACGACGGCGGCACGCAACGCGCCGACTTCCACGTCCTCGCGGTCGTCGACGCCGGACACGGAACCGTCACGGTGGACTTCCTCCCATACGGGCTCGGGGCGCGGTCCGCGGTGTGGATCGCTCCTGGCGCGGTGCACCGATGGGACGACATCGCCGAAGTGGCCGGGCACGTCGTGCTGTTCGTTCCGACCGCGCCGGTCACCCGCGCCACCCGAGAGCTCGTCGCGGACCCGGACCGGGTCGCGCAGTGGAGCGTTCCCGACGCCGACTGGCCGTTCGTCGACGCCGCGCGGAGCCATCTCCTCCTAGAGGCGTCCGCCCCGCCCGTCGGCGCATCGACGGAGCTGCCCGAGATCCTGCTCTCCGCTCTCATCGCCCGACTGCGGCCACCGCACAGCGCGGCACGGCCGGTGAATCCGACGTTTCGCCGGTTCCGGTCCAGCGTCGAGACGCACTTCCGGGAACATCACGACGCCGGCTACTACGCCCGGGCCCTGGGATACGCGCCCCGCACCCTCTCGAGAGCGGTGCAGCAGGCCACCGGCCGCACCGCGAAGGCGTACATCGTCGACCGGCTCGTCCTGGAAGCCAAACGGCTTCTCGCACACGACCGCCTCACCGCGGCCGGCTGCGCCGGCACGCTCGGCTTTCCCGACGCGTCCAACTTCTCGGTGTTCTTCCGCACGGCGACAGGCATGCGTCCGGGGGCATGGCAGTCAATGACGGCCGTCAAGTGAGCCCCGTTCTCCGTCGCAGCATGTGGTCCGCGTGGCCGCCTGCCACGCCGGCCGGGGGCGGGTTTCCGCTCGGGCGATCACTTTTCGGAGCGCCGCTTGCGCGCGTGGGTGCGCGCCTTCATCCGGTTGCCGCATGCTGCCATGGAACACCACCGGGCAGTCCCGGGGCGGCTGTGATCGATGAGGAACAGGTTGCACTCCTCGTTCGCGCAGGCCCGCAGCCGTTGCGGCAGTTCCGTGGTGACGCGCGACCACGCGAGGACGACACGAACCGCGAGTTCCTCGTCAGGGGCTGCCTCCAGTTGCCAGGACACGCCTGTGGGCGTGACGCCGGGACGAAGCCGTGCCCGGTCGAGCGCGAAGGCAAGGCTGCCGACGTCTGAGGACGTCCGCCGGATCAGCCGGTGCAGCGCGTCCCGCACACAGCGCAGGCGTTCGCACTCCTCGCTCGTGCCATGCCCCCCGAGTGCGCGTATCCACTCGGTCGCCCCCTCCGCGCTCAGGGTGTCCGTGGGACGTCCGTCGATCACCGGGGCGCTGTTGAGCACGGCGAGCAGAAGTTCCTCGTCCTCGGCCACGGCTCACTCTCCTTGACACGTCATCCGGCGCGGTGCATCCTCAGCATAACCTAACCGTTTAAATCACTTTAAGGGGTTACCGTGGTCGCTGTTCATCACCGGACCGTGGACGTCGACGGCTTGACCGTCTTCTACCGGGAGGCGGGACCGTCGGACGCCCCCGTCCTCCTGCTGCTGCACGGATATCCGACGAGTTCGCACATGTTCCGGCACCTGATACCCGCGCTCGCCGGGCCGTACCGGGTGATCGCACCCGACCACATCGGCTTCGGCCGCTCGTCGGCGCCCGGCGTGAGCGACTTCGACTACACCTTCGACGCCCTCGCCGAGGTGACTCGCGGCTTCCTGGCCCACCTCGGTGTGCACCGCTACGCGATCTACGTACAGGACTACGGCGCACCCATCGGCTGGCGTCTCGCGCTGGCGTCCCCGGAGTCGGTCATCGCCGTCGTCTCCCAGAACGGCAACGCCTACGAGGAAGGGTTCGTACCGGATTTCTGGGCGCCCATCTGGGCCTACGGGGCGCAACGCAGCACGGAGAACGAGGCGCGGCTGCGGCCCGCACTCGGCCGGGAAGCCGTCGAGTGGCAGTACACCCACGGTGTCCCCGACCCCAGCCTGATCGACCCCGACGCCTGGGAGCACGATCTGGCGCTCCTAGCCCGCCCGGGCGTCGACCGCGCCCAACTCGCCCTGTTCGGCGACTACTCCAGCAACCGGGCTCTCTATCCGGCGGTGCACGACTGGCTGCGGTCGAGCCGGGTCCCCGTCCTCGCGATCTGGGGCCGCAACGACGAGATCTTCGCGTCGGCAGGCGCGGAGGCATTCCGGCGCGACGCCCCGGACGCGGAGATCGTCCTGCTCGACGGCGGCCACTTCCTCCTGGAGAGCCACCCCGACGAGGTCGCCGCCGCCATC
Organism: Streptomyces sp. NPDC050264; assembly: GCF_040655895.1. NCBI lineage: Bacteria > Bacillati > Actinomycetota > Actinomycetes > Kitasatosporales > Streptomycetaceae > Streptomyces > Streptomyces sp. NPDC050264. The sequence continues at coordinate 10,621 of NZ_JBFAKV010000047.1, forward strand.
ACCCGATTCCGCCCGCGCGTGGTCGGCACGCCGGTCGGAGGGTGACAGGAGGGATGTCCCGCCCGCGGGATCCACAAGACGCGGGCGTGTGGATGCGCGCGGACGAAGCCCCTCTCGCCGTTCGGGATGAGCGCGGGAGCGCCACGGGCCTTGGTGTGTGGCGCCCAGCGCCTAGGCCGTTTCTGATGGCTCTTGGTCGGGTGTAGGACTGATCGTCGGCGCAACGCGAGTCACCTCGTGATGAGCCGACTGCCCCTCCGAGCACGCCAGTGACAGGCATCTGACGGTTCCAAGAGCCGTCAGAAACGCCCTAGCTGTGTGAGCTCTCGGCTACGGCGACCACTTCGGAACCTTCGCGGCGCACACGTTCAGTTCCCCAGGCGCCGAGCGGTCCGAGCGCTTGATTGAGCGTGCGTCCATGCTCGGTCAGTGAGTACTCCACCCGTGGCGGCACCTCGGCGTAGACCTCCCGGTGCACCAGGCCGTCCGCCTCCATCTCCCGCAGATGCTGGGTCAGCATCTTCTCGCTCACGCCGGGCAGACCGCGACGCAACTCGGCGAAACGGCGTACGCGATGAGCGTCGAGTTCCCAGAGGATGAGCCCCTTCTACTTGCCGCTCACCACGTCGAGCGCGGCGTCGATGCCACAGATGTAAGGCCCGCTCCTCGGCGCCCCGGCCATCACTGACCCCCCTTACGAAAAGGTAAGTACCGCAGAAAATAGTGGGTACTTCCGAGACTAATGGCGCTCGCCGAGCATGGGGGAGTGAACGAAGAACAGATCCACCGCACCAGGCAGGACACCGCTGTCACCGTGATCGGACTGGGCCCGATGGGCCGGGCGATGACCCGCGCCCTCCTCGCCGCCGGCCACCCGGTCACCGTCTGGAACCGCACCGCAGAGCGGGCCGACGACGTCGTCGCCGCCGGAGCAGCACGCGCGGCGACACCCGCCGAGGCGGTCGAGGCGAGTGACGTCGTGATCCTCAGCCTCACTGACTACCAGGCGATGCACGGCATCCTCGACGGCGCCACCGCGTCACTCGCCGGCCGCACGCTGGTCAACCTGAGCTCGGACACACCCGACCGCACGCGTAAGGCGGCAACCTGGGCCGCGGGTCACGGTGCGGCCTTCCTCACCGGTGGTGTCATGGTGCCGGCGCCGATGGTCGGCACGGAGGCGGCCCATGTCTACTACAGCGGCCCCGACGAGGTGATGAAGAACCACCGGGCGGCGTTGGCGCCGCTCGGCACGCCGAAGTATCTGGGCGAGGATCCGGGCCTCGCCCAGATCATGTACCAGGCCCAGCTCGCGGTGTTCCTCACGACCTTGTCCGCGCTGATGCACGCCACCGCGATGCTGGGCACCGCGGGAATGAAGGCCGGGGAAGCGCTCCCGGAGCTGCTCTCCTCCGCCGACTCGATCGGCGCCATCCTGAGGGCCGGCGAAGAGACTCCCGGCGCCTCGCTGGATGCCGGTGAACATTCAGGGGACCTGAGCACCGTCACCATGATGGGCGCGACGTCCGACCACATCGTCGAGACCAGCACGTCACTCGGCCTCGACCTCGCGCTGCCCATGGCTGTGCAAGCCCATTACCGGCACGCGATAGAGAACGGCCACGGCGGCGACAACTGGACCCGCATCATCGACAGCGTCCGAGAACCGCGCTGACCAAACGCGGCGCGGTTCGTCGGTGGACGGGCAGATCGTGAGCTGCTTGGCGGGACGGTTTAGCTCAGCTCAACCTGGCGTGACCGAACGGGAGTTGTTCGCGGACAAGCCGGATGTCAGCGTGTAGGCGCTGGTGGATGGTTCACGCCGGGCGGCGCGATCCCCTTCACCCACCGGCTCTCTCCCGGCGGTCGATGCCGACATGCCGTACAGCCCCTCCAAGGAGTGCTATGCCCCTGCGCGAACAGGTGCGCTTCGTCAGCGATGCGGCCAAGCTCACCGGCCACCTCTTTCTGCCCGATGCCACGGGCCGGAACGACGCCGTCCCGTTGCAGGGTGTCGTGGTCGCCGGAACGTGGACCAGCGTCAAGGAGCAGATGGCCGACCGGTACGCCGAGGAGCTGGCCCGGCGCGGCTACGCGGCGCTGGCGTTCGACTTCACCGGCTACGGCGAGTCCGAAGGCGATCCCCGCGACTACGAGTCGCCGGCGCTCAAGGTTCGGGACCTCCGCGCGGCCGCGGACTTCCTGACCGCCCATCCGGCTGTGGGAGACGGGAAGTTGGGCGCTTTGGGGGTGTGTGCCGGGTCGATGTACGCGAGCGCCTTCGCCGCCGAGGACGCACGGGTGGGGTCGCTGGCGCTGGTGGCGCCGTGGCTGCACGACCGCGGGATCTGCGAGGAGAACTACGGCGGAGCGGAGGGCATCGCCGCGAAGAAGACCGCGGCGGCCGCGGCCCGGCGACGGTACGAAGAGAGCGGGGAGGTCGACTACGTGCCGGTGGTCAGCGGCAGCGACCCGGACGCGGCCATGCCCTTCGACATCGACTTCTACCTGAATCCGGAGCGCGGCGGGATCCCGCAGTGGCCCAACCGCTATGCCGTCATGGCCTGGTCCGAGTGGCTGGACTTCGACGCCGTCGCGCTCGCTGCCGACGTGACCGCGCCCGCGCTGCTCGTGCACAGCGAGGACGCCGCCATCCCGGACGGTGCCCGCCGCTTCTACGACGGCCTCGCGGGGGAGCGGACGTTCCTGTGGGACGAGGGCGTCCAGTTCGACTTCTACGACCAGGCGCCGCAGGTCGGCGTCGCCGCGGACGCGGCGGCCGAGCACTTTGCCCGCACGCTGTGAACACCCCCGCTGCCGACAGGAGATCACCCTTCATGCCCGAGCCCGTCGCGTCCGATTGCGTCGCGTGCGAGTCCGTCGCGTCCAAGTACAGGGTCGCCGAGACCTGCACCCGCATGGCCGTGTACGCGGATCGCCGCGAATGGAACCAACTGCGTGGCCTGTTCGCCGACAAGGTGGTGCTCGACTACACCAGTCTGAACGGCGGTGAGCCGGCCCAGCTCACCCCGCAGGAGATTGTCGACGCCTGGGCGGCGACGCTCGGTGGGTTCGACGCGACCCAGCACCTGATCGCCAACCACCTTGTCGAGATCGAGGGAGACCGCGCCGTGTGCACGGCCTCCTTCCAGGCCACCCACCGCCTGGCCACCGCCTACGGGGCGCCGCTGTGGACACTCGGCGGCGAATACCGGTGGGAGCTGGGCCGGACCGGAGACCGCTGGTCGATCGACACCGTGGTGATGACCGCGACCTGGGGCGACGGCAACAAGGACCTTCCTGCGCAGGCTGCGGGCTGACGATGACGGCCTCCGTTCCTACGCCGCTTGCCGTGTCGCCGCCGTCCGCCGCCCGGGGCGGATCTCCGGTGGTGCTCGGTGCGGCCCTGCTGGGGTTCTTCCTCATCTCGCTGGACGCGTTGATCGTCACCGTCGCGCTGCCGGACATCGGTCGCACTCTCGGCGGCGGCATGTCCGGTCTGCAGTGGGTGGTGGACGGATACACGCTGATGTTCGCGGCCCTGATGCTCTCCGCGGGCGCGCTGTCCGATCGCGTCGGGGCGCGGCGGGCGTTCGGCGGCGGGCTGGTGCTGTTCGCGCTGGCCTCGGCGGCGTGCGGCCTCGCGCCCGGACTCGGCACGCTGGTCGCCGCGCGGCTGGTGCAGGGCGCCGCGGCGGCCGTGATGATGCCCGCGTCCCTCGCCCTGGTCCGACAGAACTTCCCCGATCAGGCCGAACGGGCGCGGGCGATCGCGATCTGGACCGTCGGCGGCGCGGTCGCGGTGGCGGCCGGTCCCGTGCTCGGCGGGGCGCTCACCGCCTCCGTCGGCTGGCGGTGGATCTTCTTCGTCAACCTGCCGGCCGGCCTGCTGGCCCTCGCCCTGCTCACCCGTGTACCGGCCTCCCCGAGGCTGCCCGCGCGGCTCGACATCGTCGGTCAGGTGACGGCGGTGTTGGCGATGGGCGGGCTGACGTACGGCGTCATCGAGGGCGGTGCCCAGGGTTTCGGCCGGCCGGTCGTGGTGGCGTCGCTCTTGGTGGCCGTGGCCTCCGCGGCTGCCTTCCTCGCCGCGCAGGCCAGGGGCGCCCATCCGATGCTGCCGCTGCCGTTGTTCCGGTCCCGGGTGGTGGCGGTGTCCCTGCTGGTGGGATTCACGCTCAACGCCGCTTACTACGGCGGGGTGTTCGTCTTCAGCCTCTATCTGCAGCAGCAGCGTGGGCAGTCCGCGCTGCACGCGGGTCTGATGTTCATCCCGATGACTGCCCTGGTCGCGGTGGTGAACCTGGCCTCGGCGAGACTGGCCGCGCGGTTCGGCCCGCGGGTGCCGATGGTGGCGGGACAACTGGTGGGGACAGCCGGACTGGTGGCGCTGACCACGGTCGGCGCGCACACCGAGGTGTGGGCGGTGGCGCTGCTCATGGTGCCGGTCGGGCTCGGCGGAGCACTGGCGGTGCCCGCGCTGACCGCGATGCTGCTCGACGCCGTTCCCGCGGACCGGGCCGGCACCGCGGGCGCGGTACTCAACACCGCCCGCCAGGTCGGCGGCGCCATCGCGGTGGCCGTGTACGGTGCGCTGCTGGCGGGGGCGGACACGTTCCTGGCCGGGATGCGGTGGAGTGTGCTGCTGGCGGCGGCCGGGCTCGCACTGACGGCGGCGGCGACGCTGACGCTGCCGCGGGCCGGGCACCGGGAGGCGGCCGCATAACGATCGGCTGGTCCGCTACGGGGCGAGGTCGAGGACGGTTCGGATGAAGGCTCGAAGGCCGGCCGTTCGGCCTTCGTCCCGCCACATCAGCGCGTATTCGACCGGTGCCGCGTCGGTGAACGGAACGTAGGCGATGTCGGGCCGGCCGTGGTACTGCCCCGCTCTGACGGTGGCGATCGTGGCCCCCTCGCCCGCGGCGACCAGGGACAGCACCCCTTCCCAGTTGAATGCGGTCGGGCCGTGCTCGATACGCGCTCCGCGGGGCGTACGGCGCGGGAAGAATGCCTCGCGCCACGTTCGGGACACGCCGGCCGCCGTGACAAGCGGCAGCAGGGCGAGGTCCTCCAGCGACACCGATTCCCGTGTCGCCAGGTCATGGTCAGCGGGCACCACGAGGGCCCGACGCTCGGAGAACAGCACAGGTCCCACGGTGACGTCGGGCTCTTCGACGGGCGGCTCGGCGATCACCAGGTCGACGTCCTTCTGGCGCAGCGCGGTGATCACGAGGTTGTACGTCGCCCCTTGGAGCTCGACCGAGCAGCGGGGGTGACCGGTGGAGAAGGTCTCCGCGGCCTGCGCGAGGAGCCTGCCGGACCAGGGGGCGGTGAAGCCGACCCGCAACACACCACGGATATCGGTGCAGGCCGCCGTCGCGTCGGCGACGGCTCGCTGGATCTGCTCGTACGCGGGGAGCAGGTCGTCGCGGAGTTGCCGACCGACCGGGGTGAGGGCCACACGGCGGCTGCTGCGCTCGAAGAGTGTGCCGCCGATGCGGCGTTCCAGCGCTTTGATCGTCTGGCTGACCCGGCCGGGCGATATGAGCAGACGCTCCGCGGTCCGTGCGAAGTGCAGTTCCTCGGCCAACGCCAGAAACGTCTCGATCTCGTACCGCTCCACAGACTCCCCAATTGAGCGCCGGGACGCCCGTTCCGCGGCCTCCCCGTCGACGTCCAGACCGTGGTCCCCCAGAACATTAGGCCGCGTCAACGGGGCTGGTCCAGAATTTCCTGCGGCGCTGTCAGCCGAGGTGCCGGGTGAAAAACCGTAGCGTGCTGTCCAGTTCGAAGGCCGGGACCTCCTGGTGCCCGCCAGGGTTGGCGTGCAGGGTCTTCTCGGCGGACGCAAAGGCGTCGAACAGCGCCAGGCCCTGGACCCGCGGCACCCGCTCGTCGTCCCACTGCAGCAGGAACTCCACCGGGACGGCGATGCGCGCGGCGGCCTCGGCCGTTGCCAACGCCCCGCCGAGGCCCAGCACCGCCGCACGGACCCGGGGTTCCTCGGCGACGAACGGAACACCGAGCCCACACCCCAACGACAGCCCCCAGTAGCCCACCGGCCCGGCGCCGACGTTCGCACATTGCTGAACAGCGTCCAGGACCGCTCGCCATTCCGGGACAGTCCGGCGAGCGACGAGCGCCTGGAAGCCGGCGATCAGCGGAGCCGGCTCCGCACCGGCCTCCGCGCGAGCCTGGTTCTCGGTCGCGATCCGGTCGTACTCCTTGTCCGTCGGCCGGTCTCCATGGCCAGGCACGTCTACCGACACCACCGCGAATCCGCACTCCGTCACGAAGCGGCGCGCACGGCCGAGGATGTCGGGATCCTTCTTGTGCTGCCCGCCGCCGTGCCCCATCAGAATGAGGGGCCTGGTACCGGCGGCGCCTTGCGGTGTCCAGAGCACGCCGGGGATCTCCCCGAGGGTGAAGAGCTGTTCGCGGATGCCGTCTGACGGTGTCTCAGAAGTGAAGCGCATGGTGTTCGTTGCCTTTCGGGATGCCTTCTTCGGGCACTCCCCAGACCCTGCGGGAGAGGGAGCCCCGACCTGTCACAGCGTTGATCGGTCTCACCTCCTCGGTTCGCAGCAGCGCACAGCGACGCAGAAAAGTATCACGTCCCTTGACTGGAGGGGCAGTTGACGCCTCGTGAGCCGTCTCTGCGCCGCTTCTTGGTTGAAAGCGCAGTCATATGCCACGACGAGGGGTCGGCATATGCCATTCGCCGCTACGCTGACTGTGTGTGATGTGCAGCACATCTAGACACTTTGGTGTGCCAGTGGGGGGCGCTGTGGGTTGGACGGTCGAGTTCGAGGACGACTGCGGTATCGCGCGCAAGGAGTGGGGGATCATCCGCTCGGCGCTGTCGAATGTGCCCTCGGAAGGGGACGTTGGGCATTGGCCGACCGAGCTGCGGACGGTGTGGGTCGTACGACGCCTGGCCGGCGGCCGGAGCGGATCGCAGGTCCTGGAACTGCGATTGGAGCTGGCACCTCCGCAGGACAGCCGGCAGCAGGTCGCCAAACTGTCCTCTCTGCAAGAGGCCACTGAGGAGTGGCGCCGCGGGCGCGGCATGGACCCCGGACGCGAGTATTCCTCGCTCGTGCCGTTGGTGGCCGCCAGTCGTGAGGTGCTGGAGCCGCCGCGGAACAAGGACGGCTACCCGCGGCAGGTGGTGGTCTACCAGCATGCGCAGGAGCGGGAGGGGGGCGGCCCGCAGGAGCTGCGGACGCTGGAGGACCTCGTCCGTGAGGGCGTGATGTCCGGCGAAGCCACTGAGCGGTCGTGTCACATCTTGCGCAAGACGATGGCCCGTCTGGCCGGCCACCTGCACCGCAACGCACGCGCCCGCGACGCGAGACTGGCCGTCTGCAATCGGTCGCTCGGCGTGGACGCCCATCTTCGCTATGAACGTGTCAGACCTGACGATGTCGCGGTCGAGCTCAGCGTGGGCTCCCCCGATGCGGAGGAACTCGGGCTGACGGCGCATGACGGTGAGAGTCTGCGCCGTACGTCGACCGCCCCGCCGGGACCGGAGCGGGGTCTCACCCCCGGTCAGCGGATCTTCCTCCGCGTGGACCGTCCTGTCCTGTCTCCCGCAAAGCTGGAAGGCACCGTGGACCATGTGGCCTCCGTACGTGTGGTGGGGCACGGGGCGGGCGTATCCCGGAATCTGGTGCGTGAGTTCTCGGGCGTCGCTAGTATCCGCCTGAGCGCCGAGGTGGTGCAGACGCGTTCGGCGCTGTGGTCGCAGCGTCTGGTCCGTTTCCTGGACCTACTGCAGGGCGACGAGACTACCGAGCATCTGCGCTACCAAGAGGTCACAGTGGACCACCCGTTGCGCAGCCTGCACGGCATCCTTGCCGCCCCCCGGCGCAAACGCGTCTTCAGCGTCCTGCACGGAGACCTCAACCCCCGCAACATCCTTTTGGTCGACTCGCACGCCTACGTGATCGACTTCGCGAACGCGTTGGAGCAGGACGACGAAGCCGCCCTGACGTTCAGCGACTACACCTGGCTCGAGGTCTGCCTGCTGCGCGAGCTGGAGGGCGCGGGGCTCTCATGGGAACAACTGGTCAGGGTGCAGAGCCAGTTGGCCGTGCTGTGCATGCTCGCCGAGCACGGGGTCGCCATGGACTGCCTGGACAAGCTCGTGGCCTCTCTCGCCCATCAGGCCCAGGAGTCGGACAGGGGGGCGCGACTGCTGCTCGTGCTGTGGGAGGTGCGCCGCGCGGCGATGCAGGTGGCTACCCGGGTGGAAGCCGAACACCCTGCGCGGCAAATGCTCGACCACCTGACGCTTTCGGCGCTGCGTGCGTTGAAGTTCCCTGATACGGAGCAGAGCGCGCACCGGGTCGGAGTCTGTGCCGCTGTCGCCGGTGTCGCCAGTGAGGGGCTGCGGGACGATCACCACACCCTCTTCTCGACCTGGGGCGACGAGCAACTGGCGTCGCTGCGCGCTGCTTTGCTCACTCCTCATGCCGTGCAAGATCCTCGTGTCCTGGAGCTGCTCATCGCTGCCCACGGCGCTCAGGAATCCCAGATTTCGGGTTTCGATCCGCTTCTTCTGCAAGCGATCTTGGAGGGGCCCGCGCACACGGAACTGGCAGAACTGCGCACGAGGTGTCCCTTCACGTTCGCCTACATCCCGCTCACCGGCCGCTACCTCGATGTGGGCGAGCCACTGATCACGCAAGGGGACGGAGCGCTGGAGCCCTCCCCACGGGAGGCTCTGGACCTGCTGACGGAGCGGCGCCGCCACCTGGTCCTGGTGGGGGAGTGCGGAAGCGGCAAGACGACCGTCGTCTCCGAGCTCCGTGCCCGGCTGCTCAGCGAGGATCTGCACACGCAGGACGAGAACGGGACAGGTGCCACGAGTACACCGTGGCCGCTGCTGGTCAACGCACTGACTCTGAGCCAGCAGTTGCGCACCGACGGGAGCACGGCCGGAGAAGAGTTCACCCCGAGCGTCGTGGCGGAGTGCCTGCGCGCATGCGGCGACGTTCCGGAGGACATGTCGAGTTCCGTGTGGACGTGCCTGCTCGAGGCAGGCGGCATCTGCCTCATCGTCGACGAATTCCACCAGATCGACGCCGATGACAAGCCGAGAGTCCTGGCCTGGATCAAGCAAGTGAGCCTGCGCTGCCCCTCCATGCGTATCGTGCTGTGTCAGCGTGGCCTGGACTATCAGCCCGATGTACTGGGGTGGCAGGCAGTGGCCCTGCACAAGGTGCGAGCCAGTCAGGCGCGTGACTACATCGAGGACCACATACGCAAGAGCGACGCGATCGGGTGGCGGCCCCGCGTGCGCCTCCTCTACGACACGATCTTCAAGGACACGGGCGCGGGTGGTCTGCGCGACCTCGCGACCAAGCCGCTGTTCCTGCGCATGATGATCAAGCACTACTTGGACGAGGACGACTTTCGCACCACCAATCCGGGGCGGCTCGTCGAGGAGTTCGTCCGGCGCTTGGTGCACAGTGACGAAGAGGGCGAGATCGACCGCCGGCTGAAGTTCCTGCGCCGCCTCGCCTACGAGATGGACGAACACGGCGCGGCGCTGCCGTACGAGCGGGCCGTCTCGCTCCTGAACAACTTCGGCCTCCATGACGCGGAGCGGACCCTGGACGCTCTGCTGCGCTCCGAAGCCATAGTTCATGATCCCAACAAAGCCTGGATCACCTTCGCCAACCCGATCGTCCACGCCTACTGCGTGGCCGCCATGCTCCAGAAGAAGCCGACGGACGTCGTGTGCAGCCGCATCCTGCAGTTCCACTGCCGAGACGCGGCGCAGCTGCTGGTCGCCAACCCCGACACCGACCAGGAGATGGTCGGCAAGGTGCTGGACACCGCGCTGGACGTCAACATCGTCTACGGAACCTGGCTGCTGCAGGCAGCCCCGCCGGACTGCTTCGGCCCGCTGCGCGAACAGGTGCTGCAGACCCTGCGCGACACGCTCAACAACCCCGACACCGCCGCCCCGGTGCGACGGCAGACGATCTACGCGCTGGCCAAGAACGGCACACCGCAGGCGAAGGAGATCCTGGAATCGGTCGCCCTCGAAGGCCCCGCGGCGGCCGACGCCCTCGACGGCCTGGTGATGATGCACCAATGGTTCGTGCCGGAAGCCGACGAGGCGCTGGTCAGGGTACTGACCGTCGTGTTCGACCGGCCGCCGTCCGAGGGCGACGACGAGGTGACGGTGCGCGCCCTGCGCAGTGTCGCGGCCGCCAAACTGAACGGGCTGGCGGGCCATGTCTGGGACCACATCACCCCGAACGGCCCGTGGGCGGTGGTCGCGCAGGCGTGGCAGGCACTGCAGCAACTGGAGATAGTTCCCAGCCAGAAGCTCTCCACCGTCTACGCCGACGCCTGCACGGAGCGGCTGGCACAGCTGGCCCGCCGGCTGCGCGGGAGCAGCCACACCGAGACCGAGAGAGCAGCCGTTCTCCAACTCCACCGGGAACGCATGGACTTGCTGACGGCGCTGGCGGCTCACGGACGCGTGGACACCCTTCTTGAGCATCGTTTCGGCGCGGGTTTCGCCGACGCCCCAGGATGGGACCAGCTGCTGGACACGGCTGCCCAGCACTGCACCGCGGCCGATGGGCAGGGCGCGCGGGCCAAGATGCTCCGCGCCGACGCGGACGACTACGACTGGCCGGCGCTGCTGTCAGGAGCCGGTGATCTGGACGCGGCCGTGGCAGCGCACCGCATGCTCCAGCAGGGCCGGATGCCCGCCCGCGGAACCTGGCAGCAACTCGCCGCCGCGGCAGGCCCCGCACGTCTGCTGACCCTGGCCGGCTTCGTCCATGGACTGAGCGCGGAGGACATCGCCGCCGTGGACGGCATCGTGCGCACACACGCTCCCGGCATCGCGAACGGCTACCTCGAAGCGCTGTCGGCCCTGGTCGGTGCGGTCAGCAGCCTCGATACCCAGGCACGCCCCCGCGCGGCGCTCATGGTGGACGAGGAATTACGCAAGAGCGCCGCTCCCCACGCCCTCGCCTGGCCGTGGGCACTCGCCTGGCGCCGCAGCGCCCCCGATCACACCGAGAGCGCGCTCTTCCTCGACAGTCCCGGCCTCAGCACCGGCGAGAAACTGAAACTGCTCAGCACGACGGATGTGCTGATCGACGCGCCCTACTTCGAACCCGTCCCGCTCAGCGCCACACACGTCGCCGCGCTGGAAGGTCTCAGACCCCAGACCACCGTCACCGGCATCGACGCGCACCGGTTCGTGCTGCTCGCCGCAAGCACCGGACTGCACCAGCACATCGACTTCGTCCGACAGGTCGCCTTCCACCCGGACAACCAGCACCACCTCATCCGGCACGCGCACCCACTCCACGGGGTCGTCGACACCGTCATCGCGGCACACGCCCTCGTCGCGCTCGCCTACCTGACACGCCTGGAGATCGCCGAGCAGCCGGACGCCGCGAACAAGGCCTATTCGCTGCAGTACCACCTCAAAGAAGTCACCTATGACGCGGGCGCGCACGCCAGTCTGCACCGCGCTCGACTGATCGCCCTCGGATTCCTCGGCGACTGGAACACGCTCATGGAGCAGCTCGACGCGGGCGATGCGCTTTTGCAGCATGCCGTCCTGAATATCGTGATGCACTGGCTCCCCGGCCCGTGCACCCCCGGCGGCCCCAAGCCAAGACCGGGCGTTGCCACCGAGCCCGAGCCCACCGCCGCGGTGGCCGCATGGATCAGCGACCGTCTCAGAGAGCCGGCCATCGAACCCCCGCGGCTGGCCGCCCTCACCCACATTCGCGACAGCGTCGAAACCAAGCTGGGCCGCTATGTGCGATGACCCGAAAGGCGGCGGGCCCTCACCACAGTCCCATCAACTTCTGTGCGGCGGCCAGCACCGCGCGCCGTCCTTGCGAGGCACGCACCAACGCCTGCTCTCTCACCGGCCCGGATCCCGCCTCCTGGACGGCGCGGTGCGAGCGCACGAGGGCCTCGCCGGCCTTCACCACCTCGGTCCCGGCCAGCAGCCGCAATCGCGTCAGTTGCTGACGCATCTCCTCGTACTCCGCCGCCAACGCGGCGTGCTGTGCGTCCGACTCCTCGCCACGTGCCACGTCGGAATGCCGCCAACTGGATCCGAGGAACGCCACGAACGCCTCCGTCAGAGCCTCACGCAGCCAGCGATGACGCTCCCTGCGGCCCCCCACCCACGTAGTCACGACCAGCGTCGCCGCACTCGTGACCGCGGCCGCCCACGCAGCCAGTCCACTTGCGTCCATAGAAGAGAGAGTGTGGACGGTTCACCGCCGTGTCGCACCCGAACGAGTAAATCGTTCCCGCACGCCCTATCCAGCTACAGACGCCGCCTCCACTATGGACCCGCACCGCGCTACGCACCGGCCGCCAACCCGCCGCGCACCAACCGGCTCCGCAGGAGTGATTCGCCATGACGGAACAGCAGCACACGACGGCCGGCACCGAGCTCTCGGGTGACCCCGCCATTGCCGCGCAGTGGACGGCCATAGAACGGCGGCTCGGCGCAAGCCCGCGGCTCAACACTCCCGAAGCCGCTCGCGACATGCTGTGGCGCGTCACGAGCAGCCATCGCGACATCCGCGACCACATCGACGCCTCGGCGCCCTACCGCATGCAGGTACGGCAGCTCCTCGACTTGTGCGCCCGAGAGGTCTCCTCGGCGGAAACTCTCGCGGGAGCCATCGAGCAGGTCACCCAGGACCCGGTGTCGGCCGCCCCCTTACGCACACTCGCCGACTGGAGAGCCGCGCAGAAATGGGTCTCCGTCACCGAGATGACCCACCTTCGGTCTCTCGTGCCAAAGGTCTCCGAGGCCCGCGCGCTTTCCGCTGCCCGTGCCTGCCTGCCACCCCTGTCGGCCGACCTCCCCCCACACTGCACGCAGGCGTGGCCGACCGTCCTGCATCTCCTGCGGCGCAACGTCCTGCCCAGCGGACTGCCGCCCTTCCTGGCCTACTTGGAATACCTTGCGGCGTCCAGCCCGTCGGAGCGCGGGCGCCTGCAGCGATGGACCACCGGCAAGGCCGACTCCTGGGGCCTGCAGAGCCAACTCCTGCAATGCCGTAGAGCGGCCGCAGACTACGTCCTGCCCGAAGCAGGACACGCTCGCGTGATGTTCGTCCTCCTTCCCGACGGGCTCAACGACGATCAGTACACGCTGCGCATGTGGCACCGGGACGGCATCGGCAGCACATCCCCGGCCCTGCGCGACGAGGACTCCCGTGCCGTCAGGGGCAACGACCTGCCCACAGCGGTCATCCAGCGCCTGAGCCAGTGGTTCTCCCAGAGCCCCCACACTGCCCGGCGTCCGCTCATCGAGTTCTGGCTCCCCCTGGCACTCATCAACCAGCCCGTCTGGGAATGGTGCGCGGATTCCGAGCGCCCCGGGGCGGATGCGCCGGTCATCGTGCGCAGCCTGGACCGTCTCGAACTGCCCACCATCGAAGAGGCCTGGCGAGCACGCTGGCAGAGCCTCATCAACGACCAGAGCGACGAGCCGAACCCGCGCACACGTGCCAACCGGCCTCAGCCGGCAACGCCCGCGCCCGTTGCCACGGAACAGGTCATTACCAGCGACCCCGTCATCCTTCAAAACCCGCCCAGCGAAAGCCGAGGACGCGCCGAGTTCATCGAAGCACTGCGCACCGGCGCCCCCGCCATCCTGTGGCACCGCCACGACTGCTCCCCGGCCTTCCGCACCATCGCACGCCGCCTCATCGACGAGGGGCCTCTGGACCAGCTTCCCCTGCGCGTCAACGCCTTGCGCGCCCGAACCCTCCACGACCGGGCGCCCAGCGACACCGCACGCGACATCACCCTCATCTGGGACGATCCCGACAACACTCTGCCCGCAGTGCACGATCTGGTGGCACCCGCGGAAGCCAGTCTGTCGTGAGCGACATAGCCGACACCGACTGGCTCATCACCTCCACCCCACAGGGCAACCGCCACGCGTCCTCCGAGTTTCCCCTACGAGCCCTCCCGCCTCAGTCGATCTTCACCCTGCCGCCCAAGGAATGGCCGAAACCCCGTGTCGAGCACGCCGGTCTGGCAGCTCGCGCCCTGCACACCCTGGACATCCTCGACGAAGAGCAACCGTCGGCCAGGCCCGCGCCCGTGCCCAACGCACCGGGCGCCGCCCCACGCGCACACCACCGCCGCTCGCACTGGGACCTCGTCCTCATCATCGACACCGGTGCCTCCATGGCCGCGTGGTATCCCACGGTCAACGCCTTCGTCATCAGCACCCACCGCATCCCGCTCTTCGCGGACATCCACGTCGTCAAACTCCACAGTCAGGGCTACGACCCCCAACGACCCCTGTTCGACCAGGGGGCCCTCGCCAACGCGGGGCTGGGCACCAGCGAACGACGGAAGATCGTCCTTCTCATCTCCGACACCGTAGGCCCTGCCTGGGACGCCGAACCGCTCCACGGCCACCTGCACGACTGGGCACGACACCACCCGGTCGCCATTCTTCACGTCCAGCCTCATGAGGACTGGAAACGCTCCGCCCTGCGCACAACATCGCCCGTGGTCCTGCGCTCCTCGATCCTCGGAGGCCACAACGGCACCTTCGACGTGCGGCCCACGGACGCCTCGCCCCTCGACGCTCTGGACAGTGCGCCGGAGCCCGCGGACGACGACACCATCATCCCCGTCATGGAACTCAACAAGCGGTGGATCGAACCGTGGTGCCGCCTGCTCTACTCAAGTGAGTGGATCCACCAGCAAGCGCTTCTCGTGCCTGCCACGCACCGTCCCAAGCGCGATACCGCCCCACCGCAAGACCTGCACCAACGGCTCGTCGACTTTCTCGGCACCACCCTGCCCGAGACAGCGAGGCTGACCACCCTGCTCGCCGCGGCCCCGCTCAACCGTCACATCATGCAGCTCATAGCGGGTCTGCTCGCCCCCGGCACGGGCCCACGTCACCTGGCGGACATCCTCAACAGCGGACTCATCCAGGTCATCAATACGCACGACCCCGGCAACGCTCCGTTCGACCAGGTCGTCTTCGACTTCCGGCCCGACGTGCGCGCCCAACTGTTCTCCCGGCAGGGCAAAGGCCACAGCGACTGCGTCGACGTCGCGCGCATCGTCGAGGACCATCTGGCCAGAACCATTCCGGCGGTACAGGGTCTGACGCAGCGCATCGAAGACCTCAGCCCACCCGACCGCACCCAGGTCACCGCCGAGAACCTGGCGTACTTGGAGGTGGAACGCGCGATCTTCGAAGCGCAGCCGCCAGGCGACCACAACGCGGCGCTCAAACGGATGAGCGCCAACATCGATGAGTTCAAGAAGCAGCCGAACTCCTGAGCTTCCATCGGGTTCGTACTACGTTCTCGCTGTGCCCCGTCAGCCCACCTGTGTACGGAAGAAGTAGAGGCAATGCCCGACAGCCTTGAGTGGATCGCCGAATCCTGGTGCGGCGCGAACCTTGACGCCGGTGACCTGTACGTCACTTGCGCCCGCGGCATCGGCCCCGAGCAGCTGGCCGCACGCATGGCCGACCATTCGCCTGTCGAGATCGGGCCTGCCCTCACCATCCAGGAAGCGCATCGCATGGTCGACCTCACGCAGATCTACTGCGTCGGCCGTATCGGCCGGAGCGGTGAGTGGTCGTTCATCGTGGAGTGCGTGGGCAGCGAAGGCTGGGCCCTGGACCCGGCCGTGTCCCGGGGCGCCGAGGTACTGATCTTCGACCCCCGGCCGGACGACCCGCCCTCCTTCTTCAGCTACCACTCCGACGGTGAGGTACAGCTGCACTTCGAGTTGGGCTTTGGGTACGAACCCGCCGGCGCCCAGCCCGACCTGCTGCGGCCGGCGCTGGAGGCGGCCGGTGTCATCCCTGCGGAAGACTCCCTCGACGACTGGCTCGGCAACGACGAGGAATCGCCGCTTCTCGAAGAGAGGCGCCGGGCCTTGAAGGTCGTCGGCGAGCATTTCACGCTGTCACTCCCGCGACAGATGATCGAGAGCGGGCGGCTTCCCGCCGTGGTCACCCGTACCTCGCCCCCTGCCTCCTGGTGACCGCAAGCCCTGGTTGAGGGGCCCAGGCGCCGGGACGCCCGGTCGGCGAGTCCTCTCAGGTTCGCCTCGGTCTCGAGCCCCGCCTCGCCTCAACCTGGCCTTTGCCACGCGCAGTTCCCCGCGGCATGTCAATCTCTTACGAGGACATTCATCCCGACGGGGGTATCTCACGGTCGGGAACCGTTTCTGCGCTTCTGGTGGTACCGGATGTCCCTCTACGCTGACCCGCATTGTCACCCCAGACCCCGGTGGTCATCGACCAGCTGCCCCGAAGCGGGTAGCCCGCCATCGCAGAGGTGATGCCGCCGTGATCGTCAGTGGCGCCCCAATCCTGACCGAGCACCTGCGTGTCTATCAGCACCGCCTTCACACCGTCCTCGAATTCCGCGGCGCGATCGACCTGGCTGCCGCCATCGCGATCGGACCGTACCTGACGGACACGATCTCCTCGCCCGAGCCCTTGACCATCATTGATCTGTCCGAGACGGCGTTCTTCGACTGCGCCGGAATCGGTCTTCTCTGCACCGCCCGACGACGGACCCGCGCCCGCGGTGGGAGCCTCCAACTGGTATGCCCTCAGCCCTTCGTCCTGCGGATCCTGCGCCTCCTGGGGCTCGACGAGCTGTTCCAGCCGGTGGGCACCCTGGAAGAGGCCGTGGCCGGAGCCGCACCGGCTCTCGACTAGCGCGTACGCAGGTGCCGGCCGGGCCGCCGCGCCCTGTTCGCCGACAAGGGCGAACACGCGGATCAGGGCTGGCCTGTTTCTTCGGCTTGCGCCTCCCCGCACGCCCGACAACGCCGGCATCGACCGGGCTCGGATCTGTTCCCACCCCGTGCAGGGTGCTCTGCGCAGAGTGGATTACCTCCCCTCCGAACCGCGAAAACCTATGTTGGCGGGAGTAGACATTGGCCCGTGCTGTGGCTATGGTTTCTCTCGTACCCCGGAGAGACCGTGGGGCCCGGCAG